>DASZEE010000085.1:0-13137 GCA_035941215.1 Gaiellaceae bacterium
CGACGCCGCCCAGGCGCGCCTCGAGGCGCTGGTGCGAACGACGGACGGGTTCGAGCTCGCCGAGGTCGACCTCGAGCTACGGGGAGAGGGGCAGCTGCTGGGCACCCGCCAAGCGGGCCTCTCGGAGTTCCGCTTCACGCGCCTGCGGGCCGACCGCGATCTGCTCGAGCGGGCGCGGGAGGTGGCCGAAGATCTCGTCGACTACGAGGGTCCGCTGAACGACGAGGTCGACCGCCTCTTCGCCGACCGCGAACCGGCGGCGTGAGAATCATCGCCGGCGAGAAGCGCGGCACGAAGATCTTCGCGCCGAAGGGGCACGACACCCGGCCGACCGGTGATCGTGTCCGCGAGGCCGCCTTCAATCTGATCGGGCCCGTCGACGGCGCGTCGGTCCTCGACCTCTTCGCCGGCTCGGGCGCGTACGGGCTCGAGGCGCTCTCCCGGGGCGCCGCAAGCGCGGTCTTCGCCGAGGCCGACCAGGCCGCCTACCACTCGATTCGCCAGAACGTCCAGAAGCTGCGCCTCAGAGGCGCCACGATCCTCCATCGGGACGCGATCCAGGTTCTCGCCGAGGAGGCCGCGGCGGGCAGGCGTTACGATCTCGTGCTGCTCGACCCGCCCTATCGAATGTTCTCCTCGCTGCAAGACCGCATCGCGCTCTACCTTCCCGCCGTGCTCGCGCAGGACGGGCTCGCAGTGGTCGAGACCCATGCGAAGGAGGAGCCCGAGCTCCCGCTGGCCAAGCGGACGAGCCGGAAGTACGGCTCCGCCCGCCTCACCCTCTTCGAGCACCCGTGATCACCGCGATTTCCCCCGGCACCTATGACCCGGTCACGAACGGCCACGTGGACGTGATCCGGCGTGCGGCGGAGATCTTTGACCGCGTGGTCGTGGGCGTGGTCGGGAGCCCGGCCCACAAGCAGCCGATGTTCAAGGTCGACGAGCGCGTCGAGTTCCTGCGGGACGCCCTGTCCGGCGTGGACAACGTCGAGGTCGACGTCTTCAAGGAGCTCGTCGTCGATTTCGCCCGCCGCTGGGACGCCAAGGTGATCGTGAAGGGCCTCCGCGTGATCTCCGACTTCGAGTGGGAATTCCAGATGAACCAGCTGAACCGGACGCTCGCGCCCGACATCGAGACCGTCTACGTCATGGCCAGCCCGGAGGTCAGCTTCGTCTCCTCCAGCGGCGTCAAGGAGATCGCCGCATACGGCGGCGACGTGGACGCGCTCGTGCCCGAAACGGTGGCTGCCAGGCTGCGCGAGCTGTACGGCGACGGCCGGCCCGGGGCCCCCGTCAGCCCCTCCGAGTAACATTCCCAGCCTATGGACGTCCTCGTTCTCATCGACAAGCTCGACGACCTCGTGCACAACGCGAAGGCCGTGCCCCTGACCGACCAGGTGCGCATCGACCGTGAGGAGATCTACGAGATCCTCGACCAGATGCGGGCGACGATCCCGGAGGAGATCAAGCAGGCCCGGTGGATCGTCAAGGAGCGGCAGGAGATGCTCGCCGAGGCGAAGCGCGAATGCGACCGGATCCTGGGCGAAGCCCGGGAGCAGGCGGTTCGCGAGGCCTCGCAGACCGAGATCGTCAAGCTCGCCGAGCGGCAGGCGCAGGAGATCATCGACGAGGCGCGGCGATCCGCACGCGAGACGCGGCTCGAGATGGAGGACTGGGCCGACAGCATCCTCTCGACGCTCGAGGTGAACCTCGACAAGTTCCTCGGGGCCGTCAAGCGCGGCCGCGAGCGGCTGCACGAGCGCTCGCAGGAGACCGTCGTCGCAGGCATCGCCAGCCCGGGCTCCAACGACGACCAGCCGTACCAGTAGGCCTGAGGCGCCGACTCGGCGGCGCCGACTGAGGCCGTGACGGCTTTGCCGGCGCGGCCGGTGGCTGTAGCAGCGCTCTACGACGTCCACGGGAATCCCGCGGCGCTCGAGGCCGTGCTCGCAGAGGCAGGCGATGCGACGCTCGTCTTCGGCGGAGACCTCGCGGCCGGGCCGGTTCCGGCCGCGACTCTCGACCGGATCATGGAGCTGGACGCGCTCGTCATCCGCGGCAATGCCGACCGGGAGCTCCTGAGCGAGGAGATTCCGCCCGGTGGGCTGGCCGGGGACTGGGTCGTCTCGCAGCTGCAAGATCGGCACCGGGAGTTCATCGCCGGGCTCCCGGAAACGCTCGAGCTCGATGTGGCCGGCGTGGGCCGCGTGCTGTTCTGCCACGGCTCGCCGCGGAGCGACGAGGAGATGATCCTGCGGACGACGCCCGACGAGCGGCTGCGCGACATGCTGACCGGCGTGGAGGCGGACGTCGTGGTCTGCGGCCACACACACATGCAGTTCGACAGGGTTGTCGACGGGATCCGCGTGCTGAACGCTGGCAGCGTCGGCCTCGCGTACGGCGGCCCGGGGGCGCACTGGCTCGCGCTCGGACCCGGCGTCGAGCATCGCCAGACGAGCTATGACAACGAGTCATTCGCCGACCGCGTCGTCGCGAGCGACTGGCCGCTGGCGGCGCGTTTCGCAGAGGAGAACATTCGGAATCATCCCTCCGAGGAAGAGGCGCTGGCGTTCTTCGAACCGATCGCCGATCAGCAGTGGGCCGAGCGCTACCCTGGCTCGAAGTGACCACGTTCGACCTCAGACAGGCCAAGCTCCGCCCCGGCGAGGAGTACCGCGACGAGCAGGAGATCGAGCTCGCACCGTTCGACCTCGGCGGGCAGCGCTACCTGCCCGTGCCCGAAAAGGTGCCCACCGAGCTCGTGATCGGCCGCGGCTCGAGTGGGACGACGTTCGAGCTTCGCTTCCGCACCCGGCTTCACGGCCCCTGCGTTCGCTGCCTGAAGGACGCCGTCGTCGAACTGCCGGTCTCCGCCCGCGAGTACCAGGCGACGAATCCCGGCGACGCCGAGGAGCTGCGAACGCAGTACGTGACCGAGAACCGGCTCGACCTGTCGGCCTGGGCGCGGGACGCCGTCGCGCTCGAGCTGCCCGAGCAGATCCTCTGCCGTGAGGACTGCGCCGGTCTTTGCCCCATGTGCGGAGAAGATCTGAACGAGAATCCGCACGAGCATGTCGAGGAGCGCAGCGACCCTCGGTGGGCCGCGCTCGAGGAGCTGAAGGAGAAGCTCTAGAGCCGAAGTTCCGTCGTGGGCGCCACCCGCTCGAGGAAACGGCGGTCGTGGGTGACGAGGAGGAGCGTGCCCTTGAAGTCCTCCAGCGCCAGCTCCAGCTGCTCGATCGCCTCGAGGTCGAGATGGTTCGTCGGCTAGTCGAGGATGAGGGCGTTCGCGCCCTGGGCGGAGAGGAGCGCCAGGATGGCGCGAGTTCGCTCTCCCGGTGAGAGGGAGGACGCCGGCCTCGTCACCTCGGCGCCGCGCAGCGCGAACTTCGCCAGCCGGGTCCGCGCTTCCTCGACAGGCCGGCTCGAGCGCTCCCGGAACAGCTCGAGCAGCGGCCGATCCGAGTCCAGCCAGGCGCGATCCTGCTCGAGCTCCGCGAACCGGACGCCTGGGCCGACGTAGCGCGAGCCGGAGGAGAGCGGCAGGTCGCCCAGGAGCGCGCGGATCAGCGTCGTCTTGCCGGCGCCGTTCCGTCCCGTGATCACAAGGCGGTCCCCGTGCCGCAACTCGAGGTCGACCGGCCCCAGCCGGAAACCGCCTCGCTCGACGACTGCGGCTTCCAGCCGCGCGACGAGGTCGCCCGCCCGCTGCGACCCGAGTGAGAGCTGGAGCCGCCAGGGCGACCACGGCTTCTCGACCTCGTCGAGCCGTCCGAGACGCTTCTCGGCCGCGCGCACCTTGGACATCAGAGCGTGCGTCCCGCGCCGGTCGCTCATGCGTCCGGCGACGCGCGCCTCCCCCTGCCGTGTGCGGAGAAGGTCTTGGAACCGTGCCCGCTCGCCCACGTACCGTGCGTAGGCGGCCTCGTCGCCCCGTCGCCCGACCTCGCGCAGCCGCTCGTACTCGGCCCAGCCGCCGGCGAACTCGCGGATCCGCCGCGTCTCAGCCTCGAACTCGACGATCCGCTCGGTCGCCTCTTCGAGGAACGCCCGGTCGTGCGAGACGAGCACGAGTGCGCTCCGCGTCGACCGCACGAACCGCTCCAGCAGCTCGAGACCGTCGAAGTCCAGATCGTTCGTCGGCTCGTCCAGAAGCAGCACGTCGAAGCGCGAGAGGAGGATCGCCGCGAGCTTCGCGCGAGCTGCCTCGCCGCCCGAGAGCGCTCCGAGCGACCGCTCCAGCTGGTCGGGGCCGAGCCCGACGCGGGCGGCAACCTCGCGGGCCCTCGCGGGGAAATCGTCGCCTCCGAGCGAGAGGAAGCGCTCGAGTGCTTCGCCGTGCGCCTCGGTCAGCGCCGGGTTGCCTCCGAGCTGCGCAGCGAGCGAGTCCATCTCCGCGGCTGCAGGCCCGACGCCGGTGCGGCGTTCCAGGTATTCGCTGAGTGCCTCGTCGGCCCGAGCGTCGAGCTTCTGAGCCAGGTAGCCGACCGTCAGAGACGCGGGACGGCGCTCGACAGAGCCACCGTCAGGCGGCTCGATCCCCGCAAGCAGACGGAGCAGCGTCGTCTTCCCGCTGCCGTTCGGGCCGACGACGCCGATTCGGGCACCGGGCGGCACGAGCAGCGAGACGCCGTCGAGAATCGTCTCGGCGCCGTAGCTCTTCGTGATCTTCACGGCGGCAAGCGCGGCTTGCATGGGTCCTCCTGATCGACGGAACGCCCGATCGGGCGAGAAACGAGGATGTGTCGATCAGCGAACGCGCATAGTTCGAGCCCAGGGCTCGCCGCGAACCCTAGCTATACTCCGCCGCCGCGATGGCAGTCCCCAAGAGGAAAACGTCGAAGGCGCGCCGCGACAAGCGCCGCGCAACGCACAAGCTCGAGGCCCCGCGGGTCAACGAGTGCCCGGTCTGCCATCGGCCCAAGCGGCCGCACCAGATGTGCCCGACGTGCAAGACCTACCGCGGACGGGAAGTCGAGCCGCTCCGCACGCCGGTCCCGTAGAATCGGCGCGCTCTCAGTCCATCGAACGTAAGCGAGGTCACATGGCAGCGTCCCGCGACGAAGTCTACGAGCGCGTCAGGGAGGTCCTGGCAGAGCGCTTGTCCGTGGAGGAAGCGGACATCACGGAGGAAGCGAACTTCCAGGAGGATCTCGGCGCCGACTCGCTCGACCTCGTCGAGATGATCATGGAGCTCGAGGATCAGTTCGGGATCAAGATCCCGGACGAGGACGCCCAGAAGATCCAGACGGTCGGTCAGGCTGTCGAATACGTCACGTCGCACCAGTAGCCAGGCTCCGCACCGCGAGCACGGCCGTCTCGCGCGGCTGATCAACGAGCTGCCCGCCGAACGGGCGGACAACGCGTTCACGCATCCGTCGTGGGCACCCGACCGTGCGTCCTCGTACGAGCGGCTGGAGTTTCTCGGGGACAGCGTCCTCGAGCTCGCCGTCGCGCGCTCGCTCTACGAGCGCTATCCCGATCTGCCGGAGGGCAGGCTGGCGAAGATCCGCTCGCACGTCGTCTCCCGGGCGAGCTGCGCCGTGGTGTCCCGCGAGCTCGGGCTCGGCGGCCGCCTCGTGGACAAGGGCGACGGCATCGTCCCGCCCGAGGAGCTCGATCGCCTCTCGCGCAACCGCAACGTCCTGGCGGCGCTCCTCGAGGCCGCGCTGGCGGCGCTCTTCCTCGAGCACGGCTTCGAGCCGATCGAAGAAGCGATCGTCGATGCTTTCGGCGGGCGGATCGAGTACGCCGCCACGACGCACGTCGACTACAAGACCGAGCTGCAGGAGCAGCTCGCCGCGCTCGGGCGGCAGGTCAGCTACTCCGTGCTCGAGGTGGAAGGGCCGCCGCACGACCGGAAGTTCACCTCGGCCGCGGTGATTGACGGCGACCACGCGGGCATCGGCATCGGCTCGTCGAAGAAGGCCGCCGAGCAGGAAGCGGCGAAGCAGGCTCTCGAGAAGGTCCGCGCCGCCTAGGGAAGAACTCTGTGCCTTCCGGCGTTCTGTGGGCGAAATGCTGACCTGGCGCTGATGACCGGCCCGTAGGAGTGGAGATCCGCGCCGCCACAGCGGACGGCGCGGACCCCAGAAGAGCTAGCAGCCGATGACGGCCTTGATCCGCATCGCGTCCGCCGCCAGGCTGTTCGCCTGTGCGTGCGTGATCCAGCGTGCGCCGCCGGCGACGCGAACGACGAAGATGTAGATGTCGAGGCCGCTGCAGGCGACCCTGCGGTTCCGCTGGATGATGCAGGCGAACACGTGCTGCAGCTGGGCTCTGAGCGCCGGATGAACCGGGACGAGGCCGCGCAGTGCGCGTGTCCTGTCGATCAGGTCGACGAGCTGCTCGGGCGCACCACGGACGACGACGTTGAACGAGCCGTTCGAGGAGTTGCCGGCAGCGTCCGTCGCCGTGCAGTTGACCGCCGTCGTGCCGATCGCGAACGTCGAGCCCGACGCCTGCATGCAGCTGACTGCCGGCGACGGATCCTGGTCGTCGGTCGCCGAGGCCGCGTACGTCACGACGGCGCCCGAGGGCTTTGTCGCGTTGACGACGACGTTCCCGGGCAGCGTCAGCACCGGCGCCGTCGTGTCGGGCGGCGAAGCCTGGTTGAGGAGCACGGACACGAGCTCGCCGAAGCGGTCGGCGACCACGAGGTCCGGAAGCCCGGCACCGTTGAGCTGAGCGATCGAGATCGACGACGGGTTGTCGCCCGCCGCGAAGCTCTCGCCGGCGGCGAACGCTCCGCTGCCGTCGCCCTTCAGCACGGTGACGGAGTCGCTCTCGGACGACGCGATCGCCAGGTCGTTGTGCCCGTCGCCGTCCAGATCGCCGATCGCGATCGACTTCGGACCGTCGCCGCCGCCGAAGCTCGCCTGAGGCGCGAACGCGCCGGAGCCGTCGCCCATCAGCACCGAGGCGAGGTCGGCGAAGAAATTCGCCGCTGCGATATCGAGGTGACCGTCTTCCTTCAGCTCGCCGAGTGCCACGCCCTGCGGGCCGTTCCTCGCCGTGTAAAGGTCGGGGGCGTCGAGACTGCCCGTGCCGTCGCCGAGGAGAACGGTCACCTGATCAGCGTCGAACGCCGCGACGACGACGTCGAGGTGCGAGTCCTCGTCGACGTCACCCAGAGCCAGCGCATAGGGCCCGTCGCCGCCGGCGAAGTCGGTCGGGTGTCCGAAGGACCCGGCGCCGTCCCCAAGGAGGATCGAGACGGTGTCCGAGACGCGGTTCGCGACGGCAAGATCGAGATTGTGATCGCCGTCGAGATCGCCGATCGCGACCGCGTGCGGCTGTGTTCCGGCCGTGTACGGGGTGGCGGCGCCGAATCCGCCGAGGCCGTTGCCGAGGAGAACCGAGACGTTGTTGTCGAGCCGGTTGGCGACCGCGAGATCCGCGTCGCCGTCTCCGTCGAGGTCACCGGCGGCGACCGACATCGGCTCGTTGCCCGCGGCAAACGACACCGGGGCGCCGAAGCCGCCGCTGCCGTTCCCCAGGAGGACGCCGACATTGTCGGTGTTGGTGTTGGCGACTGCGACGTCGAGGACGGCGTCGCCGTTCAGGTCGCTCGTCGCGAGCGACGTCGGCCTGATGCCTCCGACGGGATATCCGGTGGGAGGTCCGAACGAAAAGGCCCCCGCGACGCCCGGAAGGGCGACCGCGATCCCGGCTGCGATCGAAAGGAGAACCGGTAGGCGTGAACCCAGCCTTGGTCTGGTCATTCGTTCCTCCATGGTTTCGGCGTGCGGTTGACGGCTCGTCTCAACGTACGCGCGCGCCTGCGGCCGCACCAGCCAGTCTTCGGTTGGTTTTTCCTGGCCGTCTGAACAGCTTTGTGCCGAGTTGTGCGCTTCTACCGTGAGTTATGCCCGTCGTTCGGAGTACGCATCGGACCGCGAAGCAGTCGGCTCGCCGGCCTCGGTTCGGCTTGGCGAGCGACATCCGCCGGTCCCACTAGCGTTCGGCCGGCGTGCATCTCCGCGCCATCCGCATCCGCGGCTTCAAGTCCTTCCCCGAACCGGTCGAGGTCCGCCTCGAGCCGGGCGTCGCCGTGGTCGTCGGGCCGAACGGCTCCGGCAAGTCGAACGTCGCCGACGCGCTGCTCTGGGCGTCGGGGAGCCTCAGTCCGAACGAGCTCCGTGCGGAGAAGCCCGACGACGTGCTCTTCTCCGGGGCTGGCGGCCGCCAGCCGGTCCCTTACTGCCAGGTCGAGCTGGTGCTGGACAACGCGGACGACACGCTCGCCGAGCTCCCGGCCGAGGTCTCCGTCATGCGGCGCCTGCACCGGGGCGGCGAGGGGCAGTACCTGATCAACGGAACGGCGGTTCGGCGCACCGATCTCGTGGAGCTGCTGGCCGACGTCGGTCTCGGTGGCGCCGCGGGCTCCGTCATCTCACAGGGCAAGGTCGAGCAGATCCTCGCGTCGAAGCCCGAGGAGCGGCGCGCGCTCGTGGAGGAGGCGGCCGGGCTCGGAAAGTTCAAGCGCCGCCGTCATCGCGCGGAGCTGAAGCTCGCGCGGGTCGGGCTGGACGTCGCGCGGGCGCGGGACATCGAGGCTGAGGTCAAGAAGCGGCTCCGTCCGCTCGCGCTCCAGGCGAGCGCGGCCCAGCGTGCGGAGAAGCTCGGCGGCGAGATCTCCTCGCTCGAGGCGGCGGTCGCCACGCTCGATCTGGCGGCGGTCGACGAGCGGATCGGCGAGGCGTCGGAACGGCGAGCGGCGGCGGAGCACGCAAAGCGCCGGACGGAGTCCAAGCTCGAGGAGCTGCTCGCCGAGCGCCACCGCGTAGAGGAGGAGCTGGCGGACGCCGCGGGCAAGCGCGAGTCGGCGACGGCGGCGCTCTACCGGCTCAAGAGCGCCGGGGAGCGGCTGGAGCTACGGCGCGAGAGTGCGGGGGCGCTTGTCGAGTCGCTGCGGCAGGCTGCGAGCCGGCCCCGGCTTCGCACAGGACCGTCTGCCGCGGACCTGCGACGCGAGAAGCTGCGCGAGGAGGCGGGTCTGGCGCGCGAGCGGCTGGCAGCGCTCGAACGGACCCTCGCCGAGCGCGAGGGCGTCCCGCCCGCGGCGCGGGCTCTCGCCGAAGCCGGTCACGAGCTTCTCTTTTCGCGGCTGGAGGTCGCTCCGGGAGACGAGCGTGCAGTCGTCGCCGCGCTCCGGGGCCGCGGCGCCGCCGTCGTCGCGCCCGACGAGGAGGCGGCGCTCCGGCTCGTGGACGAGGCGCGGACCAGGGGCCTCGGGAGCCTGAACGTGGTCGTCGAGGAGATCGTCGACGAGTTCGCGATCGTCGAGCGCGAGGAGCTCTTGAGGCAGTCGACCGTCGCCGTTACCCGCGAAGGCGTGGGCTACGACCCGGCCACACGGGAGGTCTGGTTCCTCGGCGAGGCCGCGGAGGCGGTGCTCCTCGAGCTCGAGGCCCGCCGGCGCGCAGTCGCCGAGGAGGTCGCGGAGCTGGAGCGGCAGGCGGACGCCGTCGTAGACGAGCCCGCTCGGTCGAAGACGCTCGACGACGGTCGGTACCGGCCGCACATCGCGGCCGCCGAGCGGCTCGAGAATGCGCTCACGGCTGCCGGCTCGGCGAGCGACCGGTGGGAGCCGACGCTCCGCGCGCGGGCGGACGCAGGCACGAGCAGGACCGCCGGGCTCGCCGACGAGCTCCGACGGCTGGGCGGAGCGGAAGCCGAGATCCGGCGCGAGGCCGGTGAGGCCGCGACCGCCTCCGGCGCGATCGACGTCGAGCTCGCGCGCCTCCAGGCCGAACGCGACGAGGCCCAGCGGCGGCTGGAGGCGGCGGGAGCCGAGCCGGCGGAGGGCGACGACCGCGACGCGATCTCCGAGCGGCTCGAGCGCCTAGGCCGCCGCCGGGAGGAGCTCGGACGTGTGAACCCGCTCGCGGCCGAGGAGTACGAGCGCGAGAAGGAGTCCCTCTCCGAGCTGACGGCGCAGCGCGAGGACCTCGAGCGCAGCCTCGACGAGCTCGCCAAGCTGAGGGACGACCTCGACCGCACCGTCGAGCGACGCTTCGCCGAGACCTTCGGCGCCGTCAGCGGGCACTTCGAAGAGGTGGCGTCGACGCTCTTCCCCGGCGGCCACGGCAGGCTCCGGCTGACCGGGGAGAGTGAGGGCGACGACGAAGAGGCGGTGCCCGGCATCGAAGTCGAGCTCCGGCCGGCCGGCAAGCGGGTGACGCGACTCTCATTGCTCTCGGGCGGCGAAAAGGCGCTCGGCGCGATCTCGTTCCTCTTCGCGCTCTTCCTCGCGAGGCCGTGCCCGTTCTACCTCTTGGACGAGGTCGAGGCGGCGCTCGACGACGCGAACATCGGCCGCTTCGTCGAGCTGCTCCGGCGCTTCTCGGGCCGGGCTCAGTTCATCGTCATCACACACCAGAAGAAGACGATGGAGGCGGCGGACGTGCTCTACGGCGTCACGATGGCGGCCGACGGCGTCTCGCAAGTCGTCTCGCGCCGCCTGCCGCCCGCTGCTTCCGCAGGCGCAGAAGCCGCCGCGTAACTGCTCGGGCTAGCCTCCCGCGATGGCCAGGAGCTGGGGCGAGTTTCTCGGCGACACCGAGACGCCGGACGAAACGGAGGACGAGCAGGCCGGGTTTCTCTCCCGCCTCCGCGACTCCCTCGGAAAGAGCCGCCGGGCGCTGACGGAGCAGATCGCCGCGGCCGCGTTCGACCCGGCCGACGACGAAGCCTGGGAGCGGCTGGAGGAGGCGCTGATCGCCGCGGACGTCGGAGTGCCAACGACGGCCGAGCTCGTCCAGCGGCTCGAGGCTCGCGGCGAGGTCGGCGAGCTGGGCGCCGCGCTCAGCGAGGAGGCCGCCGAGCTCCTGGGTGGGCCGCCACGCCTCGACCTGAGCGCCGAGCCGACGGTGATCCTCGTCGTCGGCGTCAACGGCACCGGGAAGACGACCACGATCGGCAAGCTGGCGCAGAAGCTTCGCGAGCACGACCACTCCGTCCTCCTCGCCGCAGCGGACACCTTTCGCGCCGCCGCCGAGGAGCAGCTCGAGATCTGGGCCGGGCGCGCCGGCGCGGACTTCGTGGGCTCGGAGCGCGGGGGAGATCCTGCCGCCGTCGCCTACGACGCAATCGAAGCCGCGACGGCGCGGGGCCGCGACATCGTCATCGTCGACACCGCCGGCCGGCTCCATACCCAGACGAACCTCATGGAGGAGCTCGCGAAAGTCCGCAGGGTGATCGAGCGACGCCTACCGGCCGCGCCGCACGAGACCCTGCTCGTCGTCGACGCCACCACCGGCCAGAACGGGCTCCAGCAGGCGCGCCTCTTTCGCGAGTCGGTGGACGTGACCGGTGTCGCCCTGACCAAGCTGGACGGCTCGGCCAAGGGCGGTGTCGCGCTCGCGATCGCCCACGAGCTCGGTCTCCCGGTCAAGCTCGTGGGCGTCGGGGAGGGGCTCGACGACCTCAGGCCGTTCGACGCCCGCGACTACGCAAACGCGCTGCTGGCGTAGCTACCTCTCCACCGCGAACGCGATGTTGACGGTCGTCCGGTACATGCTGATCCTGTCGTTCTCGACGAGCGCGCTCATCGAGACGACGTCGGCGCCGGAGATCCCGCGCAGCGTTTTGGACGCCTCCTGAACGGCGGCATCGGCCGCCTTGGCGAAGCTCTCCGGCGACTGGCCGATGATCGTGATGACCTTCGCGATGTCTGCCATTCGGTCTCCTCTCGACTAGGGCTGCTGGGTCAGCTCGACCACGTACTGGTGGATCGGGTTGCCGATCCTGACGTACATGTCGGCCTTGAACTTGATGGGCTCACTCGGCGGCCACTGGCCCTTCTGCTCCAGATCGGCCTGAGCCTTGCGCTCCGCGTCCTTCGCGGCCTTCCGGAACTTCCCCAACCGGCCCTGCGAGACGCCCGTGTACGTGGGAAATGCCTGCTGCTCCTGGTCAGCCATCTGACTCCTCTCGCTAGCTAATGGGGCCGAGCACGATGCGGTACTGGTGGATTGGGTTCCCTACTTTCCGCACTTCGATCTCGACACTCCGCTCCACGCCCTCGGACTCTTCGTTGAGGAGTTCTCTGATCGACTCCTTGAACTCCTCGAAATCACCTGCCTCTCTCTTCCACGGACCCTTCTTCCGCTCGGGTTCGAGCGTCATGACAGCCTCCTCTCGCGTCGTTGCCTACTGGGGCGATCCTACGACGAAGCGGTCTGGTGGGCCAGGAGCCGCTCGACGGCCGCGACGTTGCCCTTCGCCTCGTAGATCCCCCGCGCTTCGGCCACCTCGCCGAGCGCGATGAGCCCTCGGGCCTTGAGATCCGGGTAGTCGGTCGTCTGGGCCAGGCGATTCGCCTCCTCGGCGAGCCGCGAGTCGCCGTCCGCCTTCGAGCGGGCGACACGCCACATCACCTGCGTCACGACGTCGTCAGGCGCTCCGTCCCGAGCCGCTTCGTCCGCGAAGCTGCGGGCCTCGGCCATCGCGCCCGTGGTGTAGAGCGCGTCCGCGAGGAAGGCCGCGATCGTGGACCTCAGGCTGAGCATGCCGAGCTCGCTGAGGGTCTGGCAGCCCCACCGGAGGATGGACACCGCCTCTTCCGGATCGCCTTCGAGCAGCTCGATCTCCGCGGCGACGAGCGAGACGCCCGCGCGCCGCGCCCGCAGGCCGAGTTCCTCGTAGACGGCTCGCGCCTGGTCCCAGAGCCTGCGCGCCTCGTCGAAGTCGCACTCCATCGCACGAAGCGCCGCCATCGTGCACTGGAGGCCCGCTTTCAGCGTTCGGTCGCTCGCCAGCGTCGTCAGCAAGTCATCGCAACGCGCGAGCGCCTCGGGGACGGGCGTCGGCCCGTAGTGGAGCGCCTGGCCGAGCAGCGCGGACAGCGCGGCCTGCTCGCCGACGTCGCCCGCGCGCTTTGCGTGCTCGAGGGCCCGCTCGATGTTCTCGGCTCGCTCGCCCCACCGGCAGGCGTTCACGTGTACCTCGCTCTTGAGCCACCAGGCCTTCGCGAGACCGAGGTCGTCGCCCAGCTCCTCCAGGAGCGGAATCGCGGCGTCGGCCACTGCGACGATGTCCTCCACCGAGTCGGCTGGATGGGTGAACGCCTTCACGAACTCGCGGTCGATGAGCGTGCGCAGCTCCAGCCGCCGGTCGCCGCTCGCTCTTACC
>DASZEE010000086.1:0-21702 GCA_035941215.1 Gaiellaceae bacterium
CTGGTAGTCGGTCGCACCTGCCACCGGGTCCCAGCTGAGCGCGGCGAACCCGTCCGCCTGCTCGATGCCCACGCCGGTGACCTGACTGGGCTCCTGGGCGAGCGCCGTTCCCGTGAGGAGCAGCGAGGCGATCAGCCCCGAGGTCAGCACGGCCACCAAGCGCAGTCTTCTTGCCATGGGTCCCTCCCGCCGCAGCCTTGCCAGCGCGTGCATCTTGAACCCCCTCACCGGCCAGGTCAAGCTGCTCAGAAGCCCTGCGGGGTCAGCGAACAATCTGGTGCAGGCCCACGAGATTGCCGTCTGCGGCCTTGAGCACACCAAGACGCCCGCCCGGGACGTCGACGATTCCTGTGTCCGGATCCCCGTTCGTGACGTCTGCAGTGCCGATCTCGGCGAGCGAGCCGTCGGCAATCTCGCCCAACGGAACCGCACCGGCCGCGACGAGCGCTCGGTGCGCCTCCTCTATCTCCGCAACCTCCCAGAAGACGAGCGGATGATCGACCCAAGGCGCTGCCGAAAGCCCAATCTCCGCGCCTGCGCCCGTGAACACGGCGAAGTCGTCGCCCACGAACGCCGGCTCTCGCCCCAGCACCGCTGTCCAGGCGTCGACGCTCGTGGCAAGGTCCCGGGTCGGGAAGACCACATTCTTGAAGCCGAGAAGTTGGCCCATCCCCCGATGATGTCAGTTCCGGAGGTGACCGATTGCCGCCTCGATGCGCTCATCGCCGCGCCTCCTCGCGCACGCGACCTGACCCTCCTCTGTACTGAAGGGATTCGGGCCCTCTCCGATACTCTCGAGCGACGCCGCGTAAGAGAAAAGGCGCTGTTTCCAGCGCCTTCCGTGATGGGCGGTACTGGGCTCGAACCAGTGACCCCCAGCTTGTCGAGCTGGTGCTCTCCCAACTGAGCTAACCGCCCTGGGTCGCCCAGTTTAGCCTGGCTCAGTAGCGGCTGTAGCCGTCTTCCTCGGTCGTCGTGCCGTTCGTCGTCGTGCCCCCGCCGCCTCCGCCGCTCCCGTCGTCCGAGCCGCACCCGGCGAGGGCGAGGGCCAGGCCGGCGGCGAAGATCGCGAGCAGTTTCACGACTCTCATCGTCGGTTCTACCGCGCGGAAGGCCGTTCGGATTCAGCGGCGGGTGACCACGACGCCCGCGAGGCAGAGCGCGCCGCCGAGGAACGCGAGCGCCGCCGGCGACTCGCCGAGCATCATCCAGCCGATGAGGATCGCGATCGGCGGGACGAGGTACGTCGTGGCGCCCATCCGCCCTGCCGTCGTCCGCGAGAGCGCATACGCCCAGGTCAGGAAGCCGATCGCCGTCGGGAAGACGCCGAGGTAGACCATCCAAGCGATCGAGCTGCCGTCGGCGTCGCCGAGCTCGTTCCACAGACTCCCGGCGAACGGCAGGCAGACCACGAGCCCGACGGTCGCCGCGAGCCAGGTGACGTGCAATGCGGAGGCCCGCGAGAGCAGCGGCTTCTGGGCAACGACGCCTCCGGCGTACAGCGCGGCGGCGGCGACACAGAGAGCCGCACCCCAACCGGCCGACACCCCACGCTCCGAGGTGGCGAGGCCGATGACGACCACTCCGGCGAAGGCGACCGCGCACCCTGCGACCAGGGCGCGCGGGAATCCCTCCCTCAACAGCCAACCCGCGAGCAGCGCGATCAGGATCGGCCCGACGTTGACCAGCATCGCCGCCGTCCCGGCGTCAACCCGCCGCTCGGCCTCGTTCAGCGCCAGGTTGTAGAGCCCGAACCAGAGGACGCCGCAGACGACGATCGGCGCCCAGTCGCGGCGACCGGGCAGCCGGCCGCGCTGGGCGAGGACGAAGACGCCGAGGAGGGCGCTTCCGACCGCGAGCCGTCCGAGGCTGAGAGCGCCCGGCGAGAGATCCTCGCCGGCCGCCCGGATTCCGACGAACGCCGACGCCCAGAGGACCACGGTGACGAGCGCTGCGACGAGGGCCACGTAACGCTGTAACGCCCGAGCAGCGCGATTTCGTCAGATCAGAAGATCTCGGGACACCACGGATAGCGGTCGGCCCGGAACAGCGTGTCCGCCCGGTCGAGCGCCCCGTCGACGAGCTCCTCGATTCGGCCGGCACGCGCGAGCTCGCCGAAGCCGAAGCCGCCCAGGTACGCGGATCCGAGCGCCTGTACCGGCATGCGAAGCTCCGCGGCGGCCTCGGTCCGCCCGACGCCGTCAGGCCCGACCCGGTAGCGCCCGGCGTTCCAGGGGCAGAACTCGTCGAGCACCTCCAGCACGACCGGCTCTCCCGGCTTGTACGTCCTCGCGGCAAGCGCGGCGTCGACGTCGACGAGCCGCACCCAGAGCCCGTCGCGCAGCTCGAAGCGAAGCCGACGCGGGTCGCGGAGGAGCAGGAACAGCTCGTGGTCGAGCGGGAGCAGGTGCGCGCGCACCCGCCCCATCCAGTCGATGTCGAGGAGGTAGCGCCAGACCTCCCGCGTCGACTCGGGTGAGTCGCCCACCGCTTCGATCACGCTCGTGAAGCCGTTCGGGATCCCGCGTTCGGCCGAGAAGTGCAGGCGGTAGAGCGCGTACGCCGCCGGTCGCCCGTCGAGCTCGAGCAACGCCCGGACCATCTCGCCGCCGCCCTCCCGACCCCACTCGGGATCGGCGAGGCGGCGGGAGCGCCACCAGTCCTCCGAGCGCACGAACATGCCCGGATGCCTGGATGCCGCGAGTCTCTGGATCTCGGAGAACGGCTTCAGCGCTTCCTCGGCGTCGAGCAGCCGCACCTTTCCGGCAGGCTCGAAGCCGCCGTCGAACGCGATGCGATCCCGTGAGAGGTCGATGCTCCCGCAGAAGGAGGCGACCCCGTAGCCGAAGCGGCCGTAGAGCGCGTCCTCCGAGGCCCACAGGTACGCGAGCGGCTCGCCGCGCTCGTGGACGTCGTCGATCTGCGCCCGCATCAGGTCGCTGAAGATCCCTCGGCGGCGATGCGTCGGCAGCACGCCCACGAGCGTCACCCCCGCGGCGCGGATCAAGCCGCCGGGGATTCCGGTCTCGAACGGGAACACCCCGCCGCTGCCGACCACCTGGCCGTCCTCCCACGCGGCATGGATGCGGTCGGGCGGGATGATCGGGCCGAAGCGAGTGGCGAACTCGTCGCTGGGCGAGCGGCCGAAGTAGTGCATGATCGGCCGCACGACGTCCGGGAACTCTCCGGCCGTGGCCGGCCGGATCTCGATGCTCAAGCGATCCGCTCCAGCGGCGCGTAGTCGAGCACGAGCCGCCGGTCGACGTCTTCGCCGGCGAAACGGACGCTGACGACGCCGCCGGGCTCGACGGCCGTGACGATCCCCTCGCCGAGCGTCCCGTGGCGGACGGCGTCGCCGGTCGAGAGGTCCGGGCTGTCGCCTCGCGGCTGGATCCGCGCCACCGGCGCGCCGTAGCCGGACCAGGACGAGGGGCGGAGCCGCTCGCGGTGGATCTCCTCCTGGGGGAGCTCGTCGAGGAAGCGGGACGGGAGGTTGTAGTTCCGCGAGCCGTAGAGCGACCGGCCGGCGGCATGGGTCAGCGTCAGGCGCTCCCTGGCCCGCGTCATGCCCACGTACGCGAGGCGGCGCTCCTCCTCCAGCGAGTTCTCCTCCAGTGAGCGCGAGTGGGGGAAGATCCCCTCCTCCATCCCGATCATGAAGACCGCCTTGAACTCGAGGCCCTTGGCGTTGTGGAGCGTCATCAGGGTCACGAGGCTCTGCTGCTCGCGAAGGCTGTCCTGGTCGGAGAAGAGCGAGATCTCCTGGAGGAAGGTCGAGAGGCTCGGGCTCTCGGCGCTCGCCTGGTACTCCTGGGCGACGCCGATCAGCTCGTGCAGGTTCTCCATCCGGCCCTGAGCCTCGATCGTCCGCTCGGCCTCGAGCGACTCCATGTAGCCGCTGCGCTCGAGTGTCCGCTCTACGAGCTCGTCCACCGGGAGCTCGAGGGCGCCGGCTTGGAGAGACAGGAGCAGGTTGCGGAGCGCTGACACGGCGCGCACCTGGGCCGGGCCGAGTCCCGCCTCCTCGGGGAACTCGAGCGCCTCCCAGAGCGAGAATCCGTGTCCGTCGGCGTAGGTCTGGAGCCGGGCGAGCGAGGCGTCGCCGATCCCGCGCCTTGGACGGTTCGCGATCCGCTGCATGCTGACCGCGTCGTAGGGGTTGTCGATCACCTGGAGGTAGGCGATGGCGTCCTTCACCTCGGCGCGCTCGTAGAACCGCGGGCCGCCGATCACCTGGTACGGGATCTCGCTCCGCACGAGCACGTCCTCGAGCACCCGCGACTGCGCGTTCGTCCGGTAGAAGACCGCGATCTCGTCGCCGCTCACGCCCTCGTCGACGAGGCCGGCGATCTCGGACGCGACCCAGCGGGCCTCAGCGTGCTCGTCCTCGACCTCGAGGACGCGGACGGGGTCGCCGTCGCCCAGGTCGGACCAGAGGTTCTTCGGCTTCCGCTCGGCGTTGTGCGAGATGACCGTGTTCGCGGCGCGGAGGATCGTGTTCGTCGAGCGGTAGTTCTGCTCGAGGGGGATGACCCGGGTCTCGCCGAAGTCGCGCTCGAACTCGAGGATGTTGCGGATGTCGGCCCCGCGGAAGGCGTAGATCGACTGGTCCGGGTCGCCGACGACGCAGACGTTCCTGTGCTTTTCGGCCAGGAGCTGGAGCAGCCGGTACTGCGCGTGGTTCGTGTCCTGGTACTCGTCCACGAGGATGTAGCGGAAGGCCTTCTGCCAGCGCTCCTTGGCCTCGGGGAAGCGCTCGAGCACCTGGACAGTCAGCATCAGGAGGTCGTCGAAATCCACCGCGTTCGCGGCGAAGAGCCGCCGCTGGTAGAGCTCGTACGCGTCCGCGACCGTTTGGTCGTAGAAGGACTCGACGCGCTTCCGGTACTCCGCGGGGTCGACCAGCTGGTTCTTGGCGGTGGAGATCTGCTCGTGGATGCCGCGCGGAACGAACCGTTTGGGATCTCTTTCGAGCTCCTCCAGGCACTGTTTGACCAGGCGAACCTGGTCGGCCTGGTCGTAGATCGTGAAGTTCGTCCGGTAGCCGAGCCTCGGCGCCTCGCGGCGAAGAATCCGCCCGCAGGCGGCGTGGAACGTGAGGATCCAGATGCGGCGGGCGACCTCAGGGAGGAGATCCTCCAGGCGCGAGCGCATCTCCCCCGCGGCCTTGTTCGTGAAGGTGATCGCGAGGATCTCGTTCGGCTGGACGCCGACCGCGGAGATCAGGTGGGCGACCCGGTAGGTGAGGACGCGCGTCTTGCCCGAGCCGGCGCCGGCGACGACCAGCAGCGGGCCCTCCGTGTGCAGCACCGCGTCGCGCTGGGCGGCGTTCAGGTCGGCGAGGTAGGTGCCCGGAGAGGCGACGGCCATTGCCGGTCGATGCTAGCGAGGCGCCGGCCCGGCTCGAATCGACGTGTCCGGCCCGGGGCCGGCCGCGAGCCTCCCTCCGGCTGTGACGCTAGCCGCGTTCGGCGCACGCGTGGGGTGCGAGACAGTGACGACTTCGGGTCGAATGCCGAGTGGTAGCGTCAAGCGCATGGGCTGGGCGCAATCGTCCATCGACGAGCTCGGCAGCGAGACCTTCCGCAAGGTTCGGCGGGGGCTTGGGATCAACGCATTCGGCGCGAACGTGCTCGTGCTCCAGCCGGGCGTCGTCGGCCGGCCGCACTACCACGACGAGCAGGACGAGCTGTACTTCGTCCATAAGGGGCGGGCGATCTTCGACCTGCCGGACGACCGGATCGAGCTGGGGCCGGGCGGCATGCTGCACGTGGAGTCGACGACTGCGCGCCGGGTGACGAACCCCGGCCCGGACGAGCTGGTGATGCTCGTCATCGGGGCGAAGGGGGGTTACGTCGGGCGAGACGGGCAGCCCGCTCCTCCGAAGGCGTTCCTCCGCGACCTCGACGAGGACTGATGGAGTCGCTCGCCGGGCTCCTGGAGCGCCGTGCCTACGAGCTGCGCCTGACGCCGGACCGCGCGCTCGAGACGCTGGACGAGGCGGAGGACTTCCTCCACGAGCGCGGCCTGATGACCCGCACCGAGCAGTCGGCGCTGCCGAGCCTCTACGAGGCCTGCCACGAGGATCCGTACCTGCCGGCGAGCCGCGGCTTCGGGCAGTGGCCGGAAACCAAGTGGCCGTGGTTCGGCGAGCTTGCCGACCGCGAGGGCGCGTACGCCCTGAAGATCCATCGCGGGAAGCACGTCCTCGTCACGCAGCAGGTCGCCGCTCTGCTCGACCCGATCCTGCGGAGCGAGCTCGCGCGAATGCATTCGGAGGCGGACGACTGGGCCATGCTGCTCGACCATCTCGACGCCGCTGGCCCATCCGAGGTCGAGGATCTCCGAGAGGAGCTCGGGCTCTCGTCGAAGGCGCTCAAGGACATCACGAGCCCGCTGGAGCGGTGCGGCACCGTCGTCAGCCGCTCGCTCGCGGTCTCCGCGACCGCCGAAGGGCCGCATCCACACACCACGGAGCTCGCCCGTTGGGATCAGGTCTACCCGGAGCCGTCCGGCGGCGGCGGCCTCGAGGACCTGACCGTCGCCGCAGTGCGCGCGGCCGTCGTGACCCCAGAGCGGCAGGCTTACCGGTGGTTCAGCTGGAGCTGGCTGTACCGCAAGACGCTCGTCGACGAGCTCGTCGCCGACGGACGACTGTGGCGGCCCGAGCCCGGCTGGGTCAGCGCAGCGGAAACGGCTTCCGGCTGAGGGCCGGGAGCACCTGTGCCGTCACGATCGCCGGCGTGACGGCATAGCGCCGGCTGTAGCGGTAGCTGCCGTCGGGCCGCCGGAGCGAGGCGAGGAAACGGAAGGCGGCCGCGGGAGGCTTCACGCCGGCGGCGAGGTAGGCCTGGATTGCCCACGCCGTCGACTGGGCGTCCGGCTCCCGACCGGCCGTAAGGCGAACGCCACCGTTTCGGGCCGTAAGGCCGCGGATGAACGCGAGCCCACGCCGGATCGGCCGGCCGCGGACGCCGCTCCAGCGAAGGGCCTGGATGGCCGCGGCTGTGTCATTCGAGTCGGGCGCGCCGTTCGGAGCCCACGACCAGCCGCCGGATCGTCGCTGGCGCCGGAGCAGGTAGCGGACTGCCCGTGTCTCGCCCCTCGGGAGGGCCAGCACGCCCCACATCGTCGAGTTGACGAGCGCGCCGATGCGACCGTCCTTCCGGTGCTGTTGCCGCAGCCGGGTCAGGAACGGCTCGGGGCTCTGCCCGAGCGCGCGAAGGGCCATGACGCGGAGCGCGAGGTCAGTCGTGTCCGCTACGGGCGCGTCCCGGAGGTAGGCGGCCGTGCGGTCCGGAATGCGTCCGGCGGACTTCAGCCCGAGGACGGCCCAGGCCGAGAGGGCAGGGTCGGAGCGCGCGCCCGGCTCGGCGAACCCGCCGTCCGGCTGCTGGCGCGACCCGACGTAGTCGGGCGGCGCGGCCGCGGCGAGGGCGAACGCAGACGATGCGATCGCGGCGAGCTTCAGACCCATGCGACCTCCACGCGGAGGCGGCGGCCGTACCGCTCCAGCAGCCGGCGAAGCTCTGGACCGATGACTAGCGCGAACAGGACGTTTCCGATCGCGTGCGCGACGCTGAACCAGACACCCCGCGCGTAGACGACCGTCAGCGCCTCCCAGGTGTGCGGCCAGAAGCTGTACCAGTGCCAGAGATCCATCGCGCTGCTGAACGCGAAGCCCAGCGCGAAGCACAGTGCGGCGAACGCCCAGCGGTTTCGGATCAGGCGCGCGGCCAGGGCGCCGGCGACGCCGCAGCCGCCCCAGGCGAGCATCTGCCAGGGCGTCCAGATGCCCTGGCCGAGGTAGAAGTTCGAGACGAGCGCGGCCACGGCGCCGACGGCGAATCCCACACGAGCGCCGAGCGCGGCCCCTGCCGCGACGGCGACGACGGTCACCGGCTGGACTCCCGGCACGGCGACGAAGAGAACCCGGCCGGCCGCAGCCGCACCGCCGAGGACCGCCACGAGCGCGACCTCCTTCGCCGAGCCTGTGCCGGCCTCCAGCCACACGAACCCGGAGAGCACGAGCGCAAGCGCCACGAGGAGGAGCGAGAGCGCCGCGTCCTGCGGCGAGAGCGCTGTCCAGGCAGCGGCGACGAACGCAACCGCCGCGCACCCCAGAAGCGCGGTTCTAGGCGTGGACAGGCTCACGTGCCTCCTCCGTCGTGACGACCCGGTCGGCGACGTCCGCCGCGAAGACGAGGTCGTGCGTGACGACGAGCGTGCCGCGACCGGCGGCCTGCGAGCGCAGCAGCGCGGCGAGCTCGAGCTTCCGCTCGGGATCCAAGCCGCGGGTCGGCTCGTCGAGGACGAGCAGGTCGGGCGCGGTCACCAGCACGGCCGCCAGCGCGAGCCGCTCCCGCTCGCCGCTCGAGAGGTCGCGAGGATGCCGAGTCTCGAAGCCGGCCAGGCCGACGAGCGCGAGTGCCGCGCGTGCGCGCTCGAGGTCGCCGCCGGCGCCGAGGGCGACCTCCTCGTCAGCGCGCTCGGCGACGACGTAGCGCCCCGGATCCTGGCTGAGGTACGAGGCGCGGCCGAGCGTGCGAACCTCGCCGCTGGACGGCTCGATCAGACCGGCGGCGAGCTTGGCGAGCGTCGTCTTCCCGGAGCCGTTCGGGCCGCGCAATGCGACGACCTCGCCGCGTCCCAGCTCGAGATCGGGCACCTCTACGATCCGGTCTCGGTAGGAGTGCGAGGCGCCGCGCACCTCGCAAACGGCCTCCGCGCTGCCGGTGCCGGCGGCAACGCCCGGCTCGTGCGCCAGAAACGCCGGATGCTCACTCGCCAACCAGCGCAGGCCCTCGCTTTGTGTTGCATCGATCGCGATCCTCCCGTTCTCCACGAACACCACCCGGTCGCAGCGTTCGAGCGGGAGAGCCGGACGCTGTTCGGAGATCAGGACTGCGCAACCAAGCGTGGTCGCGAGGTCGAGCAGCGCCTCGGCCGCCTCTGGATCCAGCTGTGAGGTCGGCTCGTCGAGCAGCAGCAACCGGGGACGGAGGGCGAGAGACGATGCAACACAAACCCGCTGGAGCTCGCCGGCGGAGAGCTCGTGCGTCTTCCGGCCCGCGAGGTGGTCCGCGCCCAGCGACCGGAGCGCCTCGCGGACGCGAACGGGGATCTCGAGGGACGGCACGCCGAGGTTCTCCAGGCCGAACTGGAGCTCGTGCTCGACGCCGGTCATCACGACCTGGTCCTCGGGGTCCTGGAAGACGCTCGCGACCGTTCCGGCCAGGTCGCTCGGCCTTGTCGTCCGCGTGTCCCGCCCGGCGACCTCGACCCGGCCGGAGAACCGGCCGCCGTGGAAGTGGGGAACGAGGCCGGCCAGTGCACGGAGCAGCGTCGACTTCCCCGAGCCGGAGCGCCCGAGCAGACAGACGAGCTCGCCCGGGTGTACCTCCAGCGAGACGTCGTCGAGCGCCGGCCGGCCGTTGCCCGGGTAGTGGTAGGTCAGCCGCTCGACGCGGGCTAGAGCCACAGCGCACCCACGACGACGACGGCTGCGGAGGCCACGATCGCGAGGCGGTCGAGCGCGCTCCACGCGGGAGACGGTGCGCGCGTCCTGCCGGGCCGCCCGAACCCGCGGGCCTCCATCGACTCGGCGAGGTTCAGCGACCGCTCGAGGGAGCCGGCGACGAGCGGGGAAAGAAGTCGCGCACGGCCGCGGACGCCCTCGACCGCGACCCCGCGGCCCCGGAGCGCCTCCACGTACCCGGCGGCGTCGCGCTCGAGCGTCGGAACGAGGCGGGTCGCAAGGGCGACCGCGAGCACCGAGCGGCGCAGCCTCCCGCCGGCGAGCAGCAACCGGTCGAGGTCGAGGAGGAGCGCATACGCGGCGAACGCGAGTCCGACCGCGATCAGCCGGAGGCTCTGGAAGAGCGCCTCCGAGAGCTCCTCGCTCGTGACATCCAGCTGCCCGATCACGGGAATCTCCGGCCCTTCCCAGTAGACGACCCCGCCGTAGCGGGCGACGAGCGGGCCGAAGAGGAAAAGCACGAGACCGGTGCCGAGCGTCCCGACCAGGTAGGGCCACCGCCGTCCGCGCGGCGCCCGCAAACAGAGGAGGAAGAGCCCTGCGGCGATAATCGCGACCGAGATCGTCCGGTCCGCGAGGAGGGCGGCGGCCGCGAGGCCCGCGAGCAGCGCGGCGGCGGGGACCGGGCTCACGGCAGGCCCTCGTACCGATAGCGCGCCAGCGATGGGTCGTCGAGCAGCCGCTCGGCGTCCCGCAGCCCGAGCTCGAAGACCACGGGGTCTCCGGGTGAGCCTTCGAGCCGGGCCCGGAAGCCCGATCCCGGGACGAGCACCAGCTCGTTCGCGCCCTCGCCCGAGTGGTTGACGACGCCGCCGACGAGGTCGGCGATCCCCTCGGAGACCTCCCCGGGCGGACCGAGGACGACCGCGGGCCGCTTCTTCCCGTCCCATCCGTGCAGGAACGGCTCCGGGAAGGCCCCGACGACGACCGGCTCTCGGAGCTGCCCTTCCCACGAACGGTGGTCCCACCAGAGGACGTCACCGTCGTGGAGCTCGTAGTCGGCGGCGCTGAGGTCCGCCTCGTAGCCGTTCACGAAGAAGAACCAGTCGTGCTGCCCGGCGATGTCGCCCTCGACTCCGTCGATCGCCTGGACGAAGCGGCCGCCGTACCGGGTCTCGACGTCGGCCTTGCGCCGCAGCGCCTCGAGGGCGGAGATCCCGGCCGGCACGGTCGTCGACAGCACGACCTCGGAGCCGCGGTCGCGCGTGATCCAGAGCTTCGCCGAGCCCTCGCCGGCCGCCTCCTCCCCGCACCCTGCGAGCAGGCATGCAGCGGCGAGGAGGAGTGCGAGCCGGCGAAGCATCTAGCGGAGCACGTTCGAGCGGACGGCGCCCGCGAGCGTCGCCCGCACGGTGCCGGTGTGCCTGCCGACGCAGGCGCGGCCGGCACGCGTGCGCACCCGCCGGCCGTCCACGTGCAGCAGGGCGCCCGCTGCCGCCCGGTCCGTGCCCTGGTCGTTCTCCGACACGACGCGGTAGCAGTTGCGCCTGGTGCGAGTCAGGTGCAGGGTGGGCGGCCCTCCTGTGGGGCCGAACGTCGCCCAGTACCAGAGGACGCGATCGCCGTCGTTGAGCTGTACCTGGTCGGCTCCGACCGGCGGCGAGGCGCCGTTGACCTTGAACACCCATCCGTTCGTGGCGCCGGCTGGATGCCGGCCGATCTGGTCGACGTACGGGCCGAACGACGTGGTGGTGACGTGGTAGTAGAACTCGCCGCGCAGGCTGGCGACGTCCAGCGCCTGCATGGCGTTCGCCCCGGCCTCGAACCGGGTTTCCAGCGAGCCGAAGATCGAGAGCGTCCGCCCTTCGACCCGAACTGAGACCGTGGCCCCGAAGGCCGAAGGGACGAGAAGCGCCGCGAGGGCGACGAGTGCCGCGAGGGCAATGGGGATCTTGCGCACGAATCCTCCTTCCGCGAGGGGTTCTGAGTGCTCGGCGAGCGGCAGGTCTTCTGACTCGGGGCGCCCTCCCTCGCCGCCTTCCCGGCCCGCGGGCCAGTGGCAGTTCGGCGCGGGAGCGTCTCCCCTCACAGCGGCGGGACCGTCCCGGACTTGCACCGGATTCCCTCTCCGCTCGCCTCTGTTGTCGCGCCTAGTATGCCCCTCCGTGCAGGCGGCCGTCCGGCGTTGGGGTCCCGTCGTCGCCTGGGCGGCAGTGATCTTCGCCCTCTCGTCCATTCCGAGTCTCGGCACCGGGCTCGGCACGTGGGACCTGGCCTTGCGGAAGATCGCGCACGCGACGGAGTTCGCGATCCTGGCGGCGCTGCTGGTTCGCGCCCTTCGCAACCCGGGCTGGGCAATCGCGATCGGGATCGCGTACGCGATCTCGGACGAGGTTCACCAGTCGTTCGTCGCCGGCCGCCAGGGCTCACCCTGGGACGTGGCGATCGACTCGGTCGGGGTCGTCGTCGGGGCGCTCCTCGCCTCGAGGCGGTGGACGTGACGATCCATCCGGTCTCACGGGGTAGATTTGGGCCATGGACGCACCCAAGGAGGTCGGCGACCGCCAGCTGGACGCGCTGCTCGAGCGCCTCGACCGGCTGACCGCCGAGGTACACGGCCTGAACCGCCGCCTCGACAGCGGCGAGAACCTTGCGCCGGTCGTCCGCGAGCTCGCGCTGCTCAACGAGTCGTTGCAGACCTTGGCGTATGCCGCGCTGGGCCAGTCAGGCCCGCAGGTCCAACGCCGGCGCCGCGCGGGCTAGCTCGAGCGCAGCTGGTAGACGCGGCCGTTGAGCGTGACGGCGTAGAGCTCGCCGGCGGCGTCCTCACCGAATGACGACAGCCCGCCGAGGCTGAACGACTCGCGCCGGACGCTGCGGGCGCGCCCCGCGGGGAAGCTCCAGACGGTCCCCGAGCAGTTGTCGCCGTAGAAGTACCGGCCCGCCGCCGACGGAACAGCCTGGCCCCGGTAGACGAATCCGCCGCTTACCGCGCAGTGACCGCCGCCGAGCGGGTAGACGACGACCGGGAAGACGAGCCGCCCGTTGCCGCTCGGTTGCTTGCTCTCGAACCGGGCGCGACCCTCGTAGACGTCCCAGCCGTAGTTCTCGATGCCAGGGCTGCGGCGGCGGGTGAAGTCGACCTCTTCCCAGGAGTTCTGGCCGACGTCCCCGATGTAGAGGTCGCCGGTTCGCCGGTCGAAGGAGAAGCGCCACGGGTTCCGGAGGCCGTAACCGACAATTTGCGGCCGTGGGGCGCGGCGGTCGACGTTGATCGCGAGCATCTTGCCGAGCCGCGACCCGAGGTTCTGCGCCCGGTTCTCCGGGTCGCCTCCGGCACCGCCGTCCCCGGTGCCGACGTAGAGCCTGCCGTCGGGGCCGAACGCGCTCTGCCCGCCGTTGTGGTTCGAGTACGGCTGGTCCACGAACAGGATCTGGCGCAGGCGCCGCTTGCCTCGGTATTCGACGACGCGCGTGTCGCCACGCCGGTCTGTGTAGTTCACGTAGTACTTGCCGTTGCGCGCGTAGCGAGGATGGAAGGCGAGGGAGAGCAGCCCCTGCTCGCCGCAGCAGGCGACCTGCGAGCGGATGTCGAGCAGCGTGCCGGTCACCCGGCCGTTCTGGAGGATCCGGATGCGCCCCTCCTGCTCGACGACGTAGAGGCGGCCGCGCTGGTTTCGGGGCGCCGTCACGTGCACGGGAGACTCGAGACCGGATGCGACCTGCACGAACCGGTACCCGGCGGCGGCGGCCGGCTTCTCGGCCTCGGACGATCCGCCCCCGCATCCGGAGAGCGCGACGGCGGCCAGCACGGCAAGTGCGGAGAAACCCCTCATCAACCCCCCTTACGAAGCAAAACCTTACGCAGTTCTTCCTCCTTGCCCGGCTCGAGCACGGCCAGTACCTGGTCGCCCGCCCGGAGCTCCGTCTCGTCCTCGGCCATCTGCGCCTGACCGTCGCGCATGACGGTGATCAGGCGCGACCCGGAAGGCAGCTGGATCCGTGACACCTGTTTCCCCACCGACGGGGAATCCGCGTCGAGCTGCACCTCCACGATCTCGAGGTTCTCCTTGCGGAGCTCGAGGAGGTGGATCAGGCCGTGCTCTGGCACCTCGTGCTCGATCATCGCGAGGATGATCGAGGTCGCCGAGACCGTGGGCGAGATCCCGGTCAGCTCGAAGAGCGGCTGGTTGCGCGGATCGTTGACGCGGGCGATGACCTTCTCGACGCCGTAGTGCTCGCGGGCCAGCTGGCAGATGACGATGTTGTCCTCGTCGTCGCCCGTGACCGCGACCACGAGGTCGGGCGGCCGCGCGATCCCGGCGCGCTCCAGGACAAAGAGC
The DNA here is from genome assembly GCA_035941215.1 of Gaiellaceae bacterium. GTDB lineage: Bacteria > Actinomycetota > Thermoleophilia > Gaiellales > Gaiellaceae > JACDAN01. The sequence goes on from DASZEE010000086.1 coordinate 13,822, forward strand.
TCGGTCGCGTCGCCGAGCTGGGCGCGGTGCTCGAACTCCTCCTCGAGGCGCTCCCAGCGGTCGCGCCGCTGCTCGATCAGCGTCACCTCGTGGCCGAGGTCGAGGACGCTCTTCGTCAGGTTGGCGCCGACCTTCCCGCCGCCGGCGATGAGGATGTACACCTAGCGCCCCTCCAGGCGGTCCACGCCTGCTTCTCGCCCGCGATCACGCTGCGCCGGAGCCGACCCTCGACCTTGCCAAGGCTGCCAAGCCTTGGCGCGGCCGAGTGCGCGCTCCGGCTTGGTGCTCACGACCGAGAAGCGGGGCAGCATCACCTGAAGGAGCGCTAGCCTCGCGCCTCCACCCGCTCGGCCGTCTCGGCGGATTTCCGCACCGCGTCGGTGAGGAAGTCGATCGCCGTCGAAGTCGGGGAAATCGTCCGAAGGCCAAGCGAGGCATAGACCTTCGCGCGCGCTGGGTCGAGCACCCGGACGATCGTCGTCTGGATGTCGAACTGCTTCTGCGCGATCTGGCCGACGACGAGGTTCGTGTTGTCACCGTTCGTGGCCACCACGACCGCGTCGGCGTCCTCGATCCCGGCCTCGCGCAGCACGTCCACGTCCATGCCGTGGCCGACGACGAAACCGCCGGACCAGTGCTCTCCGAGGCGCTGGAGCGCGTCCTCATTCTCGTCGATCGCCGTGACCTCCCACCCGGTTCGGTCGAGCTCGAGCGCCACCGCGGAGCCCACGCGGCCACAGCCGACGACGATCACCTTCACGGGTCGGAGGTTAGCCGCTCACACGGCGGCCCCTGCCTCTTCCTCCTCGAGCACTCCTTGCGGGTAGGCGATCACCATCACCTCGCACGGCGCGTGGCGGAGGACGTGGTCGACGGTCGGGCTGAAGAACCGCGACTGGCGCCGCCAGCGGGGCGCGGAGCCCATGACAATCAGGTCGACGGCGTGGGTCGTCGCCTCCTCGACGATCGCCTCCCCGATCGCGCGCGAGCGGACGACCTCGGCCTCCACCTCGATCCCGTGCTCCGACGCGAGCAGCTTGGCCTCCGTGAGCGACGCCTCCGCGCGTTCCTCCGCGTCGAGCATCGGGTCGTCGATCGCCTTGTCCATCGGAACCGAGATGACGTGGATCGCGTAGAGCGCGCACTGGCGCTCCTCCGCGAGCCTGATCGCGGTTGCGAGGACCTCCTCGCCGATGAGGCCGAGCTTCATCGGCACCAGGATCCGCTCGTAGACGCCTTCGACCTCGGGGACCAGATCGGGATCGGCCGGCAGGACGCGGCCGAGGATCGTCTTGTGGCGCGACCACCGAGTCCCGATGTAAACGAGTACGCCGACGAGGAGCCAGGCTGGGCCGGCAATGCGCGTGGCCTCGTGCGTGGCCATGGTGAAGATCCAGATCGCAAAGGTGAGGGGCGCTCCCACGAGGGCCGCGACGGGCACATCGGCGCCGCGAATTCGCACGTTCCCCGGGACGCGAAACGGCCTGTCGAGGTCCGGCTCGGTGAAGCGAAGCCGGATGACCGCGAGCTGGGCGGCGGTGAATGCGAGGAGGACGCCGAAGCTGAAGAGGCCGGCGAGGAACCGCACTGCCTCGGTCGGGATGAAGTGCCCGATCACGAGCAGCGTGGCCGCAATCAGCGTGGAGCTCACGATCGAGGCCGGCGCGATCAGCGTGCGCCGGTTCAGCTTCCCGAATGCGTGCGGGAGCATCTGGCGCTGGCCCATCGAGTACGCGAGCCGCCCGGCGCCGGAGATGGACGTCGTGACGGCCACAAGCAGCACGAGCGCGCCGGTCAGGCCGACGATGATCCGGACGGCGTCGGCGAGAGCCGCCGGGAGCTCCGTGTCGAGCGCCGCAGCGATTCCCATCAGCGGCGCGCGAAGCCACTCGGTGCCGAGGCCCGTCCCACCCGGAAAGGCCGAGATGCCGACGACGCCGATGGCCACCGAGACCGCGACGACGAGGCCGATCCCGACGAAGAGGCTGCGAGGAAGCGTCCGGCCGGGCTCGCGCGTCTCCGCCGCGAGGTTGGAGACGGTCTCGAGGCCCGTGTACGCGAGCATCGCGAGCGGCAGCGCGAACGCGATGTCCTGCCAGGTCGGCGCGGTTCCGAGGTCGACCCCGACGGACAGCGCGTCGGTGGAGAAGAGGAACGCGAACCCGAGGCCGACCAGCAGGAGGTGCGAGGCGAGTGCGACTCCTGCGATCAGGATCGCCGTCCGGTAGAGGCTCGTGCGACGGAGGAGCCGAAGCCCACCGACCGCGAGAATCACGAGCACGCCGACGACGGTGTCCCACGGCTCGTCCGTCAGCCCCTCCCAGCCGATCGCGTGGCCCAGGTAGTGCGGGACGAACAGGCCCGCCAGCGCCATCACGATCAGGTAATCGAGGATGAGCGCCCAGCCGGTGAGGAATCCCGCCGGGTCGTTGAAGGCGCGGCGCACGAAGGTGGCGGCGCCACCGGGCTCCGGGATCGCGCTTGTTCCCTCGGCGTAGGAGAGCGCGACGACGAGGAAGAGCAGGCCGACGGCGAGCAGCACCCACGGCGTGAAGCCGAGGGCGTAGAGCGCGATCACGCCGAGCGCGAAATAGAGCGAGGAGGCGATCTCCCCGTACGCGACGGCCGCGAGCGACGGGACGTCGAGGACGCGCTGGAGTCCGGGGAGCTTCTTCGCCATCTAGAGAGGCTTGGTGCCTCGGTGAAGGTACAGACGCAGGCCTCCGGCGAGCACGAGGAGCGCGCCGAGGAGCAGCCCGAGGCCTCCACCGACACCAGCGAGGAGGGTCCGGACGATCACAGCGAGGCCGAGCACGACCATCGCCCAGGCCAGGGCGACGCTCACGCGGCCCGGCGGCCGGCGGCGATGAGCACGCGAGACGGGCTGTTCTTCAGCACGTAGTCGACCGTCCGACCGAAGATCCTGCCGCGCGCGATCCGGGGCCTGGGAGCGCCCAGGATGACGAGCTCGGCGTTCCGGCGCCCCGCCTCCGCGACGATCTCCGGGCCGGCGGCCCGAGCGCGGACCAGGCGGCCGATGGCACGGATGCCGTACCCCTCCACGATGGCCGTCGCCTGGTCGAGGATGTCGTCCGCCTCAGCCTCCGCGTCCGGCAGTCGAACGTCGAGCGGCAGGTCCAGCGGGATCTCGATCACGTGGACGACCGCGACGCGCGAGCCGCGCTCGCCGGCGAGCCGGGCAGCCGCCACCAGCGCCTCCTCCGACTCGGCGGTCCGCACGACGGGTACGACGATCGTCCGGTACTCGACGGTCAGCGCCGGCCCGAGGACCATGACCGGCGCCCGGACGGTCTCCCGCAGAGGGATCCGGAGGACGCGGAGCCGGTAGATCGCATAGGCCACGAAGCCGAGTGCGAGCCATCCGAGTCCGGCCCAGCGAGTCCCCGCTTCCTGCACGACCACCACGAGCCACGCCGTCGCCGTTGCGAGGCCTCCCACGATCGCGAACAGCGGCCAGTCCACGCCGCCGAGCCGGAGATTCGGCCGCGCGCGGAAGACGATCTCCTCGTCGCGCCGGCGATAGCGGAGCCCAACGATCGCCGCGTGGGCGATCGTGAACGAGAGCATCGCCCCGAATGAGTACATCGTCCCGAGGAAGGTGGTCTCGCCCGGAAGCAGCGTCAGGATCGAGATCAACCCCGCGAAGACGAGCAGCGAGAGCCACGGCGTCTTGAAGCGCGGGTGCAGGCGCCGGAAGACCTCGGGCAGCTGACGGTAGGTTGCCATCGAGTACGTGATCCGCGAGGCGCCGATCACGCCTGCGTTCGTGGCGACGAAGAGGATCGTCGCCGCCAGCACGCCGACGTAGATCTCCAGTGCATCGAGGAGAACGCCCTGCTCGATCCCCAGGTTCTCGACGACGCCGAGGATCGGGTCGTTCTGAAATCCGCCCTCCTCCGGCGTCAGCCCGAGGAGCGTCTGGAACTCCCCGCCGACCTGCTCGACCGGAAGCGCCGAGAGTGCGACCACCGGCAGCGTCAGGTAGATGGCGAACACCGCGGTAGCCACCCAGACGTAGGCCCTCGGGACGTCGCGCGGCGGATCGCGGGTCTCCTCAGCGAGATTGGAGATCGTCTCGAGACCCGTGTACGCGATCATCCCGATCGGGATCGCGAGCAGGAACTGGTTCCACGTCGGGGCGACGCCCAGCTCGATGTTGTCCACGAGCGTCTCCGGGCTGAGGATGAGCGCGAAGCCGAGAAGGACAAGCAGAACCTGCGTCGCGAAGTCCACGACGGCGAGGAGCACATTGAGGCTCGCCGCCTCCCGGACGCCCACGATGTTGATCCCGACCAGGATCGCGATCACGACGGCGCCGCCGACGATGTCCCAGGGGTTCTCCCGCAGCGGCCCCCAGAACACGGAGAGGTAGTGGGGCACGAAGAACGCCGAGATGGCGATCGTGATGATGTAGTTGAGCATCTGCGCCCAGGCGGCTCCGAAGGAGACGAGCTCGTTGAAGGCGTGGCGGGCGAAGCTCGACGAGCCGCCGGCCTCGGGGAAGCGCACCGTGCCCTCCGTGTACGTCAAGGACGTCGCGACGAAGATCACGCCGGCGATCACGAAGACGAGCGGGGTCAGTCCGAGCGCGAACGCCGCCGTGACGCCGAGCGCGTAGTAGATCGAGGAGCCGACGTTGCCGTAGGCGGTGGCGAACAGGGCGGGCGTTCCGAGCACCCGTTCCAGGCCCTGCTGCCTGCGCCTCCGCCGCGGCACCGGCGCACCCTACGCCCGCAATCCGGCTGGCGGCGGCGTTAGCCTCGGCGTTGCGATGCGGATCTTCATCATCGGCGCAGGGCAGGTCGGGTCGACGATCGTCGCGGCGCTCCACAACGAGCACGAGCTGACGGTGATCGACACCGATGCCGGCAGGCTCGAGGCGCTTGGCAGCCGCTACGACGTCGGCACCGTCGAGGCGGACGGCGCCAGCCGGCGGGTGCTCGAGGAGGCGGGGCTCCGGGACGCCGCGCTCGTGATCGCGTGCACGTCCCGCGACGAGGTCAACGTGATCGTCTCGATGTTCGCGCGAAGCCTGGCCCCGGACGCCCGCACGATCATCCGGACGGGAAACGAGGAGTACCTCGACGTCTGGAGGGAGCGTCAGCTCGACGTCGACTGGGTCGTCTCGTCCGAGCGCGAAACCGCGCTCGCCGTCTCACAGACGATCGGGGTGCCCGCCGCCCGCCAGACGGACGTCTTCGCGGACGGCCAGGTCCAGATCGTGGAGTTCGACGTCACGGCGCCGGCCATCGACGGCGACACAGGCTTCGAGCGAGTCGTAGGCCCACTGCTCAAAGAGGCCGTCCTGCCGCCGAACTCGAAGGTCGCGAGCATCATCCGCGGCGACGAGATCACAGCGCCCCGCGGCGAGGAGCGGATCCAGCCCGGTGACCGGATCGTCGTGATCGGCTCGCCGGAGGCCGCCAAGGAGTGGAGCCGCCTGCTGACGCCGGCGCGGAGGACGATCGACGACATCGTCGTCTTCGGCGCCGGCCGCATCGGGACGGCGACGGCCCGCGCACTCCTCCAACAGGGCCTCCGGGTTCGCCTGGTCGAGAGCGACGCCCACCGTGCGCAGACCGTCTCGCAGGTCCTGCCTGGGGCCCGCGTCTTTCACGCCGCCGGCATCGATCCCGAGTTCCTGGAACGGGAGCACATCGGCAGGTCCGGAGCGGCCGTGTTCGCCATGCGCGACGACGCGAAGAACTACTACGCGGCAACGCTCGCGAAGCTCCACGGCATCGGGCTAACGATCGCCGTCGTCCACGACAACGTCTCCATTGAGGTCTTCGAGCGAGCAGGGGTGGACGTGGCGATCAACCCGCGGCTCCTGACTGCCGAGGAGATCGTGCGGTTCGCGCGGGATCCGCGGACAAAGCAGGTCGCGATGCTCGAGCAGGACCGCTTCGAGATCCTCGACATCACTGTCCGGGCGGAGAGCAAGCTCGCGGGAAAGCGATTCCGCGACCTCCCGATGACCGGCTCGCTGATCGGCGCCGTAGTTCGAGGGGGAGAGGCGATGTTCCCGCACGGGGACGACGTGCTGGAGGCGGGCGACCGCGCGATCATCTTCACGCCGTCCAGCCGCGTTTCCGAGGTCGAGCGGACGCTTTGAGCCCCGCCACGGCCGGTCGGGGTGCGCTCGGCGTTGACGTCCTCGCGAGCCTGAATCTGGTCGGGGCGCTGCTCAAGTACCTGAGCCTCGCAACGCTTTTTCCGATTCCTTTCGCCCTCGCCTACTCGGAGCCAATCTGGCCGTTCGTCGTCGCCGGCATTGCCGGTGGCGCGTCGGGGTGGGCTCTGGAACGGCTGACCACCGGGAAGGAGACCGTCGGCGTCAGGGAGGGATTTCTCGTCGTCTCGCTCACATGGCTCTTCGCTGCCGGCCTCGGCGCCCTGCCGTACATCGCGTCGGGGGAGGATCAGATCTCGAGCCCGATGGACGCCTACTTCGAGGCGATGTCCGGCTTCACGACCACCGGCGCGACGGTGCTGACGGACGTCGAGGCGCTGCCCGACTCGCTGCTGATGTGGCGGCAGCTCACCCAGTGGCTGGGCGGCATGGGAATCATCGTCCTGGCGCTCGCCGTCCTGCCCCGGCTCCGCGTCGGCGGCCGCCAGCTCCTCGAGCACGAGCTCCCTGGGCCCGAGTTCGAGCAGATGACCGCCCGGATCCGGGACACAGCGCGACGGCTCTGGGCCCTTTACGTCGGGCTGACGCTGGTGATGGTCGCAATCCTGACCGCGTTCGCCTGGACCGGTGTGGACGAGCGGATGAGCCCGTTCGAGGCGGTCGCGCATGCCTTCACGACGCTGCCGACCGGCGGATTCTCGACCGAGGCGCGGGGGGTCGAAGCCTTCGGAGCGCCCTCGCAATGGGTGATCGCCGCGTTCATGGCGCTCGCGGGGGCGAACTTCGCCCTGCTCTACCGCCTCTTCGTCCGCGCGAACCCTCGGCCGCTCCTGCGTGACGAGGAGTTCCGGCTGTACGCCACGCTTCTCCTGCTCGGCTCGCTTGCGCTCACGATCGAGCTGTGGACCGAGGGAGTCGCAAAGGGCGAGGAGGCGATCCGCGCGTCGGTTTTCCAGTTCGTCTCGATAATGACGACCACCGGCGCCGCCAGCACAGACTTCAACCTCTGGCCGATCTTCGCGACCGTCGTGCTCGTCGCGGCCATGTTCCTCGGAGGCTCGGCCGGGTCGACGTCAGGGTCCGTAAAGGTCGTCCGGCACCTACTGATCGGGAGGATTCTGCGGCGCGAGCTCGACCAGACCGTCCACCCCGAGATCGTCAGCAGGGTGCGCCTCAACGGTGCGCCCGTGGACGAGCGGATTCTGCGGGCGATCCTCAGCTTTGTCCTGCTCTACATCGGCGTCTTCGCCCTTGGGACGTTCGCCCTCATGGCTGACGGCGCTCGCATCGATCTCGATCTCCGCCTCCTCGACGCCGTCGGGGCGGCCGCAACGACGCTCGGCAACGTCGGGCCCGCGTTCGGCTTCGCCGGGCCGATGGGGTCGTTCGACCCCTTCAGCGGGATCTCGAAGCTCGTGATGATCGTGTTGATGTGGCTCGGCCGGCTCGAGATCATCCCGGTCGCCGTCCTCCTCAGCCGCCACTACTGGCGGATCTAGCCTCGCGCCGCGCCGCGGCTCTCGCTTCGCGGAAAGTCTTGCGACTTTCCGCGACCTCCCGGAAGCCGGGCCGCGCTGCGCGCGGCGCGGCGCGCTTTCGGGGTCCGGCGCGACGGCGACTTACCGCTCGCTTCAAGGCGAAACGGGCGGAGCCCGTTTCGCGGCAACGCTGCCGCGGGGGGGGGGGGTGGGGGGCGGGCCCGGGGCGTGCGGGCGGGAGCCGGGGGG
>DASZEE010000087.1:0-6267 GCA_035941215.1 Gaiellaceae bacterium
GGGCGCCACGGGCACCTGGCTCGAGCCGATGCCGAGGGCAGCCGTGGAGAGCACTACGGCCGAGGTTTCGAACAACCACTCCGCGCAGCCGTTCGGCACCAGGCCCGTGTTCTCACCGAACCCCCAGACCCTTGCCACGCCGGCTGCAGGCGAGGCACCAAAGCCCGACGTCGGTGACTTCGAGTCGGCCGCTGGGTGGGCCGGTGCGAACAGCGAGCTGACCGTCATCCTCGGCGGCGTGGCCGGGAAGGCGGTACGAGTGCACCGGGCGAGCAAGAGCGACACGTTCGCGGTCGTCGCCGCGAAGGCGGTCGCCGGCTCGAAGCCGCGCTACCGCGCCCGCGCATTCGTCCGCAGCGTGAGCCCCGGCATGTTCGTCTGCCTTCGCATCGAGGAGTTCTCGATCCGGGCCCGCTTCCCGCGCATGAGCGAGCGCTGCCGGCCCGCAACGACCGGCTGGCAGCGGCTGGGCGTCGAGACCCGGTCGACCACGAAGGGAAGCCGGCTCGTCGTCTCCGTCCGCGTCCTGGCCGCCCTCGGCGGAACCAGCTTCGACGTCGACGGCTTCCGGCTCCGTTAGCCGCTTAGACTGGCGCGGTGGGCTACCGCGCGATCGATCCGGACGAGCTCGAGTGGGAGACACGGCCGACCGAGCCCGGCGAGCCACGGCGACACACGGGCCAGCTCACCGAGCGGGCCGGCCTTCGGCACGCTCGCGCAAACCTGTGGCGTTACGAACCGGGAGCGAAAGGACGCCGCCACCGGCACCCGACGCAGGATGAGACCTTCGTCGTGATCCGCGGGTCGCTGACGATGTATCTCGGGGATCCACCCGAGCGCCTCGAAGTCGGACAGGGTGGGCTGATCCACGTCGAGGCCGAGACGCCGCTCCAGATACGCAACGAGGGCGAGGACGAGCTGCTGCTCTACATCCACGGCTGGCCGCCGGAGAGCGCAAACGCCGAGATCCTCGATACGGCGGTCTAGCGATGGCGACCGTGCTGTGCGTGCTCTACGACGACCCGGTCGACGGGTATCCGACCTCGTACGCCCGCGACGACATCCCGACGATCGAGCGCTACCACGACGGGCAGACCACGCCGACGCCGTCGCGGCTCGACTTCGACGGCGGCCAGCTGGTGGGCAGCGTCTCCGGCGAGCTCGGGCTGAGGCGCTTCCTCGAGGAGGGCGGTCACCGGTTCGTCGTCACCTCGGACAAGGACGGCCCCGACTCCGTCTTCGAGCGGGAGCTTCCCGAGGCCGAGGTCGTGATCTCGCAGCCGTTCTGGCCCGCCTACCTGACCGCGGAGCGGATCGCGAAGGCGCCGAACCTGAAGCTCGCAGTCACCGCCGGGATCGGCTCCGACCACGTCGACCTCCAGGCGGCGTCCGAGCGCGGGATCACCGTCGCCGAGGTCACGTACTCGAACAGCATCAGCGTGTCCGAGCACGTCGTGATGCTGATCCTCTCCCTCGTCCGCAACTACATCCCGTCGCACCAGTGGGTGCTCGACGGCGGCTGGAACATCGCGGATTGCGTGTCACGGTCGTACGACCTCGAGGGCATGCAGGTCGGCACGGTCGCCGCCGGGCGGATCGGCTCCGCGGTGCTCCGCCGGCTGAAGCCGTTCGAGGTCGTGCTGCACTACACGGACCGGCACCGGCTTCCCGCCGAGGTCGAGAAGGAGCTCGGCGTGACGTTCCACGAGGACGTCGAGTCGCTCGTCTCCGTCTGCGACGTCGTCACGATCAACGCGCCGCTGCATCCGGAGACCGAGCACATGTTCGACGACGCGCTGATCTCGAAGATGAAGCGCGGCGCCTATCTGGTGAACACGGCGCGCGGAAAGATCTGCGACCGCGACGCCGTCGCGCGGGCGTGCGAGAGCGGTCAGCTCGCCGGCTACGCAGGCGACGTGTGGTTCCCGCAGCCGGCGCCCAAGGATCACCCCTGGCGGACGATGCCGCACCACGGAATGACGCCGCACACGTCGGGCACGAGCCTCTCCGCCCAGGCCCGCTACGCGGCAGGAACACGCGAAGTCCTCGAGTGCTGGTTCGAAGGCCGCCCGATCCGCGAGGAGTACCTGATCCTCGAGGGCGGCAAGCTGGCCGGAGCGGGCGCGCACTCGTACAGCGAGGGGGATGCGACCGGCGGCTCCGAGGAGGCCGCCCGGTTCAGCCGCTCCTAGCGCACCGCAATCACAGCTCGATCTCGACGGCGACCCACCGCTCTTCGAGCTGCCGCATCAGCTCACCGAAGTACCGGTAGGCACTGCCGACGGGCTGGTGCGCGGCAAGCAGGATCATCTGCGCTGTCCGATCGAAGCGGACTTCCTCCCACCGGTCGAGAAAGCGTGGATCGTCGTCGGCGTAGTGCTGAAGGTGGACGTGCCGGCCGCTGCCGGACCGGGCTTCCGACAGCACGACCGAGGGCGCCAACTCGACTCCGCCGAGCGAGCGCGCGTCCGCCGACGCGAAGAACTCGACTCTAGGCGCCTCGTGGTAGGCCGGTCGCGTCACGGTGAAGAAGTGGTCACCCGTCGCGAGCCAACCGGCCAGCGGCTGCTCGTTCTCCGCTACCTCGAGTCGCACGAACGCGTGCCGGACGGCCGACGGACGCCTGAGCTCGGCGACATCCTCGTAGAGGACGAGCAGGACGTTGCGATCCGGCGCCCACGCCGCGCCAATTGGCAGTTCCGATGTGTCGAGCGCCTGGAGATCGCGCGTCTCCACGTCGTAGACGACAGTTTCGTAGGGGTCCGCGCCGACGGCGAAGAGTACAACGCGGCGGCTGTCGTGGCTCCAGGGCGCATAGCAGTCGGGCGGCCACGCGCCAAAGAACCTCCCGCGGCCGCGCAGCAGCGGCTTGAAGTCGACGTCCACACGTCCTTCGAGACGAGCGTCCCAGGCGTAGGCACCCATTCTGTACTCGCCTGGTTGGTCGAACACGAGCGACACGCTGCCGTCGGGTGCCGGGAAGACTTGCCGCTCCCAGTCGCGTTTCGGCGGCGGGTCGATCTCGCGGGCGAAGACGATCCGCGTCAACGCGGCTATGCCGCAGCCGGCTCGGCTGCGGCAGACTTCTCGAACACGAGCTCGCCCTCGCGTGCGTCCACGAGGACGGTGTCCCCCTCCGCGAACTCGCCCTCGAGCAGCCGCAGCGCCAGCGGGTTCTCGACCAATCGTTGGAGCGCCCGTTTGAGGGGCCGCGCGCCGTAGGTCGGGTCCCAGCCGGCCTCGGCCACCAGCTCCTTCGCCTCGTCGGACAGCTCCAGGCCGAGGCCTCGCTCGGCGAGCCGGTCGCGCAGGCGCCGGAGCTGGAGCTCGACGATCTCGCCCAGCTGCTCGCGGGTGAGAGCGTGGAACTCGACGACCTCGTCGATCCGGTTCAGGAACTCCGGCCGGAAGAACTCGCGCATCGCCTCGGCCGAGCGCAGGTTCGAGGTCATGATGATCACGGTGTTGCGGAAGTCGACCGTGCGGCCCTGGCCGTCGGTCAGGCGGCCGTCGTCGAGGATCTGGAGCAGCACGTCGAAGACCTCCATGTGCGCCTTCTCGATCTCGTCGAGGAGGAGCACGGAGTACGGGCGGCGGCGAACGGCTTCGGTGAGCTGGCCGCCCTCGTCGTAGCCGACGTAGCCGGGCGGAGCGCCGATCAGGCGCGCCACCGTGTGACGCTCCTGGTACTCGGACATGTCCAGCCGGATCGTGGCCCGCTCGTCGTCGAACATGAACTCGGCGAGGGCACGGGCGAGCTCGGTCTTGCCGACGCCGGTCGGGCCGAGGAAAACGAACGAGCCGATCGGGCGGTTCGGGTCCTGGAGCCCTGAGCGCGCTCGCCGGAGTGCGTTGGCCACGGCCGAGACGGCCTCGTCCTGCCCGACCACCCGCTCGTGCAGCCGCTCCTCCATGTGGATCAGCTTCTCGGTCTCGCCCTCGAGCAGCTTGTCGACCGGGATCCCCGTCCAGCGGGCCACGACCGCGGCGACGTCGTCCTCGTCCACTTCCTCCTTGACCATCGGGTTCTCGATCGGCGAGCCGTCGCGCTCCGCCAGCTCCGTCTCGAGCTGCGGCAGCTCGCCGTAGCGGATCTCGGCGACGCGCTGGAGGTCCCCCGCACGCTCGGCACGCTCGGCCTCCATCTTCAGCTCGTCGATCCGCGTCATGACCTCCTTGACGCGCTCGAGCGCTTCCTTCTCGGTCGCCCAGCGGGCCGCGAGCTCGTTGCGGCGCTCCTTCGCCTCGGCGAGGTCGCGCTCTACCGGTTCGCGTACCTCCTCGGTCTCCTTGCCCATCGCGGCGAGCTCGATCTCGAGCTGGCGCACCCGCCGCTCGGCCTCGTCGAGCTCGATCGGCGACGAGTCGATCTCCATGCGAAGCCTCGACGCCGACTCGTCCACGAGGTCGATCGCCTTGTCCGGGAGCTGGCGGTCGGAGATGTAGCGGTCGGAGAGCACGGCGGCGGCCACGAGCGCGGCGTCGCGGATGCGGACTCCGTGGTGCGCTTCGTAGCGCTCCTTGAGCCCGCGGAGGATCGCGATCGTGTCGACGACGGACGGCTCGCCGACGAAGATCGGCTGGAAGCGCCGCTCCAGCGCGGCGTCCTTCTCGATGTGCTTGCGGTACTCGTCGAGGGTCGTCGCGCCGATCGCGCGCAGCTCGCCGCGCGAGAGCATCGGCTTGAGCATGTTCGCGGCGTCCACGGCACCTTCGGCCGCGCCGGCGCCGACGATCGTGTGCAGCTCGTCGATGAAGAGGACGATCTGGCCCTCCGAGCTCTGGATCTCAGTCAGCACCGCCTTGAGCCGCTCCTCGAACTCGCCGCGGTACTTCGAGCCGGCGAGCAGCGCGCCGATGTCGAGCGCCCAGACCCGCTTGCCCTTCAATCCCTCAGGGACGTCGCCGGCGACGATCCGCTGGGCGAGGCCCTCGGCGATCGCGGTCTTGCCGACCCCCGGGTCGCCGATCAGCACGGGGTTGTTCTTCGTCCGGCGCGAGAGGATCTGGATGACGCGACGGATCTCCTCGTCGCGCCCGACGACCGGGTCGAGCTTGCCGCTCTCGGCGAGCTCGGTCAGGTCGCGGCCGAACTTCTCCAGCGCCTGGTAGGTGCCTTCGGGATCCTGGCTCGTGACGCGCTGCCCGCCGCGGACCTGTTCCAGCTTCGCCACGAGCTCGTCGCGCGGGACGACGTCGAGCGCGAGCAGCAGGTGCTCGGTCGAGACGTACTCGTCCTCGAGCTTGCGGGCCTCGTCGAAGGCCCCGTCGAGAACGCGTGAGAACGCAGCCGAGACCTGGGGCTGCTGCGCGCCGCCCTGGACGGCCGGCTTGCCGCGCAGCGTCGTCTCCGCCTGCGCGCGGAGCTCGGCCGCGTTTGGCACGAGCTGCTGCGGCAGCTCCTGGTCGAGGAGCGCGAGGACGAGATGCTCGGGGTAGATCTCCGGGTTGCCCATCCGACGCGCGAGCTCCTGCGCAGCGCCTACGGCCTCCTGGCTCTTGAGCGTGAGCTTGTTGAAGTCCATCTAGCTCCTCCGGGCGGGCAGCGTCTGCTCCTGCCAGAGCACGAGCTCGCGCTTGTACTGCCGCTCGACATCGCGCATCTGCTCCCGCAGTTCCCGCTCCATCCGCTCCATGCGGCGCTGCATCCGATTCATCTGATCCTCGAGCCGGAGCACCATCTCGACGCCCGCGAGGTTGAGTCCGAGCTCGGTGGTCAGTTGCTGGATCAGGCGCAAGCGCTCGAGGTCGGACTCCGAGTACAGCCGCGTGTTGCCGGCGGTGCGCTTCGGCTGGACGAGCCCCTTCTGCTCGTAGATCCGAAGCGTCTGCGGGTGCATCCCGACGAGGTCCGCGGCGACGCTGATCATGTACCGGCCCCGGTCGTCCATCAGTCGCTCTCCTCCCGGCGCTCCAGAACCCACGCGACCGCGCCGGCGACAAGGATCATCGGGATCACGAGCAGGAACGACTCCCACGTCTTCGGCTCTATGGCGAACGCATAGGAAAGTGCGATCAGGATCGCGAGCCCGGAGAAAATGGCGATTAGTTCCCGGTTACTCACGTGAGCTTCCTCAGGTCTTCGTAGAGCTGGCGCTGCTTCTTGTTCAGCTTCTTCGGCACCTCGAGCTTGAGCCGGGCGAGGACGTCGCCCTTGCCGCCCTTCAGCTTCGGGGCGCCGCGGCCCTTGATCCGGAGCAGCTTTCCGTGCTCGGAACCGGCCGGAACCTTCAGCGAGACGGCACCTTCCGGCGTCGGCACCTCGAC
>DASZEE010000088.1:0-14418 GCA_035941215.1 Gaiellaceae bacterium
GCCTTCGGCCGCAGAACCGCGAGCGCGGCCTTGCGCGCCTCGTCGGTCGTGCGGTCGAGGATGAGGACGCCGTCGAGGTGGTCGACCTCGTGCTGCACCACCCGCGCCGAGTGGTCGGCCAGGTCGAAGGAGAGCTCCCCGCCCTCGAGGTCGCGGCCTTCGAGCCTCACGGACACCGGCCGCTCGACCGGCATCTGGACGCCGATGAGCGAGAGGCACCCCTCGTCGTCGACAACCAGCTCCTCGGAGCTCTCGGCGAGCACCGGATTCACGACGGCGACCGGTTCCGACTCTGCATCCGGCTGGAAGACGAAGACCCGGCGGATGACGCCGACCTGCGTCGCCGCGAGGCCGACACCGTTCGCATCGCGCATCAGCTGCGTCATGCGCTCGGCGAGGCGGCGCAGGTCGCCGTCGAATGCCTCGACCTCCCGCGCCTCCATCCGCAGCACCGGGTCGGGGTACTGCCGGATCTGGCCGAGCGCGATCCGCCGGCGCGCTTCCGCCTCGGGATCGAGCTCGTCAGTCTTGATCTGGCCGGCCTCCTCCACAGCGGGCTTATGTAATCAGAGGCCTTGCGGGTCCACGTCGACTGCGGCAGTGACCCCGGCGCGGCTCATCGCCGGCGCGGCCGCGGAGAGCAAGGACGCCGCCCGCGAGGCAACCGGGCGTACGCGATCGGTCTTCACGAGGAGCTGCGCCCGATGCCGGCCGCGCAGCCGCAGGAGCGGCGCCGGGCCGAGGACGTCGCTTCCGTTCAGACCCGAGCCGATCTCGCCCAGCAGCCGCATCGGGTCGCGGGAATCGGGCCCCGAGGCGACGACCCGGACGAGATGGCGAAACGGCGGGTAGCCGAGCTCCCGGCGGCGCTCGAGCTCCTCGGCGAGGAACCGTGTGACGTCGTGGCGGGCAGCGTGCACGATCGGGCGCGCGTCGGGCTGGAAGGTCTGGACGATCACGCGGCCCGGTGCGTCCCGCCCGCTGCGACCGGCCAGCTGAGTGACGAGCTGGAACGTGCGCTCCTCGGCCCGGAAGTCCGGCATCCCGAGCCCGGTGTCCGCGTCGACCACGGCGGCGAGCGCGACTCCGGCGAAGTGATGTCCCTTGGCGACCATCTGCGTGCCGACCAGCACGGCCCGGTCGGTCTCGGCGAAACGTCGCAGCGCCGCCGTCAGCTCGGCCGGCCGGCGAACCGCGTCCGCGTCGAGCCGAATGCGCTCGAGCGAGGGCACCTTCTCCGCGAGCTCCTGCTCGAGCCGCTGCGTGCCGGCGCCGATCCTCGCCAGCTCCGGCGAGCCGCACTCCGGGCACGCCTCGCCGGTCTCCTCGACGCGCGAGCAATGGTGGCAGTGGAGCCGCCCGTCGGCGTGGAGGACGAGCGCGACGTCGCAGTTGGGGCAGCGGCGGGTCTGCCCGCAAGCGCGGCAGTGGATTGCGGGCGCGACGCCGCGGCGGTTGAGGAGCAGGATCGCCTTGCCCCCGTTCTCCTCCAGGGCGCCGAGCTCGGCGAGGAGCGGCGCCGAGAGCGGATATCCGGCCTCGCGGCGGAGGTCGACGACACGAACGGGAGGCAACGGACCGGCGAGCCGGCCCCCGAGCTCGAGCCGCTCCAGGCGCTCCCAGCTCTCCGGCCTGGGAGTGGCGGTGCCGAAGATCGCGACGGCGCCCTCGAGCGCCGCCCGCTTCGCCGCGACGGTGCGCGCGTCGTAGCGCGGATCGGATTCCTGCTTGTAGAACGGGTCGTGCTCCTCGTCGACGCAAATGACGCCGAGCCGCGTGAGCGGCGCCAAGACCGCCGACCGGGCGCCGACCACGATCGGTGCCGAGCCGCTCGCGATCCGGATGCGCTCGTCGCGCCGCTCCGCCTCTGTCAGCGACGAGTGCAGCACTGCGATCCGGTCGCCGAACCGGGCGCGCAGCCGGCCGACGGTTTGCGGCGCAAGCGCGATCTCCGGCACGAGCACGATCGCGCCCTTCCCCCGCTCGAGTGCCGCGGCGCAGGCCTGGAGGTAGACCTCCGTCTTGCCGCTGCCGGTCGCACCGTGGAGGAGGAAGTTGCCGCCGCCTCCGTCCAGCGCGCCGATGATGCGAGTCAGCGCCCGATCCTGGCTCTCGCTCAGCCGCGCAGGCTCGGCCTCTCCGCCGAGCGAGTCACGCTCCGCAGGCTGCGGGCGCTCGCCTCGCGCCTTCCGCTTCGGCGGCGCGACGAGCTCGAACGCTCGCGCCGGCGTCGACCCGTAGTAGTCGGCGAGCCAGAGCGCGAGATCGACGAGCGGCCCCGGCAGCTCGTCCACGACCTCGCCGACCGGCGAAGCCTCCACGCCGTCGGGCGGGCTCTCCTCCAGCGCGACGACAACGCCGCGCCGCTTCGCTCCCGCGAAGCGAAGGGAGACGACCGCGCCCTTCCCGACGTCCGGCGGCACCTCGTAGGTGAATGGTCGCGCCACCGCCCTCGACGAGACGAGCGGGAAGACGGAGGCGTAGGGCACCGGCGCAGCGTACTGTCGCCCTTTTGTAAGGTTGTCCTTACATGGATTGCGGAATGGTCTGCGCCCACGGCGTCTCCAAGCACTTCGGCGCGACACGCGCCGTCGACGGCGCCGACCTCTGCGTCGAGCGCGGCGAGTTCGTCGCCCTTCTCGGGCCGAGCGGATGCGGGAAGACGACGCTCCTGCGCCTGATTGCGGGGTTCGAGCACCCCGATACGGGGACGATCGCGATCGACGGTCGGCGGGTCGCGGGCGAAACCTGGGTTCCGCCCGAGCGACGCCACGTCGGAATGGTTTTCCAGGACTACGCGCTCTTCCCTCATCTGACCGTCTCGGACAACGTCGGCTTCGGTCTCGATCGCAAAGGCCGGGCCGCACGAGTGTCCGACGCACTCCACCTCGTCGGACTGAGCGGCCTCGAGGGCCGCTATCCGTCCGAGCTCTCCGGCGGGCAGCAGCAGCGCGTTGCGCTCGCCCGCGCCCTCGCGCCGCGGCCGGCGGTCGTCCTGCTCGACGAGCCGTGGAGCAACATCGACCCGCTGCGTCGCTCCTCGATGCGCGACGAGCTGTGCGAGATCCTCCGCACGGCCGGCGTGACGACCGTCCTCGTCACCCACGACCGCGAAGAGGCGTTCTCCCTCGCCGACCGCATCGCCGTCATGCACGAGGGCTCGATCGCGCAGGCCGGCGCCCCCGAGGAGATCTACTTCCAGCCGGCGACGCGCTGGGTCGCGGAGTTCGTCGGCGCAGCGAACGTGATCGCCGGACGGGCCGCCGGCGGCCACGTCGAGACCGCGCTCGGAAGCTTCGCCACGGAGTGCGGCAACGGACATGCGCCCGTCGAGGTGCTCGTCCGTCCGGAGCTGCTGGAGCTGCGTCCCGACCCGGACGGCGCCGGCGAGGTCGTCAGCCGCGAGTTCCGCGGCCACGACGTCTTCTACCGGGTGCGCCTGAAGGACGGCACCGAGGTCTGCTCGCAACGCCCCTCGACGGAGCGCGTCGCACTCGGCGATCGCGTCTCGGTCGTCCCGCACGAAGGACGCGTCGCGGTCTTCGGGTAGTCACCTCACAGTGTTTGTAAGGTACGCCTTACAGCCATTGTCAGGTAGCTCTCACAAAGGAGAACGATGCGGAATCTACTGGTGCTCGGCCTAGCCGTTGCGGCTCTGGCCGGCTGCGGAAGCGACGACGACAACGGCGGAGCGAACGGCGGCAAGCTGACGATCTACTCCGGACGCGAGGAGGAGCTCATCGGCCCGCTGATCGAGAAGTTCGAGCAGGCGAGCGGCATCGACGCGGAAGTCCGGTACGGGGACAGCGCCGAGCTCGCCGCGACCATTGCGGAGGAGGGAGACAACAGCCCGGCCGACGTCTTCTTCGCCCAGGACCCCGGCTCGCTCGGGTCGCTCGAGGGCGAGGAGCTTCTCGCGGAGCTGCCGGACGACGTACTCGAGCGGGTGCCGGAGCGGTTCCGTGACCCCGACGGCCACTGGGTCGGCACCTCCGGCCGTGTCCGCGTCATCGCGTACAACACCGAGGCGCTCTCCGAAGACGAGGTGCCCGATTCGGTGCTCGACCTGACTGATCCGCGTTGGAAGGGCAAGATCGGCTTCGCCCCGACGAACGCCTCCTTCCAGGCCTTCGTGACCGCGATGCGGCTCAGCATGGGCGACGAGCAGGCGAAGGAGTGGCTCGAGGGCTTCGCCGCCAACGATCCCAAGACGTACGAGAAGAACACGCCCGTCGTCGAGGCGGCCGCCGCCGGCGAGATCGAGCTCGGGCTCGTCAACCACTACTACCTCTATCTCGTCAAGGAGGAGCAGCCCGACGCCGCGGTCGCCAACCACTTCCTGAACGGCGACGACCCGGGGGCGCTCGTGAGCGTGGCCGGGGCCGCGATCGTGGACGGCACCGACGACGAGGATCAAGCGCGCGAGTTCGTCGAATACCTGCTCTCGGAGGAAGGACAGCGCTTCTACACCGAGGAGGCGGAGGAGGCGGAGTACCCGCTGATCGAGGGCGTGGAGCCCAAGGAAGGGCTTCCGGCGCTCGATTCGCTCGAGGGCCCGGACGTCGACCTCGACGCGTTCGGCGCCGAGCTCGAGAGGACGCTGGAGATGCTCCGTGAGGTCGGCTTCACGACGTGAGCCGCCGCCCGCCGGCGCCGCTCGTCCTCGTCGCCGCGGCGATCGTCGGGCTCATCTCGCTCCCGCTCGTCTACCTCCTCGTGCGCACCGTGGAGGGAGGCGAGCGGGCGTGGGAGATCCTCTTCTCGCGCGCGCTCCTCGAGCTCGTCGTGGACACGGGCGTGCTGGTCGCCGCCGTCACCGGGACGGCGCTCGCGGTGGGGTTGCCGCTCGCCTGGCTGACCACCCGTACCGATCTCCCCTGGCGCGGTTTCTGGGCCACGGCCGCCGCGCTGCCGCTCGTCATCCCCAGCTACGTAGCGGCACTCGTCTTCCTCGCTGCATTCGGCCCTCGTGGACTGCTCCAGCGCCTGCTCGAAGGGCCTTTCGGCGTCGAGCGGGTACCGGAGATCTACGGGCTGCCTGGAGCGTGGCTCGCGCTCACCGTGGCCACCTATCCGTTCGTCTTCATCCTCACCTCGGCCGCGCTGCGGGATCTCGATCCGTCGCTGGAGGACGCCTCGCGCGGGCTGGGCCGCTCGAGGCTGACGACGTTCCGGCGTGTGACGTTGCCGGTCATCCGCCCTTCGCTGGCCGCCGGAGCGCTGCTCGTGGCGCTGTACACGCTGGCGGACTTCGGAGCCGTGTCTCTGATGCAGTACGACTCGCTGACACGCGCGGTCTATCTCCAGTACCGCGCGCTCTTCGACCGCACGCCGGCCGCAGTGCTTGCGCTGGTCCTCGTCGCGATCACGGCGCTCGTGCTGGTGCTCGAGCTGCGTGCGCGCGGGCGGGCCCGGACGAATCGCGCCGGCTCGGGGTCGCCTCGGCCTGCCCCGACCGTCGCCCTCGGCGGGTGGAAGGCGCCGGCGCTCGTGTTCTGCACGAGCGTCGTGGGGATCGCGCTCATCGTCCCGCTCGCAGTGCTCGGCTACTGGGCCGGGCGCGCGTTCTCGGACGACGAGCCGCTCGGCTGGAGCTGGGAGCCGGCTGTGAACTCGGTCGGAATTTCGCTGCTTGCCGCCGGCGCTGCCGTCGCCGTGTCGCTGCCGGTCGGGATCCTCGCGGCCCGCTACCCGAGCGCGCTCAGCCGCACGCTCGAACGTCTGTCGTACGCGGGGAACGCGCTCCCCGGAATCGTGATCGCGCTGTCGCTCGTCTTCTTCGCGGCGAACTACGCGACGCCCGTCTACCAGACCCTTGCGCTGCTCGTCTTCGCCTACGTCGTGCGCTTCTTCCCACAGGCGCTCGCGGGCTCGGAAGCCGCGCTCCAGCGGGTCAGCCCACGGCTCGAGGAAGCCGGGCGCGCGCTCGGTCGCCGGCCCGCCGACGTCTTCGTCCGGGTCACGGCGCCGCTCGTTACGCCCGGCCTGCTGGCCGGCGGCGCGCTGGTCTTCCTGAGCACGATGAAGGAGCTCCCGGCGACGCTTCTCCTGCGCCCGATCGGCTTCGAGACGCTCGCGACGGAGATCTGGCGCTACACGTCGGTGGCCTCGTACTCGCGCGCGGCGTTGCCCGCGCTCGTGCTGATCGCGCTCTCCGCACCCCTCGTCTACGCCCTTCGCGCACGGACCGCTTCGGACTCGGGAGCCCCCGGTTAGGCTACGACCATGGCGCACTCGCACTCGGTCGACGAGTACCTCGAGACGATCTACTTCCTCGCCTTCCCGATCGGCGAGTACAAGCCGCTCACCGGCGGGACCTCCCCCACGCTCGCCTCGCGGGTCGCCGAGATGCTCGGTGTCTCGCGTGCTTCGGCCGGCGAGATGCTCAAGCGGCTGGAGGGCGAGGGCCTGATCAGCCGCGGCGAGAACAAGGAGGCCGTGCTGACGAAGACCGGGCGCGCGCGGGCCGAGAAGGTCGTCCGCAAGCATCGGCTGATCGAGCGGCTGTTGACGGACTTCATGGACTACACGCCGGCCGAGGCCCACGTCCATGCGGACGAGATCGGGGACTCGTTCTCCGACGACATGGTCGAGCGGATGGCACGGAAGCTCGGGAACCCGGAGCGCTGCCCGCACGGCTGGCCGGTCGATCCCGCGTTCGAGCAGGCCGAGAACGAGGAGCTGAAGGCGCTCGCGGAGCTGGACGAGGGACAGTCGGCGACGATCGTCCGGCTCGCCGAGCACGACGGCGAGCTCCTGCACTGGTTCTACGACACGGGCCTCGAGCCTGGTCGCGAGCTACGGCTGACCTCCGCGGATCCGGCCGCCGGCAGCTTTCGCGTGCAGCTGAACGGCCGCGATGAGACGGTCGCGGAGAAGGCGGCCGCAGGCCTCTTCGTCAGGCCTTCGTAACAGCCAGCAACCGCGCGAGCGCGGCGGCGTCCAGTTCGCCTCGGTTCTTGGCGAGGGCGATGAGAGCGGCGTGCTTCGTCATGGGCCTCAACGTTCGCAGGCGCGCATGACGTTCCTGCTGGACCGACGCTAGACGGTCGCCTTCTCGCTCAGGCCGGCGGCGGCCTTCAGCGCTGCCGCCTTGTCCGTCCGCTCCCATGTGAAGTCGTGGTCGTCGCGGCCGAAGTGACCATACGCCGCCGTCTTCGCGTAGATGGGCCGTCCGAGCTCGAGGTCGCGGATGATCGCACCGGGCCGCAGGTCGAAGTGCTCGTTGACGAGCTCCTCGATGCGCGCGACGGGGATCTTCTCCGTGTCGAACGTCCGCACGGCGACGGAGACGGGGTGCGCGACGCCGATCGCGTATGCCACGTTCACCTCGCAGCGGTCGGCGAGCTCCGCGGCGACGACGTTCTTCGCCACGTACCGCGCCGCGTAGGCCGCCGAGCGGTCGACCTTGGTCGGATCCTTGCCCGAGAAGGCGCCGCCGCCGTGCCGCGCCGCCCCGCCGTAGGTGTCGACGATGATCTTGCGTCCCGTCAGGCCCGTGTCGCCCATCGGCCCGCCGAGCACGAACTTGCCGGTCGGGTTCACGTAGACGAAGTCGCGGTCGTCGTAGAGCCTGCGCTCGTCGTAGAGCCGCGGGTCGAGGATCGGGTGGAGGACGTGCTCGACGACGTCCTCCTTGATCGTGTCGGGATCGACGTTTTCGGCGTGCTGCGTCGAGACGAGCAGCCGCACGATCTCGACCGGCGTCTGGTGCCCGTGCTCGTCCACCTCGTACCGCACTGTCACCTGCGCCTTGCCGTCCGGCCGCAGGTACTTCAGCTGCTCGGACTTCCGGACGCCCGCCAGCCGCCGCGCGATCTTGTGCGCGAGCATGATCGGAAGCGGCATCAGCTCCTGCGTCTCGTTGGACGCGTAGCCGAACATCATCCCCTGGTCACCGGCGCCGACCTGGTCGATGGGGTCGTCGTCGCCCGGGTCGTGCTGGACCTCGTACGACTTGTCGACGCCCAGCGCGATGTCAGGCGATTGCTCGTCGATCGCGACGACGACGCCGCAGGTGTTCGCGTCGAACCCCCACTCCGAGTGCGTGTAGCCGATCTCCGAGATCCGGCCGCGGACGAGCGCCGGGATGTCGACGTAGGTCTCGGTGGAGATCTCCCCCGCGACGACGACGAGGCCGGTGGTGATCAGGGTCTCGCACGCGACACGCCCGGCGGGGTCGTCCTTCAGCACCGCGTCGAGGACGGTGTCCGAGACCTGGTCGGCGATCTTGTCCGGGTGGCCCTCGGTGACCGACTCGGACGTGAAGAGGAACTCGCGCGCAGCCATCGGCTGCCGAAACCTACCTACTCGATTCCGACGAAGACGAGCGACTTGCTGAGATCGCCGTCCTTCTCACCGAACGCAACCACCGACCGGAGCGGCTCGAAGTTGCGCGAGATCTCCGGCGGCACGGTTTCGCCGGAGGAGGCCGCGTAGCCCATGATCAGGTCGATCGTCTCCTGGAGGTCGACCCAGAGGAGCCCCGTGTACTGGGCGGGAGCACCTGCGGCCTCGAGCGCGTCCTTGTACCGCTCGGTGTCGGCGAGCTTCTCCCCGGACTTGCCCAGACCGGCGATCGCGTCCTTCGTCGTCGAGACGACCACGGTGCCCTCGGCGGTCCCGAGGTTGATCGACACGCCCGGGAAGACGGCGGTCGTGACGTCGCCGTCCTCGGTCACCTCACCGCCGATCCGCTCGGTGAGCGACCGGAGGATCCGCTCGGCCGACTCGCGCGCCTGCGCCGGGTCGTCGGCGTCGAGCAGCAGCGTCAGCTCCGGGATCGGTGCGCCGGGAGCCGCATAGAAGGCGACCTCGCCCTGGAACAGGCGGACGATGTCGGTGAGCTTCACCCCGGCCTCGCGCTCGAACTCGCGCAGCGGCATCGCGTACAACGGGTTGTCGTCCAGCGCCTCGAACTGCGCGGTCGCGCCCTCGCCCTGGAAGCTGAAGAAGGCAAAAGCGTCGGCAGGAACCAGGTCGAGCAGTTCGGAGCTGTACGCGTCCGCCGCGCCGAGAAGCTTGTCGGCTCCCTCGCCGCGCAGCGCGCCGGCGAGCTCTGCGCCGTCGTCCTGCGCCTTCGCCCAGGCTCCGGCGAAGTCGATCTGGTTGAGGCCGAGCATGCGGAACGCCTGCGCGCCCTCGGGGTCGGCCTGGCCGAACGTCTTCAGCGCGGCGGCGACGTCCACGTACACGCGTGTGAGCGAGTCCTCGGGCAGCTCGGCCATGCCGTCCGTGAACGTCTCGACGTCTGAGAGGGCTTGGCCTTCGCCCTTCAGCGCCGCGTCGATCGACGCTTCCTTGTCCGAAACCACGACCCAGTCGTCGACCTTCCGCGCGACCAGTGGATCATCCGGCTCTTCCTGGTTGATGCGCTCGATGAGGTTCATCGCCTTGTCGATGTCGTCGGGCTTGAGCAGGCCGACGACCTGCACGTCGACGAGCGACTCCGCGTAGACGACGACCGCGGTTCGACCCCCGAGCGTGGAGCTGACCTCCTCCCACGTGACCTTGCTGTCGCTCTCCAGCTCCTTCTTCAGCTCGGCGAGCCACTTCTCGCCGTCGGGGAAGCGCCGGACGAGTTCCTCCGCCTGCTTCCACTGGTCGGAGTCGGGTTCGCTCTGGATCTCCCAGTACACGAGCGCGCCTGCCTTGACAAGCTCTGCAGCGCTGGCCTCGCCCGCGCCGACGTCCTCGCTGCCGCACCCGGCGGCGACGAGCACGAGCATCGAGACGAGGACGGCCCAGACGACGCGCATCGTGCGCATCGTATTCCCGCGGGCGGCGATCGTTACTCCCCGGTCGGGGGACGGCTCATGAACTCGGCGAGCACGTCGCCGATCTGGCGGCCGTCGAGCACCTCGCGAACGGCGCGCGTGATCGGAAGGTCGATCCCGATCGTCGTCGCGAGGTCGTCCAGGATCGGCGCGGTCGTGAGCCCTTCCACGGTTCCGACTTTGCGGACGGCGTCGGCCGCGGTGGCGCCGCGCGCCATCAGCGCGCCGGCTCGGCGGTTCCGGCTGTGTCGGCTCCAGCAGGTGGTGAGGAGGTCGCCGGTGCCGGCCAGGCCGGCGAATGTCTCCGACTTCGCGCCGGTGGCCATGCCCAGCGTCCGCATGTCCGCGAGCCCGAGGGTGATCAGCGCGGCCTTCGCGTTGCTGCCGAGGCCGAGGCCGTCCATTGCCCCGGCGGCGAGTGCGATCACGTTCTTCGCGGCGGCCGCCAGCTCGACGCCGGCCGGGTCGTTGTTCACGTAGACGCGGAACGTCGACGAGTTGATCGCATGCTGGAGCTCGACGGCGAGCTCGTGGTCCTGGCTCGCCACGACGGCGGCGGTCGGGAGCCCCTTGGCGATCTCGGCCGCGATGTTCGGCCCGGACAGCACGGCGACCGGGCGGTTTCTAACGAGCGCCGTGAGCCGCCCACCCGTCGCGGGATCGAGCCCCTTCGTCAGGCTCAGGACCGGCGAGCTTCCCGGGAGGTCCTTGACGACCTCGCCGAAGGATCGGCTGGGAACAGCGACGACGACCAGTTCGGCGTCCTCGATGACCCCGTTGTCGCGGTCGCGACCGAGGATCTCGACGTCGTGGTTGCGGTCGCGGAGCACACCGCTGAAGACGGTGCCCCACGCGCCGGCGCCGATGACCGCGACCTTCACGTGCGCCTCACGAAGTCGATGGACACGGGGATCCCCTGAAGCTCGAAGCGCTCGCGGAGCTTGTTCTCGACCCAGTACGCGTAGTCCCTCGTGATCAGGCCCGGGTCGTTGACGAACGAGCGGAACCGCGGCGGACGAACGCTCGTTTGCGTGCCGTAGAGCAGGTTGAGGCGCTTGCCGCGCTTCGATGGGGGCTCGCGCTGTTCGCGCAGCTCCTGGAGGAACCGGTTCAGCTCGCCCGTCGAGATCTTCGCCGTGTACGTCTCGAACAGCCCCTCGATCCGGTCGAAGAGCCGCTGGATGCCGCGCCCGGTCTTGGCCGAGACGGTCACCACCGGCGGGCGCTGGCGCAGACGGGCCTCGAGCCGGTCTCGAACGTCCTCGATCCCGATCGTGGTGATGTCCCACTTCGATAGGACGACCAGGGTTGCGCACTGCGCCTTGCGGGCGATGTCCGCGACGGCAAGGTCCTGATCGACCAGTCCTTCGGAGGTGTCGATCAGGACGAGCGCAACGTCCGCCCGCTCGGCCGCCTGGAGCGCGCGGAGCTCCGAGTAATACTCGATGCCCTGGCGCTGGTGGCGCTTGCGCCGGATCCCCGCCGTGTCGACGAAGACGAACGTGCGGTCGCCCCGCTGGACGATCGTGTCGATCGAGTCGCGCGTGGTACCGGGAACCTCGGAGACGATCACGCGCTCCTCACCGACGAGCACGTTGAGCAGGCTCGACTTGCCGACGTTCGGCCGGCCGAGGATCGCAACGCGGATCGCATCCTCCGGGATCTCCGGCCGCTTCGAGGCGCCCGGGAGGCGCTCGAGGATCGTGTCGAGCAGGTCGCCCGTCCCGTGGCCGTGCAGCCCTGAGATCGGGAACGGCTCGCCGAGGCCGAGCCGGTGGAATTCGTGGATCTGGTCGGTCCGGGTCGGGTCGTCGAGCTTGTTCGCGATCAGGATCACGGGGCGGCCGGAGCGCCGCAGCAGCTCGGCGACCTCCTCGTCGCCCGGCGTCACTCCCGCCTGCGCGTCGACGACGAAGAGCACGAGGTCGGCCTCGTCGATCGCCGTGCGCGCCTGCTCCGCGATCTGCCGTGTGATCTCGGACTTGTCCGCGAGGTCGACGCCGCCCGTGTCGATGAGGATGAACCGGCGCCCGCTCCACTCGCAGACGATGTCCTTGCGGTCGCGGGTCACGCCGGGCTCCTCGTGGACGACTGCCGTGCGAGTCGCCGTCAGCCGGTTGACGAGCGTCGACTTGCCGACGTTGGGAAAGCCGATGATCGCCGCCGTCCCGGCGAGCTCGCTCACGCCGGCGGCGCGGCGTGGCGCGGCCGGCCGAGGGCGTGGACGTCGACGAGGAACCGCCACAGCTCGTGGATCCGGCGCTGGAGCTCGACCGACGCCTCGCGGTAGCCCTTCCCGTTCGCCTTCAGGCCGTCGAAGGCGAACGGCCGGCCCCAGGCGACCGAGACCGGGTGGAAGTTGCCCGGCCGCCAGTGCTGGCTGCCGTGGATGGCCGCGCAGACGACGGGCACCTGCTCGTTGAGCGCGACCATCGCCGCGCCCGGCTTCACGTCGCCGGGAACACCCGAGAGCTGTCGCGTCCCTTCGGCGAACACCCCCAGGGCATTGCCCTCGTGCACGCAGCGGCGCATTTCCCGAACGGCCTCGCGGTCGGACTCGCCGCGGCGGACCGAATAGGTGCCGAAGGCCTTGATGAGCGGGCCGATGACCGGGACTTCGTGGAGCTCGGACTTCGCCAGGAAGTAGAGCTGCCGCGGGCTCGCCGCTCCGAACGCCGGTGGGTCGAGCCACGAGAAGTGGTTGAAGACGAGCACGACGCCCCCGTCCTCAGGCACGCGCTCGGCGCCGTAGACGCGAAGCGGCGCCAGGGCGCGCACCGCCGTGCCGATCGTGGCCTGGCCGGCGGCCCAGACGGCGCCGTTCCGGCTCATGCGACCCGCGCCCGGACGAGGAGCTCGATCCGGTCGACCACGTCCTCGACGTCGAGGTGGGTGGTGTCGATGAGGTCGGCGTCCTCGGCGGGCTGCATCCGAGCCGCGTCGCTCTCGTCGCGGAGCCGGAGATCCGTCGCGAGCGCGTCACCGCCGATGTCCGGCCGCTCGGCCTGCCGGCGCTCCGCGCGGATGTTCTGGTCGGCGTTGAGATAGACCTTCACGTCGGCGTCCGGCGCTACGACCGTCCCGATGTCACGTCCCTCTATGACGGCGTTGCCGAGCTCCGCGAGCTCCCGCTGGCGGCGCCGCATGACCGCTCTGACGTCAGGGTGGCGGGCGACGACCGGGACGAGCCGGTCGATCTCCGCCTGGCGGATCTCGACCGTGACGTCCGTGTCCGCGATCCGGACCGAGCCCTCCTCGTCGAGGTCGACCGGATGCCCTTCCGCGAGCACGCCGAGGCCCGGGCCGTCCTCGAGATCGAGAGCACGCTGGAGCGCGAGCCAGGTCACGGCCCGGTACATCGCGCCCGTGTCCAGATACCGGAAGCCGAGTCGCTCGGCCAGCCGGCGGGCGACGGTGCTCTTCCCGGCTCCGGCGGGCCCGTCGATTGCCACGATCATCGCTGGGTCACCGACTCGAGCAGGTCGAAGAATCCGGGGAAGCTTACTGCGACGCTCTCGGGGTCCTGGATCTCGACGCCTTCGCGCGACGCAAGCCCGGCGACGGCGGCCAGCATCGCGATCCGGTGGTCGCCGCCGCTCGAAACCGGACCCCCACCCTTAGGGCGGGTGGGGACCCCCCTCACCCTGAAGCCATCATCGCTCGCCGTGACCCTCACGCCAAGGGATCGGAGCACATTTGTCACGGTTTCGATGCGGTCTGTCTCCTTTTCGCGCAACTGGGCGGCGCCGCGGACGATGCTCTCCCCTCGGGCCATCCCGGCCGCGAGGGCAAACAGCGGCAGCTCGTCGATCATCCGCGGCACCTCCGCCTTCCGCACCGTCGTCGCTGTCAGCGCGGCCGCGCGTGCCTCCAGATCGGTGACCGCCTCACCGCCCACCCGGCGCCTGTCGAAGAGCGCAATCCGCGCGCCCATCCGGACAAGCACGTCTACGAGCCCCGTCCGAAAGGGGTTCGCCCCGACCCCGTGGATCGAGAGCTCCGAACCCGGGACGAGCGTCGCCGCCGCCAGGAACGGCGCCGCGGACGAGATGTCGCCGGGAACCTGCACTTCGTCAAGCCGCAGCGACTCCACCTTCGCGACCGACGCCGAACGACCCGAACGCCGAACCGGCGCTCCCGCCGCCCGCAGCATCGTCTCGGTGTGGTCACGCGTGAAGTACGGCTCGTGGACGACGGTCCGCCCGCCCGCGGCCTGCAGCCCGGCCAGGAGCAGAGCCGACTTCGTCTGCGCGCTGGCGCGGGACGGACGATGGTCGGCGGCCCGAAGCTCGCCTCCCTCGATGCGCACCGGCGGCTTCCCGTCCGTCGTCTCGATCCGCGCGCCCATGTCGCGGAGCGCTTCCGCCAGATCCTCGACCGGCCTGCCCCGAAGGGACTCGTCCCCCGAGAGGACGAACTCGCCCTCCTGCCCGGCCAGGAGACCCATCAGGAGCTTGAGCAGCGTCCCGGCATTGCCGCAGTCGATCGGCTCAGCCGGCGGACGCAGGCCGCGCAGCCCGACGCCTCGCACGGTCAGGACGTCGACCTCTTCATCGACGACCTCCACGCCGAGCGCCCGCATCGCGTCCACGGTCGACTCGGTGTCCGCCGAGCGTCCGAAGCCCTCGATCCGGGTCTCGCC
>DASZEE010000089.1:0-10915 GCA_035941215.1 Gaiellaceae bacterium
CGTAGAGCCCGCGCAGGCGCTCCACCGTGTCCGCGCGGACCCAGTCCTCGTCGACCAGCTCGTCGAGGCGTGCGAGCGCAGCCTCTGCGGCACGGATCCGCGCCTTCGCCTCCTCCTTCGCGGCGAGCCCGTCGTCCTCGAGTTCGAGCCACCGGATCAGGGCGGGCAGGGTCAGGCCCTGCACGACGAGCGTCCCGAGGATGACCGCGAAGGTCAGGAAGACGATCAGGTCGCGGTTCGGGAACGCAGTTCCGGCATCGGTGGTCAGCGGCAGCGCGAGAGCCGCTGCGAGCGAGACCGCGCCGCGCATCCCGGACCACGAGAGGACGAGGGCTCCCTTCCACGGCGCGCCAACGCCCATGCGAGTCATGCGAGGCGTGTACGCGCCGACGGCCACCCAGGCGAAGCGGACCAGCACGACGACGGCGGTCACCAGCGCCGCGTAGCCGATCAGCTCCTGCGTCGTGCGCGCGGCCGAGAGTTCGTCGAGGATCGCCGGCAACTGGAGGCCGACGAGCGCGAAGAGCACCGAGTTCAGGACGAGGAAGACGATCTCCCAGACGGCCTGGCCCTGGAGCCGCGTCTGCGACGTCGTCAGCTCGGGCGTGTGCCAGCCCATGTAGATCCCCACGGTGACCGCAGCGAGAACACCGGAGACGTCCAGCGCATGGGCGGGGAGGTACGCGAAGAAGCCGCTCAGGATCGAGATCGTGATCTCGACCGGCGGGTTGTCGAGCCGCCGGCGAACCTCCCGAATCACGACGCCGGCCGCCAGCCCGACGAGGATGCCGCCGACGACGTTCAGGACGAACTCCCCGGACGCGGAGACGAGCGAGAAGCTCCCCGTGACCACGGCGACGACGGCAACGCGGTAGACGACCAGGGCGGTGCCGTCGTTCACGAGGCTCTCGCCCTCGATAAGCGCGGTCAGCCTGCGCGGCAGCCCGAGTCGCTGGGCGATCGCAGTCGCCGCGGTCGGGTCGGTCGGTGAGACGATCGCGCCGAGCACGAAGGCCGTCGGCCAGGTCAGCCCCGGGATGACCGAGTGGGCGACGACCGCGACCGCAACCGTCGTGGCCAGCACGAGCCCGACGGCGAGGAGCGAGATCGACCCCGCGTTCGCGCGCAGCTCCCGCAGCGGCGTGAAGAACGCTGCGCCGTAGAGGAGCGGCGGGAGGAACGCAACCAGCACGAGGTCGGGGGAGAGCTCGATCGACGGCATTCCGGGAACGAAGCCGAGCGCCAGGCCACCGAGCACGAGCAGGATCGGGTACGGGATTCGGATGATCTGCGCGATTGCGAGCAGCGCGGCCCCCGCGGCGAGCAGCCCAAGGAGGACCAGGCTGTCTTCGGCTCCGAAATGCATGGAGTGATCTCAGCAGACCGGGACGGTCCTGCGATACAAGGGCGTCGTGAACGTCCCGCCGGTGCCGGCCAACCTGGAACGGGCTGCGGCGTGGTCGTGGCGGCTCCTCGTCTGCGCCGCGGCGGCCGTGGCGGTGCTCGGGGTGCTCTGGTACCTCCGGGTGATCGTCCTGCCGGTGATGGTTGCGCTGACCATCGCACCGGCGCTCGCTCCGATCGTCGGTCAGTTTCGGCGGTACCGGCTCGAGCGTCCGGCGGCCGGCTTTGCGCTCCTGATCGGGTTCGTCGTCGTGGCCGGGCTGGTGGCGGTCGTCACCACCTCGGTGCTCGCACAGTACGACGAGCTCGCGGACTCGCTGACGCAAGCGGTCGACGACATCACCGACTGGCTCGAGGGAGAGCCGTTCAACCTGTCGCTGGACCGCTCGCAGGATCTGGAGTCGTCGCTCGCGGACTCCTGGCGCCAGGCGTCGGGGTACCTCGCCTCCGGTGTGCAGGCCGGCATCGGCCTGCTCGCGGGGCTTGTATTGGCCGTGACGATCCTCTACTTCGTCCTTCGTGACGGTGCCGCGTTGTGGGCCTGGGTGCTGCGGCGGTTCGCGCCCGAGTCGAGGCCGGCGGTAGACCGTGCGGGGCGCAACGCCTGGCGCGTCCTGGGCGGCTTCGTCCGCGGGACGGTGATGATCGCCGCCATCGACGCCACGCTCATCGGGATCGGGCTCTGGCTCCTGGGTGTCCCGCTTGCGTTCGCGCTCGCGGTGCTCGTCTTTTTGGGCGCCTTCGTGCCTTTCCTCGGCGCCTTCGTCTCCGGCCTCGTCGCGGTTCTGGTTGCCTTTGCGGACGAGGGCTGGGAGATCGGCCTCGCGGCGCTTGCGCTCGTCGTGGCCGTGCAGTTCTTCGAGGGAACCTTCCTGCAGCCGATCATCCAGAGCCGGACCGTCGACCTCCATCCTGCGGTGATCCTGCTCGCCGTGGCCGCCGGCGCCTCGCTGTTCGGCATCCTCGGCGCGTACCTTGCCGTCCCCGTGACTTCGGTCGTGTTCGCGGTCATTGCGTCGATCGAATCGGACGACGCGATCGGGTCCGAACGCGTCAACTCATAGGCGGTTCTCAGGAAGGGCTGACAGTCTGACGCCCATGTCACAGGAACCTCGCGTCACCCGCAGGCGCGCGCTCGGCTGGATCGGCGGCGTCGGACTTGCGCTCGTCCTTCCCGGCTGTGCGGACGACGACTCGTCCGACTCGGCTGCCGGAACCACGACGACCGCCGGGACGACGACCGGCGGGACGACGACCGGCACGGCGAGCCCCGACTGCGTCCTGACGCCTGAGCTGACCGAGGGTCCGTACTACCTCGACCTCGACCTCATGCGCCGCGACATCACCGAGGGCCGGCCGGGACTGGCCTACGACCTCGCCGTCAAGGTCGTCGACGCCGAGTCCTGCGAGCCTGTCGAGGACGCGATCGTCGACGTGTGGCACTGCGACGCCGAGGGCGTGTACTCCGGCGTTGACGGCGACGACGGGACCTTCCTGCGCGGCGTCCAGGTCGCCGACGGCACCGGCACCGCCACCTTCCGCACGATCTTCCCCGGCTGGTACTCGGGCCGGGCCGTCCACATCCACCTGAAGGTGATCCAGGGCGGGCAGACGTGGACGGGGCAGCTGTTCTTCGACGACGCGACGCTCGACCGCGTCTATTCCTCGGAGCCCTACTCCTCCCGCGGGCCCGCCGACGTTCCGAACACGTCGGATGGGATCTTCGGCCAGAGCGGCGGCTCGACGGTCGTCTCGACCGACGTCGGCAGCGACCTGGCAACCGGCCAGGTCACGGTCGGCGTCGAACGTGCCTAGCGTCTAGCGCCGCGCGTTCCGCGCAATCGTGGCGTCGGCCGGACGGAGCATCGTGTAGACGAGCAGCCCGAGGAACGGGAACACGAGCATCCCGATCGCCCACGCGACCTTCGCGCCGCCGCCCAGGTCGGGCCGGCGACCGAAGAGGTCCATCAGCGCCCGCACCCAGAGGATCAGGAACAGCAGCACGGCGGCGATGATGAGCAGGCGGACGATCACGGCGCGTATCGGACCACACTCCACGACCCGCTGCTCGACGAGCCTCTCTCATCGAATTCTTAAGAACGGTTCAGCCTGTCCTTAGGCGCGACCGGTTTCCTGGCGGGGCAGCCAAACACCCCTCAGGAGGAGACCGACCATGGAAGAGCCGCATGCGTCCGCGCAGAGCCAGGACGAGCTCGAGCGCGCGTTGTTCGAGATCAAGCGCGTCATCGCCGGCCAGGACACGATGCTCGAGCGGGTGCTCGTCTGCCTCCTCGCGGACGGCCATCTCCTCATCGAGGGCGTGCCCGGCCTGGCGAAGACGCTGACGATCAAGACGACGGCGCAGGTCCTAGGCGGGACGTTCAACCGGATCCAGTTCACGCCCGACCTGATGCCGAGCGACCTCGTCGGCACCCGGATCTACCGCCCGAAGGACGGTGACTTCGACGTCGAGCTCGGGCCGGTCTTTTGCAACTTCCTCCTCGCCGACGAGATCAACCGCGCGCCGGCGAAGGTGCAGTCGGCGCTGCTCGAGGTCATGCAGGAGCGCCAGGTCACCATCGGCAAGGAGTCGTTCGCGGCGCCGAGCCCGTTCCTCGTGATGGCGACGCAGAACCCGATTGAGTCCGAGGGCACCTACCCGCTACCCGAGGCGCAGGTCGACCGGTTCATGCTCAAGGTCGTCGTCGGCTACCCCGAGGCGGAGGACGAGCTCACCGTCGTCGAGCGCTCGCTCGCCGGCCTCGCCGAGGTGCGCCAGATCCTCGACCTGGACGCGCTCATGTCGCTCCGCGAGGCGGTCCGGAACGTCTACGTCGATCCCGCGCTCTCGCGCTACGCCGTGCGGATCGCGACGGCGACGCGCGATCCCGAGGCCGTCGGCCTCCCCGACCTGAAGGCGTACGTCGCCTTCGGCGCGAGCCCGCGCGGGCCGATCTCGCTGATGACGGCCTCCCGTGCGCTGGCGCTGATCCGCGGGCGTGACTACGTCCTCCCGCAGGACGTCCGCGAGCTCGCGACGGATGCGCTCCACCACCGCATCGTCCTCAGCTACGAGGCGCTGGCCGCCGAGGTCGGCGCGGATTCGATCGTCGCCTCTGTCCTCGACGTCGTGCCGGTGCCGGAGATCGACCTGGCCGAGCAGGCGGCATGACCGCCGTAGCGCTCAGCAACGAGCGCACGCCCGACCGTCCGGGCCCCGGGGCGCTGCCTGAGGCTCTTCTTCGCGCGCTCGACCTGAAGATCGGGCGGCGCATCGACGGCCTCCTGGCCGGAGAGCACCGAACGGCGGCGCTCGGCATCGGCACGGAGCTCGCGCAGATCCGGGAGTGGGAGCCGGGCGACGACGTGCGCCGGATCGACTGGAACGCGACGGCCCGTTCGGGGGTGGTGCAGGTACGGGTGGACGTCGCCGAGCGGGCGCTCACGTCCTGGGTGCTGCTCGACGTCTCCCCGTCGATGAGGTTCGGCACCGCCGACCGCCGCAAGTGGGACGTCGCCGAGGGCGTCGCGGTCGCGCTGGGGCATCTGGCGTCGCGGCGCGGGAACCGGATCGGCGTCTCGACCTTCGGCGGGAACGAGTCCGTGCTGCTGCGGCCGCGCCAGGGACGGGTCGGCCTCCTCGGCGTTCTCCTGGCGGTCCGGCGAGAGCCGGAGACCGAGCGCGTCGGGCCGACATCGATCGGCACCGCGCTGACGCAGGTCGCCCGGGTCGCGCGCCAGCGCTCGCTCGCCGTTGTCGTCTCCGACTTCCGCGGCCCGCGCGACTGGCGGACGCCGCTGCTCAGGCTCGCCGCCAAGCACGCCGTCGTCGCTGTCGAGATCCGCGACCCGCGGGAGCAGGAGCTTCCGAACGTCGGGCACATCTGGCTCGTCGACCCCGAGACCGGCCGCAAGCTCCACGTGGACACGGCCAAGCGGAAGCTGCGCGAGCGCTTCGCCGACGCCGCCGCCGACGAGCGGGCGGGTCTCGAGCGTGAGCTCGCGTCGCTCGGAGTCCCACACATCGCTCTGTCGACCTCCGGGGACTGGCTGCGCCCGTTCGCCGGCTTCGTGGGGCGCGAAAGGCGGCGGCGATGAGCTTCGCGACACCGTTCCTGCTCTGGGGCCTGCTCCTCATCCCGCTTCTGCTGGTCGCCTACTGGCTCGTCCAGCGGCGCCGGATCAAGTACGCGGCCCGGTTCACCAACCTCGACCTGCTCGCCAACGTGGTGGACGCCTCGCCCGGGCGCCGGCGCCACCTGCCGGCGCTCCTCGTGCTCGCGGCGCTGGCCGCGCTGATCGTCGCGCTGGCGCGCCCGCAGACCGTCGTGGCCGTGCCGCGGGACGACGCGACCGTCCTCCTCACCATGGACAGCTCCGCCTCGATGACGGCGACCGACGTCCCGCCGACCCGACTGGAGGCGGCCAAGTCGGCGTCGGCGTCCTTCCTGGACAAGGTGCCGGACCGCTTCCGCGTGGGGCTCGTCTCGTTCTCAAGCATCGTCTCCGTCCTCGAGGAGCCCACCGACGACCGGGACGCCGTCCGCGACGCGCTCGACCGGATCGACGGCGACGTCGGAACCGCGCTCGGCGATGCGATCGTCGAGTCGGTCGCGCTTGCTCCCGACCCGGAGGAGGCGGAAGAGCTCTCGGGCGGCAAGCCGCTCTTCGCGATCCTCCTGCTCTCTGACGGCGCGAACTCGGTCGGACGCGAGCCGCTCGACGTCCTCGACGAGGCCAAGGAGGCGGGAGTCCCGATCTACACGATCGCCTTCGGCACGCCGGATGGGACCGTCGAGATCACGAACGACTTCGGCGTCACGCAGACGTACAACGTGCCGCCCGACCCCGACACGCTGAGGCGGGTGGCCGAGGAGACCGGCGGGCGCTTCTTCGAGGCGCCGACCGAGGCAGACCTCGACGAGGTCTACCGGGAGATTGGCTCCCAGGTCTCGTACGAGGACGAGGAGCGCGAGCTGACCGCCGTCTTCGCCGGCATCGGCGCCGTGTTCCTGCTGCTCGGCGCGGGCTTCTCCGCGCTCTGGTTCGGTCGCATCCCGTGACCTCGCAACCCGAGAGGAGGTAACAGATGGAGGAGAACGCACGCACGCTCGACCTTCGCCCGCTGCTGGCGGTCGCAGCCGCCGTCGCCGTCGCCCTGACGCTTTGGGCGAGCGGCGCGTTCGCTGCCGGAGGGTCGTCGTCCGGCGACTCCCCGGGCGGAGCCCCGTCGCTCATCCAGAGCGATGACGACGACCAGGCTCCGCGTCGTGAGGACTGCCCGAAGGATCGCGGCGGTTCGGGCGGCGGCTCGGGCGGCTCCGGCGGTGACTCCGACGGCTCCGACGCTCCGAGCCTGTAGACGCACCGGAGGGCCGCAGCAACCGCTGCGACCCTCCGTGCACGTGAGTCAGCTCGCGGCGATGCCTTCCTGGCCGACCGGCAGGCCGGCGACGGTTCCGAGCCGCATGAGCGTGCCGTCGTCGTTGACGCGGAACTCCTCGACGGTTCCGGCCGTGCCCGTCTGGGCGTAGAGGAACCGGCCGCCTGCCGCGGTGGCCAGGTCGATCGGGCCCTCGCCGGTCGTCGCGACGACGCCCGTCGGGCCGATCAGCGTCGGCCGTCCGCTGCCGTCGATCCGGTAGCCGCTGAGGTTGTTGCTGCCGGTGTTCGAGACGTAGAAGAAGCCGCGGGCCTCGACGATCCAGCACAGCGCGACCTGGTTGTCGCTCTGGGACTGCGGGTTCGCGAGCGTCCCGTTGAGGTTGATCGTGTACGTCGTCACCGAGCTCGTCGCGGCCTCGCCCGAGACGAGCCGGCCGGCCCGATCGAACGTGAACGCGAACGGCACCGGCGTCGCCGACGGGTTCTCGACCGCCGTCTCGGACAGCCGTCCGTCGCGCCCCACCCGGAAGACGTCGATCGTGCTGCCGCTCGCCTTCGTCGTCACGATCAGCTGCCGCCCGTCCGGCGTGAAGCCCACTTGGCCGGGGGAGGTGAGGAAGTTCGGCGGGTCGGTGTTCGCCAGTCCGAGCGAGCGCGCCGAGCCCTCGAGCGCGCGGACGCGGTTGCCGCGGATCTCGAAGCCCTGGACGATCCCGGTTCCACCGGCGTTCAGCACGTACACCAGGTCGTCGTGGACCGCGATGCTCGCCGGGAAGTCGCCGCCGGACGGGTCGACGTCCGTCAGCTGGAGCCGCGTCCCGTGCACGCGGAACACCGAGATCGAGTCGCTGCCGGCGTTCACGGCGAAGAGCAGCCGGTGCCGCTCGTCGTACACGAGCGAGCCCTGCGAGCCCAGCCGGTCCGACGCGGTGCCGGGTGCGACGTTGCCGCCGTTGCCGCCGGTCTTGTAGGTGTCTTCCTCGGTCAGCCGGCCGTCTCCGTGACGCTGGAAGACGACGATCCGGTTGCCGTCGAGCTCGTTGGTCTGGACGAACACGGCGCGGTCGCGGCGCCGGTCGTCGTCGCGCCCTCGCCCGTCGTCGGCCGAGACGGCCCCGGCGGTGAAGAGCGCGGTGAGCGCGGCGGCGAGCACGTAGATGAGCCTCGATCTCATGGATCCCCCTTCGTTTGCGGACCCCGGCCACGCTAGGTCTGCGTCGTAGCGACCGCGCTTACGATTTGGAGAACTCGGATCTCCCGAACGACGTTTCCACGCGGCGTCTCCGACGCGGAATTAAGGAACGCGTAATGGGCTGGAGACGATCGGCCGGCTGCGGCGAGGCACACTCTGTGCGTATGGCAACCGTCCTGGTCGTCGACGACGAGCCGATCGTTCGTGACGTGGTCACGCGGTATCTCGCGCGCGACGGCCACAGGATCGTCGAGGCGGGTGACGGCGACGAGGCCCGCGGGCTGATCGAGCGGGAGGCGCCGAGCCTGGTCGTCCTCGATGTGATGCTTCCGGGCAAGACGGACGGGCTCGCGCTCTGCCGCTGGATCCGCTCGACCTCGGACCTGCCGGTGATCCTGCTCACCGCTCGCGGCGAGGAGACGGATCGCATCGTCGGCCTGGAGCTCGGCGCGGACGACTACGTGACGAAGCCGTTCTCGCCGAGAGAGCTCGCGACCCGTGTGCGGGCGGTGCTGCGGCGCGCGCAGCCGGCCACTCCGCCGCCCCAGCGGGTCGAGGCCGGCCCGCTGCTGGTGGACGCCGGGCGCCGCGAGGCGTGGCGCGGCGGCGAGCTGCTCCGCCTGACCGGCAGGGAATTCGACCTGCTCTGGTTCCTCGCCTCCAATCCCAACCGCGTCTTCTCCCGCGACCAGCTGATGGCCCGCGTCTGGGGCTACGCAGCCGCGCTGGACACGGGAACCGTGACCGTCCATGTTCGCCGGCTCCGCGAGAAGCTCGAGGTGGACGCCTCAAGGCCGCAGCTCCTCGAGACCGTCTGGGGCGTCGGCTACCGGCTCCGCGCATGATCGCCTTCGCCGTCGCTCTCGCCGCCGGCGTCCTGGCCGGGTGCCTCGGTGCGGTCCTGGTCGTCAGGTTCCTGCCGACGCTGCGACTCCAGCTCGGCGCGCTCGCGCTGCTCGCCGTCTGCCTTCCGCTCGGCGTCGTGATCGCGTCGGGGCTCGTGATGTTCGACATGCACGACGCGGAGATCCTCGCGATCGCGATCGCCTCTGCCGTGTTCGCGTTGGCCGGAGCCGTGCTGCTCTCCCGCTGGATCCTCCGGCCGCTCGAGCGCCTGCGCGGCGCTTCAGCGAGCCTTGCCCGCGGCGACCTCAGCGCCCGCGCGTCGGAGTCGGGCCCGCGCGAGCTCGTCGAGCTGAGCGCCTCGTTCAACGAGATGGCGACGAATCTCGAGCAGCTGTTCGACGCCCGCAGGCAGCTCGTCGCCTGGGCGAGCCACGATCTGCGCACGCCGCTGGCGTCGCTTCGCGCCATGGTCGAGGCCCTGGAGGACGGGCT
Source organism: Gaiellaceae bacterium (assembly GCA_035941215.1). Classification (GTDB taxonomy): domain Bacteria; phylum Actinomycetota; class Thermoleophilia; order Gaiellales; family Gaiellaceae; genus JACDAN01. Next base: position 9,320 of record DASZEE010000089.1, read on the forward strand.
GGCCGGGCCTGAGGAGTACCTGCCGGCGATCCGCGAGCAGCTGGAGACACTCTCACTGCTGATCGAGGATCTCTTCGAGCTCGCTCGGATCGATGCGGGCGTCCTCACCCTCGACCTCCGCGACGAACCGCTCGGCGACCTGGTCTCGACCTGCCTGCGCGCGCTCGACGCCGAGGCGCGGGCTCGCAACGTCCACCTGGAGGCGCGCCTCGATCCCTCCGACCCGGCCGTTCGCATCGCGCCCGACAAGGTGGAGCGCGTGCTCCTCAACCTGCTGACGAACGCCTTGCGGCACACCCCGAGCGACGGCGCCGTCTCGGTCGTCGTCCAGCCCAACTCCGATCACGTCGTCGTCGCCGTGGAGGACACGGGAGCCGGGCTGGCGCCGGGCGCCGCGCAGCGGATGTTCGAGCGCTTCTGGCGCGACGACGACTCCCGCGCCCGTGCGAGCGGAGGCGCCGGGCTCGGCCTGGCGATCGCCCAGGGGCTCGTCCACGCGCACGGCGGCACGATCTGGGCCGAGGACCGCGGCGGCGGGGGAGCCCGGGTCGCCTTCACCCTCCCGCTGGCGAAGTAGAGACGGGAAGGGGCCCGCCGGAGCGGGCCCCTTCGGTTCGAGCTAGGGCGTCGTCTCGATCGAGAGCGCGCCGTTGTTCGTGGCGAGCCGGAGGAGGAAGAGGCCGGGGACGGTCGTCCGCTGCTCCTGCCCACCGGCGTAGCTCCAGATCATCGTCCGGTTGTCCTTCGACCGCCAGTCCGCGGTCGCCCGCTGGAGCGGGGAGATGACCAGGAACTCCTGCTCGAGCTCGTCGAGCGTGCCGTTCTTCTTGGCCTTCCAGTCGAAGAACATCACGTTGTAAGGCGGACGCGTCACCGCGCCGCCGTTGTACTGCAGCGTCTGGATTCCGGCCACGGCGTCGTTCTTCATCAGCCCGGTCGAGTGGACGAGCTGCAGCGTGTTGCCCGCGGCGTCCACCAGGTCGTACGTGCGGATCTCGACACGGTGGTTCCGGTTGCCTGTCGGCACGCGCTGGACCGAGGACGGCGTCAGCGGGCCCGTGGAAGTGCCGGATCCGCTGTCGCGGCCGTAGACCGCGACGTCCTCCTTCGCCGGATCGAACTGGAGGTACGCCTCCGGCGCCGTCTTGTCGAGCTTGACGGTCGTCGTGCCGACGTCGCTGGTATTGCCCGCGTTGTCGGTCGCGAAGTAGCTCAGCGTGGTGATCCCGTCAGTGGTGATGACGACGTTCGTGGTCGCTGCATTCACGGTCGTCGACGCGATCGGCTGAGCGCCGGTCGCCGAGTACGTGATGCTCTTGATGCCCGACCCGGTCGCGTCGTCGGTCGCCGTCAGGGTCACCGTGACGTTGCTCGAGTGCCAGCCGGCCGCGTTCGGCGGAGGCGCCACGGAGGCGGTGATCGTCGGCTTGACGGTGTCCGTGATCGTGAAGTTCGCGTTCGAGACGTCGAAGAAGACGTTGCCGACGGCCTCGACCTTCACGCGAGCCGTGCTCGTCGCGAAGTGCGGGATCGTGACTGCCGCCGAACCGTCGTTCGGGGTGCTTGCGGCCAGGACGTGCGGATACGTATGGCCGC
>DASZEE010000090.1:0-6758 GCA_035941215.1 Gaiellaceae bacterium
TGACGTGCGGATGCCCTGCGAAGTTCTTGCGGAAGGTCTCGGCGTTGCGCGCCTCGAGGCGGTAGTCGAGCTCCTGACGGATCGCGCGCGCGAACTCGTCGACGAGCCCCCGCGCGTCGATGAAGTCGAGCGCCCGCACGCGCTCCTTCGCGAGGCGCGCAGCCTGGTACATGAGGTTGAGGTCGGCCTCGATCTGCCGCGGCGCTCCCGGTCGCTGCACCTTGACGGCGACGCGGCGGCCGTTCGGCAGGACGGCACCATGCACCTGACCGATCGAGGCGGCCGCCATCGGCACGGGGTCGAACTCGCGGAACAGCCGCTCGACGGGCTGGCCGAGGCTCTCCTCGATCACCTGCGCCGCCTCCTCGGACGAGAACGGCGTGACGTCGTCCTGAAGGCCGCGGAGCTCGGCGATGATGTCCGGCGGGAGCACGTCGGGCCGCATCGACAGGAGCTGCCCGAACTTGACGAACGTCGGGCCGAGCTCGTCGAGCATCTCCCGCAGATGCCGGCCCCGCTCCGACGGGACGTCCCCGACGACCTGGCCGTTCTCGCCGACGAGGTCGGTCAGCTTGTTGCGGGCGAAGAAATAGCCGAACCCGTGACGGACGGCGACCTGGGCGATCTCGGAGATGCGCCCCAGGCTTCGCGGAGGCGCCTGAGCCATGGGCTCAGTGTTGCATGCAGCTCAGCCGGTGACGTCGCCGCGTCGCCGGCTGAGCTGCTAAGGGGGCGCGGAACCCCTTTCGGGGGAATCCTCCAGGAGCCTCAGGCGGTGCTCGAGCTGGGCGATCCGGAGCTCGAGCTCCTCCACATCGTCCTTCGTGATCAGGCCGAGCTCGCGGAACAGCCGGTCGAGCGTGGTCCCGGCCTTCTCGCCGAGGCGCGTCGCGTCGCCACGCCAGCGGGCGGAAACCTCGTCGATGAGCGCCCGCGCCTCGTCCCGCCGCACCATCCCGCGGTCGGAGAGCTCGTCGGCGAGCGCGTCGGCCCGCTCGGCCGTCAGCGCGGCGGCGCCGACCGCGGCGAGCGCGATGCGCTCGAGAAGATCCCGGGCCGCGCCGTTGCTATCTGGCTCGGCCATGAGGGCGAGCCCGGCGGCGCTGGCGCCGCCTCTCGCGCTTCGACGCGTCGGAGCCGGCCGGAGGGATCGCGGGCGCCGGAACCGGGGCGGCGACCTCTCCGTCGCCACCGCCGTCTCCCCCGTCGACGGCGCCGACGGGCACCGGCTCGGGCTCCGGCTCGGGCTCCGGCTCACGGTCGGCCGGCCGGGCGACCGGCTCGTCGAGGTCCTTCCGGCTGCGGTACTCCGGGGCCCTCTCGAGCAGGACGGCGAGGAACGGCGCCGCGATGAAGATCGTGGAGAACGCGCTGATCGAGATCCCGACGAGGATCGCGAACGCGAAGTCCTGGAGCACCTCGCCGCCGAACAGGTACAGCGCACCGACGGGCAGCAGCGTGATGATCGTCGTCGCCAGCGACCGGCGAACGGTCTCCCAGAGCGACGTGTTGATGATCGTTTTGATCGAGGACCGCCGCATGATCGGCAGGTTCTCGCGCACGCGGTCGAAGATGATGATCGTGTCGTAGATCGAGTACCCGATGATGGTCAGGAATGCGGCCACGGTCGCCGCGCTCACCTCCTTGCCCGCAAAGGAGTAGATCCCGATCGCGATCAGGCCGTCGTTGACGATCGTCCGGAGGATCGGCACCGCGAACCGCCACTCGAAGCGGAGCGAGATGTAGATCGTGATCAGGACGAACGAGATCAGGATCGCGTAGATCGCGCCGCGGAGGATCTGCTCCGAGAAGCTCGCCGACACGTTCCGCACGCCCTGCTGCGTCGCGTCGAACTCCTCCGTGACCGCGCCGCTGATCTCCAGAACCCCTCCGGGCTCGAGCGGCTCGGTCCGGATCGTGAACTCGTTGAAGCCGCCTCCCGATGCCTCCTCCCCACGACCCTGGACGATCGCGTCGGGCTCGCCGAGCTCGCTCATCTTGGCGGTGACGTCCGCCGGGTCGACGGCCTGCTGGGACGCGAACTCCATCTCGGTGCCGCCCCGGAAGTCGATCCCGAGGTTCAGCCCCTTGAAGATCAACGAGCCGATCGACGCGGCGATCAGGACGCCGGCGATCGTGAACCAGATCCGCCGCTTGCCGACCGCGTCGAACATCTGCCAGCGCGCCATCTTCTGGTGCTCGGCGCCCATGAATCGCGGGTTGTCGAACCAGCGGAACCCGCCTATGAGCCCGAGGAACGCGCGGGTGGCGAAGACGGCCGTGAAGATCGAGATGACGGTGCCGAGGAGGAGCATGAAGGCGAATCCGCGCACGCCTCCCGTTGCGACCGCAAAGAGGATCAGGGCGGTGATCGCCGTGACCACGTTCGCGTCGACGATCGTCGCGAAGCCCTTTCGGTAACCCGTCGCGATGGCGGCGCGCACCGACTTCCGGGCAGCGGCCTCCTCCTTGATGCGTTCGAAGATGACGATGTTCGCGTCGGCCGCGACCCCGATTGCGAGGATCATCCCCGCGAAGCCCGGGAGGGTCAGCGTGACCTCGAAGAGCACCATGACCGCGTAGAGGAAGACCGCGTTCAGCGCGAGCCCGAGGATCGCGACGACGCCGAGGAAGCGGTAGACGAGGAGCAGGAAGAGCGCGACGACCGCGAGGCCGATCAGCGAGGCCTTGATCGCCTGGTCGAGCGACTCCTTTCCGAGCGTCGCCGAGACGCGCGTGAAGTCGACCTGCTCGAACTCGTACGGGAGCGCACCGCTGCGAAGGACGAGCGCGAGATCCTGCGCCTCGCCGACGTCGCCGATCCCGGTGATCTCGGCCGAGCCGCCGGCGATGCCGTCCGGGTTCGTGTCCCAGTCGATCGTCGGCGCGGACTTGATCTCGCGGTCGAGGACGATCGCGAAGCCCTGGAGCGCCCGGTCCTTGCCGACCTGGCCGGAGAGCAGCTGTCCGCGCTGGGCGATGTCACGTGTGACGTCGTGGAACTTCTCGCCGCCGTCGTCCGTGAACTCCATGAGGACGATCGGGCCCTGCGTCTGGCTGAAGTCCTGGCGGGTGCCGTCGAGCTTCAGGTCACGACCGGTCATCTCCGGGACCGGGTCTTCCTGGTTCAGCGGGTCGTGCCGGAAGAGGTAGAAGTAGTCCTGCTGCGGCGGGGCCTGCTGGACGCCCGGGCAGTAGCGCTCGCCGATGCCGCAGGTGAGGATGATCGTCTTCTCCGGGATCCCCCAGATCCTGAAGTTCTTCGGGACGGCCTTCCCGGTGCGCGTCCTGTATGCCTGGCGGATCCGTTCCTGCGTCGCCTCCGGGCCGGAGATCACTTTCTTCGCCTTCGGGTCGACGAGGTAGTACTCGGGGATCTCGCCGCGCTTCGTCCGCGGCTGGAGCTCCTTCAACAGCTGGAACTTGTTGGCACTGGGGATCGGGAAGCCGTTCTCGTCCCGCGTCGGGTCGAGCGTGTTCTCGTTGACGTCGTAGAGCCCGAGCTGCGCCGTCTTGCCGATCAGCTCGCTCGCCTTCTCCGGATCGTCGACGCCGGGGAGCTGGATCGAGATCTGATCCCGGCCCTGCTGGCGGATCTCCGGCTCGGCGACGCCGAGGGCGTCGACGCGGTTCCGGATGACCTCGATCGCGAGGTCCATGTTCTCGTCCGTGATGTCCTCGTTTTTCGGCGGCACCGCTCTCAGGACGAGCTCGACCCCGCCCTGGAGGTCGAGGCCGAGCTTGATGTCGCGATGCAGCGGCGACTGCGGGACCGCGAGCAGCGCAACGCCTACGAGCGCCGCGAGGACGAAGCCGAGCAGGGTGAGATTTCCGCGTCTGGTAGCCACCGCGACCCCCTAGATTAGCTGCGTTCTTCCGCGGTCAGCGACGGCTCCTCGGGCTTCGGAACCACGTTCGCGACCGCGTCCTTGGCGAGCCGGATCTCCGTACCTGGGGCGATCTCGACGACCAGGTGGTCGTCGGCGATCGTGCGCACCTTGCCGAAGACGCCGCCGGCGGTGATCACCTCGTCGCCCGTCGAGAGTCCCTCCAGCATCGACCGGTGCTGGGACTGCCGCCGCTTCTGCGGCCGGACGAGGAGAAACCAGAAAACCGCCGCCAGCGCGGCGAGGAAGATCAACGGCTCCATGCGTTCTGTGTCCTCAACTCCGGTGTGCCCAGGCGTTCCAGGGACTCAGCCTTGAAGGATGCCAGCCGGCCGTTCTCGATTGCGTCCCTCGCTCCTGCTGTGACGTCCAGGACGAACCGAAGATTGTGAAGCGTGAGTAAGCGAATTCCGAGCAGTTCCTGCTGATTGACGAGGTGGCGGATGTAGGCGCGGGAGAAGCGGCCGCAGGCGGGGCAGCCGCAGGCCTCGTCGAGGGGTCGTTCGTCGCGTGCGAAGCGGGCATTGCGCAGGTTCAGGCGGCCCTCCCAGGTCAGGGCGGAGCCGGTTCGCGCCGTACGGGTCGGGAGGACGCAGTCGAACATGTCGATCCCCCGCTCGATCACCTCGAGGATCCCGGCCGCGTCGCCGATGCCCATGAAGTAGCGCGGCCTCGTCTCCGGGAGGAGAGGCCCGGCCCAGGCGGTCGCGTCGAGCGTCAGGTCGCGCGGCTCGCCCACCGAGAGGCCGCCGAGCGCGTACCCGTCGAAGTCGAGGCTCGTGATCTCCTCGAGTGAGCGGCGGCGGAGCTCCGGGTCGGAGGCGCCCTGCGTGATCCCGAAGACGAGCTGGCCCGGCGCACGGTCGGCGTCGCGCTGGCGCCGCGCCCAGAGCGTCGTCCGGCGGACCGCGTCCTCCAGCTCGCGGCTTGGGACGCCCGCCGGCGGGCAGACGTCCAGGCACATCGCGATGTCGGAGCCGAGGTTCGCCTGGATCCGGGCGGCGGACTCGGGCGTGAAGGTGGCGGGCGTCCCGTCGTAGACGGAGCGGAAGGTGACGCCCTCGTCGTCGGCGGCGAGGATCGTGTCCCGGAGGGAGAACACCTGGTAGCCGCCGGAGTCGGTCAGGATCGAGCCGTCCCAGCCCATGAACGCGTGCAGGCCGCCGAGCTCGGCGATCAGCTCGTCTCCTGGGCGGAAGTGGAGGTGGTACGTGTTGCCGAGCAGGATCGACGCGCCGACCTCGCGCACCTCGTCCGGGTGGAGCGTCTTGACGGTCGCCTTGGTGCCGACGGGCATGAACGCGGGCGTCGGGACTTCGCCGTGCGCGGTGGTCAGGACGCCGGCGCGGGCGGCTCCGTCGGTCGCGTCGACGCGGAAGCTCACCTGATCAGCATCGCGTCGCCGAAGGAGTAGAAGCGGTAGCGCTCCGCGATCGCGAGCTCGTAGAGGCGGCGCGTCTCCTCGATGCCCGCAAACGCCATGACCAGCGCGAGGAGCGTCGAGCGCGGCAGGTGGAAGTTCGTCAGCAGCGAGTCGACCCGCTTGAACTCGAACCCGGGCGTGATGAACAGCCCGGTTCGTCCTTGTAACAGAGTGTTACTTGCCTCCGGCCCGCCCGGCGCTTTGGCTCCTGAGGCGGGATCGCGGGCGCCTTCCTTCCCTTGTAACAGAGTGTTACTTGCCAGCGTCTCGAGGACGCGCGTGGTCGTCGTGCCCACCGCGAGCACGCGCTCGGCTGTCCGGATGCGCTCCCAGGCCGCCGGCTGTACCGAGTAACGCTCGGTGTGGATCTCGTGCTCCTCGAGGGTGGCGGACTCGACCGGACGAAAGGTGTCGAGACCGACGTGGAGGGTGAGTCGCTCGACGTTCAGCTGCTCGAGCACCTTCGGGGTGAAGTGGAGGCCCGCCGTTGGCGCAGCGGCGGAGCCTTCCTCGCGGGCATAGACCGTCTGGTACCGGCCCGCATCGGCCAGCGGCTCCGTGATGTACGGCGGCAGCGGCGTCTCGCCAGCCGGCTCGCCCTCTAGTCGCAGCCGCCATCGACCTCCGCCGAGCGGCTCGAGGAGCTCGACCGGCCCGAGTCGCTGCCCCGGGCGCAGCTTGCGCGAGGGCCGCGCCAGCCCCTCCCAGAGGCCGTTCGCGCCCACCCGCTCGAGCAGCAGCACCTCCGCCTCTCCCCCGCCCGGACGCTCCAGCCGCAGCCGCGCCGGGATCACCCGCGTCTCGTTCACGACGACGAGCTCACCGGGCGCCAGTTCCTCGGGCAGCTCGGAGAAGCACTGGTGTCTCACATCGCCGGTCGACCGGTCGAAGACGAGGAGCCGCGCTTCGTCCCGCCGCTCCGGCGGCCGCTGGGCGATCAGCTCCGGAGGGAGCTCGTACTCCAGCGCCGAGGTGTCCATCCGGGGCCAAAGCTACAGTCGCCCCGTGGATTACGCGGCCGTCGAACGGGCACGCGAGCGGCTGGAAGCGGCCGCCCAGTCGCGCATCCAGCCGGCCGACGTCGAGGCCGCGCTCGAGCGCGCGCGCACGCAGGTCGAGGAGCTCGGAGAGCTCGCGGCGCGGCTCGAGACCGCCATTCCCGCCGCGGTCGGCGAGGCGGTCCAAGACGGCATGCGCGCCGAGGCCCTGCCGGTCGCCCGTCAGCTCGCCGAGGTTCGCGGGCTCGCCGGCCAGACGATCCGGCGCCTGGAACGGATCGAGAGCGACAACCTCGCCGAGCGGCATTCCCGCGTGGACGACCTCGCGCTCCTCGTCGACCTGATCTCGTCAGGCTGGCAGAGCGTCGACGAGCGGCTCTCGAAGATCGAGACCGCGGTCCAGCAGACGAACGGCGCGATCGTCTACCGCATCGAAGACGCCCAAGAGCG
>DASZEE010000091.1:0-11025 GCA_035941215.1 Gaiellaceae bacterium
CTGCGCGTCGGCTCACCCGTCGGATCCCGCCGCCGCACTGCTCGCCCTTGACGCTACGCTCCGGACAGACCGACGCGAGTTGCCACTCGCGGACCTCTACCGCCTTCCGACGGATGACGACCGCGAGATGACGACACTCGAACCGGGCGAGCTGATCCTCGAGCTGGACGTGCCTACGCCGGAGGCGAGCGCCTACCTCAAGGCGATGGACCGCCGCCTGTTCTCGTTCGCACTCGTCGGTGTCGCGACCGCGCGCTCGTCCGGCGGGACACGCATCGCGCTCTCCGGTATGGCGCCGGTCCCGTGGCTCCTCGACGGCGAGAAGGCGCTCGACACGGCGACACCGCTGCCGCAGAACGCCTACAAGGTCGAGATCGCCCGCGCGCTCGTCCGGCGTGCGCTCGACGAGGTCGCCGCGTGAGGCTGGCCGTCCTGCTGCTCCTTGCACTGCTCGCCGCAGGCTGCGGCGGGGACGACTCGGGCCCGGGTCCCGTGGTCGACTCGTGCGAGGTCGAGATCCAGGATCCGGCCAACGCCCCGGAGCTCGAGCCACTCGATCCCGACTCGAAGCCGCGGATTGAGTTCGTCACCTCGCACGGGGACTTCACCGTCGAGGTCGATCCGGTCAGCGCGCCCTGCAACGGCGACTCCATGGTCGACCTGGCCTCGGACGGGTTCTTCAACGACACGCGATTCCACCGGATCGTGCCCGGCTTCATCATCCAGGGCGGCGACCCGACGGCCACAGGCAACGGCGGCTCGGGGTACACGACGATCGACGCGCCCAAGCCCGACACCGCGTACACGAAGGGCGTTGTCGCAATGGCGAAGTCGACGTTCGAGCAGCCGGGCACCGGTGGCAGCCAGTTCTTCATCGTGACCGCCGACAATGCGCAGCTGCCGCCCGACTACGCCGTCGTCGGCAAGGTCGTCGAGGGCCTCGAGACCGTCGAGAAGATCGGCAAGCTCGGCAACCCCCAGACCGAGGCGCCGACCGAGCGGATCGTGATCAAGAGCACGTCCGTTTCCGGCGGCTGACGTAGGGTCTCGGCCCCATGCGGCTTCGTCTCGTCGGCCTCCTGCTCGTTACGGGTGCATGCACCTGGCTCGGAGTCGCCGTTTCGACCGCGAGCGCCGAGAAGAGTCTTTCAGCGGTGCAGCCGATCGCGAGCCCAGCCGTGCAGGTCGCCGGCAGGTCGTGCCCGCTTCCGCCCCGATTTCGGCCGGCGTTCGCGCGCGCCGCGCGGGACACCGGGTTGCCCCTGGCCCTGCTCGTCTCCGTCGCGCGCGTGGAATCGAACGTCCGGGCGCAGGCTCGCTCGCGGGCCGGTGCCCGCGGTCTGCTCCAGGTGATGCCGGGGACCGCCCGCGAGCTCGCGCTCGACCCGAATCACCCGCCGTCGAACGTCCTGGCCGGCGCGCGCTACCTCCGGCTGATGCTGGACCGGTTCCACTCCACAGACCTCGCGCTCGCCGCCTACAACGCCGGCCCGTCCGCGGTCGCCAAGGCTGGCGGCGCTCCGAGCGCCGAGACGCTCACCTACGTCGCCAACGTCACGCGTCAGTGGCGCCGGCTCAACGGCTGCGGCTAGCCGCACCGCGCAAGCTACGTTTCGGACATGGTCGCGGCGGTCGTGCTCGCTGCCGGTGCGGCATCGCGGTTCGGTGCACCCAAGCAGGCGCTGCTCCTGCCCGAAGTCCTTCGCCGACTTCGCCGCAGCTTGGTCGACGACGTCCTCGTCGTGACCGGCGCGCACCCGCTCGAGACCGACGCACGCACCGTGGACTGCCCTGACTGGGAGCGAGGGCCCGGCGCCTCGCTGCGCTGCGGCCTGGCCGCGCTGGCCGAGGACGTCGAGGCAGCCGTCGTGGTTCTCGCCGACGGGCCCGACCGCTCGCCCGCCGCCGTCGACCGGGTCGTCGGGGCCTGGCGGGACGGCGCCGGGGACATCGTCGCGGCGTCCTACGAAGGCGATCGCGGGCACCCTGTCGTTCTCGGCCGGAGCGTCTGGAACCGGATCCCGGACGAGGGCGCGCGCGCGTTCGACCCCGCGCTCGTCCCCTGTGACGACCTAGGGACTCCAGGAGACGTCGATATTGCCGATGAGATTCCCGGCAGGTTGAGAGGAGAACCCGCAGAATGAACGCGTTCATGGAAGCCGTGTTGACGGTCGCCCGCGAGGAGCCTTCCGCGCTCGCACGTGCGCGGCTCCAGCGGCAGCTCACACCGGAGGAAGCGGCCCGGCGAGCCGGCCTCACGCCGGACGAGGTCGAGTGGCTCGAGGAAGGACGGCTCTACCGCTTCCGCTCCAGCGAGCGCGCGACCGTCGCGCTGCTCCTCTACACGACGTCGCTCGGCATCGACCGCCGTGAGGCGCGGCGCCTGGCCGGCCTGCCGGTCGGGCCCGGGACGAGCAACCCGCGCGGTCGCCTCGCAGTCGCTGTCGGTATTGCCGCCACCGCGCTTGCGATCGCGCTCGCCGTCGTCGTCCCGCCGCGGCTCGGAGACGACGCCGCTCCAGGCACGACCGCCGCCGGGCTCCCCCCGCCCTGGCGGATCTCGGTCGACGTCCTCAACGGAGGCGGCGACATCACGTACACACGCCGGGTCGCCGACCGTGTCGGTTCCCTCGCGTACCAGATCAAGCGCGTGAGCCGTGCCGGCCGGTTCGACTATCCGGAGACGTCCGTCTACTTCCCGCCCGGCGGCGAGGAGATCGGACGCAGGCTTGCCGCCCAGCTCGATGTCACCGCTCGGCCGCTACCCGCCGGCAAGAACCCCCGCCGGCTGGTCGTGATCGTCGGCCCGCCGCGCGCGCTGGGCTAAAGCGGCGTCCGGAGCGACCGGAGCTTCTCTTTGAGCTCCGGCGGCATCGGCTCCGCGACGGCTTGGCGGACGAAGGTCCGGAACTCGACCTCGAACCGATAGCGCTTCCGGCAGTACTCGCAGCCGTCGAGGTGCACCTCAGCCTCCCGGACCTCGGCGTCGGTGAGCACGCGGTCGAGGTACGGCTGCATCATCTGCTCGCACTTGTCGCACGGGTCGAAGGCAAAGCCCGACATCACGACTCGTCCGCGGCCGAGGTCGCCAGCGCGCCCTTCAGCATCCGCCGCCCGCGGTGGAGGCGCGACATGACCGTGCCGATCGGGATGTCCAGGATCTGCGCGGCGTCGCTGTAGGTGAAGTCGGCGAGATCCACGAGCAGCACGACGTCCCGGAAGTCGTGCGGGAGATCCGCCAGCGCGGTCACGGCGTCATTTTGCGAGAGGCGCTCGACGACACGCCGCTGGTCGGGTGTCCCATCGGCGCCCGACTCCTCGAGCTTGTTGTAGAGGAAGTAGTCGCTCTCCTCGAGGGGCTGGAGATCCGGCGTGCGCTGGACCTTCCGCCCGCGGTCGATGTTCAGGTTGGTGAGGATCCGGAAGAGCCAGGCCCGCAGGTTGGTGCCGGGCTGGAACGACCGCCAGCTGCGGAACGCGCGGGCATACGTCTCCTGGACGAGGTCCTCCGCTTCCTCGCGAGAGGGAACGAGCCTCCGCGCAACGCCGTACACCTGATCGGACAGGTCCAGTGCCTCCTCTTCGAAACGCACGCGATCTCGCGCGTCCGTTGCGAGTTGCCGGGCCGAGCTCTCCGAGGCGTCACTCATCGACTCGACCGTAGCAGCCGTGTTTCCCAGCTAGGAGAACGGAGATTCGGGGTCCGCTATTCCGGGTACAGCCCGGTCCATGAATGGATATGACCTCATCACCGCGGTCGACGACAAGCGTTGGGGCACTGTTGTCGACCAGCAGGACGACTTCGTCATCGTCGAGCACGGATCGCTTCGCAAGCACCGCTATGCGGTTCCGAAGTCGTCTGTGGACGTCGACGAGGACGCCAAGGAAGTCCGGACGTCGCTCTCGGGCGAGCTCATCGGCGAGTCCCCGAGGGTGGACGACGGGTTCGACCGCGAGGCGGTCGCGCGCCACTACGGGCTTGGCGACACCTCGGAGACCACAGGCGGCGAGACCGCGTCCCAGGAACGGGCCCAGATCCGCGAGGGCACGGCCGAGTCGACCGACGGGATGCCGGACGAGTCGCCGGCGCTCCTCGGCGACCGGCTCTCGGACGTCCCCGAAGACCGGCCCTAGACCGCCGCGGGCTGCTGCTTGAAGCCGGCGCCGGCCATGGCGTCGACGATGGCGTTGCGGCTCGTGCGCTCGTCATCCCACTCGAGCGTGACCTGACCCATCAGGTTGGCGGTCGCGAACTCCAGGCCCTCATGGCCCCGGAGCGCGGCAGCCAGGCGGTTCACGCACCGCTCGCAGCGGATGCCGCTGACCTCGATCGTCTCCTTCACGACGGCCATGTGCGGCGCACGATATCGGCGCAGGCCGCCCCGGCATCGTCCTGAGCGAGCTGGAGCGCGCCCTCCGAGAGCGCCGGGTCGAGCGAGGTCTCGACCGGAAGCACCTCGTAGAGGTCTCGCACCCGGACGAGTCGCCCGTCATGGATCAACTCGGCGTCCGGCCCGTACCGCGCCGCCGCCCACCGGTTCTGCTGGTAGATCCCGCGGTCGGCCGGCTCCGCGGCGGGATGCTCCAGCGCCCACTCGCAGAGCTCTCGCAGGAGCGCGATGAAGCCGGCAGTCCGGTCAAGCCCCGTCGGCTGGTCCGGCATACGGATCTCGAGCGTGCCGAACTTCGGATGGGGCCTGATGTCCCACCAGACCTGCGTGTACTCCTTCATGAGACCGGTGGCTACGAGCCCCTCGATCCAGCGCTCCCACTCGGCGTAACCGTCGAACACCGGCGGCGCGCCGCTCCGCGGCAGCTGGGCCAGGATCTCGGCCCGGTTCGAGGCGAGGCCGGTCGCCCGGCCCGACATGAACGGCGAGTTCGCCGACACCGCGAGGACGAACGGCATCCACGGCAGCAGCGTCTCGAGCGTGCTCATGCACTCGTCGGGACCCGGCATCCCGACGTGGACGTGCAGACCGTTGACGCCCTGGCGGCGTGCCGTCACGCCGGCGTAGCCGACCATTTCCTCGTAGCGCTTCTCGTCGGTGATCGGCAGCTCCTCGGGCTCGGCGAACGGGTGCGAGCCGGCCGCCGCCATCACGAGGCCGAGCTCCCCGAGCCCCTCCGACGTGCGGGCGCGCAGGACGCCGATCGCCGCTACCGCCTCGTCCACCGAGGCGCAGACCTCCGTGTTCAGCTCGACGACGGACGCGTGGAGCTCCGTCTTCAGCGTGCCCGGCAGGTCGAGCCCGTCCGTCTCCGCCAAGAGCTCTCGGATCGCGCCGACCGGCGCGAGCGACTCGGCATCGAGGAGCATGACCTCTTCCTCGACGCCGATCGAGAGCGGCGTGCTCTCACCGAAATGCTGCTCGATCACTAGCGACGTTCGGACGCGAGCCGGATCCCCAGCGCGACGAGCACAACGCCCAAGACCGCGTCGAAGGCCCGCCGCACCGCCGGCCGCCGGAGGACGTCGCCGACCCGCGCCACGGCGAACGCGTAGCCGCTGAGCCACACGAAGGTCATCGTGCAGAAGACGAGCCCGAGCGCGAGCAGCCCACCGAACGACTCGGCGCCGAACTGCGGCAGGAGGCTCGTGAAGAAGATCGCCATCTTGGGGTTCCCGAGGTTGCTGAGGACGCCCTGGCGGAACGCGACTCCGGATGAGAGTGGCCCACCGCCCTCGAGGCGCTCGACGTGCCTCCCGCGGATCGCGGCGAGCAGCGCCTGCGCGCCGAGGTAGACGAGGAAGGCGGCGCCGGCCAGCTTCAGGGCCACGAACGCGGGCTCGAACGCGACGATCAGCGCTGCGAGCCCGACGCTGGTCGCCAGCGCCCACACGGCCTGCCCGGTCGAGACGCCGAGCGCCGTGAAGACTCCCGCCCGCCGCCCGCCGAGCAGCGAGTTCCGGATCTCGAGCGCCGTGTCCTGTCCCGGCGTAACGATCACGAGCACCGAGATACCGAGGAACGCGAGGATGTCCACGCACCGAACCTACCGCGGAGGGATGCAATGAGCGCGCAGTTCGACCTGATCGTCCTCGGCTCGGGGTCAGGCGCCCGGGACGGGGCCAACAAGGCGGCGAAGGAGCACGGCGCACGCGTGGCGCTGATCGAGAACACGCGCTGGGGCGGCAGCTGCCCGAACGTCGCCTGCAAGCCCACAAAGGCATACCTCGTCGCCGCCGATCTCGCCCACGACATCGAGGCGCTGGCGGATGACCTCGGCATCGAGGTCGGCCCCGCGCGCACCAACCTCGCGAAGGTGAAGGCGCGGAAGAACTCGCTGATCGTCCCCGGCGACACCTGGATGGAGCGGCTCCACGGCGCGGGCCATGCGACGTACGACGGCACCGGCGCCTTCGTCGATCCGCAGACGATCCAGGTGAACGGGGCTCAGCTGTCGGCCGAGCGCGTCCTGGTCGCGACGGGGTCGCGCACGGCTGTGCCGCCGATTGACGGCCTGGACGAGACCGGCTGGCTCGACCACGTCTCCGCGCTCGAGCTGACCGAGCTGCCCGAGTCGATGCTGGTCGTCGGCGGCGGGCCCGTCGGGCTCGAGCTGGCGCAGATCTTCTCGCGCTTCGGCTCGAAGATGACGGTCGTCCAGGGCCCCGACCGGATCTCGCCGAGGTCCGACGCGGACGCGACTGAGCAGCTGACGGCCGCGCTCGAAGCCGAGGGCATCGTTATCCGGACTGGCACGACCGTGGAGCGCGTCCGGCGCGAGGGCGACGGCATCGTCGCGTCCGTCGGAGGCGACGAAGTGGAGGTCGACCAGATCCTGCTCGCCTCCGGACGCGCACCGAACACCGAAGAGCTGGAGCTCGGCCGGGCCGGGATCGAGGTCGAACGCGGCGGGATCGTCGTGGACGACCGGCTCCGCACCTCAGTGGACGGCATCTGGGCGGCGGGCGACGTGACGAGCGCTTACCAGTTCACGCCGGTCGCGCAGTACGAGGCGCGAGTCGCCGTGGACGACATGTTCGGATCGAACGGCGCTCGGGCGGAGTACGAATGGCTCCCGACGGCGATCTTCACTGACCCGGAGCTGGCAGCCGTCGGCCTCACCGAGCAGCAGGCCCGCGACGACGGGCTCGACGTCGAGACCGCGATCCACCCGATCAAGTACGTCCAGCGCGCCTCGTACACGAACACGAAACACGGGCTCTACAAGCTCCTCTGGGAACGAGAGTCGCGCCGGGTTCTCGGTCTCCACGTGGTCTGCCGCAACGCCAGCGATGTCGTGCAGGGCCTGGCACTGGCGCTGAAGATGGGCGCCACCGTCGACGACCTCGCGCACATGCACCACGCCTTTCCCACCTGGGGCGAGGGCGTGAAGGCGGCCGCGGAGCAGGCGCTGGGAAAACTAGCTAGCTAGTCCTGCGAGGTGGCCGGCTGGCGGCCCAGCTTCACCTTGAAGCTGCGCCGGTCGTCCCCGCGGTACGCCTCGATCGTGATCTCGTCGCCGACCTTCTTGCCCATGATCGCGCGCCGGAGGTCCTGCGCCTCGGAGACGGGCTTGCCGTCGATCTCGACGATGAAGTCGCCGCCGAGCAGGTAGCTCTGGCCGTCGATCACGACCTCGCGGGTCCCTGCCTGCATGTCCGCGCCGGCCGCACCGCTGCCCTCGTACACCCGCACGACCAGCAGCCCGCGCTCGGCCGGGAGGTTGAAGAGCTCGGCGATCTCCTGGTCGACCTCCTGCGCGCCTACGCCGATGAACGGGTGCTCGACACGCCCCTTCTCGATCAGCTGCGACACGACGTTGCGGACGGTGTTCATCGGCACCGCGAAGCCGATCCCGATGTTGCCGCGCGCCCCGGTGTTCCCGGTCGCGATCGCCGTGTTGACCCCGATCACGGAGCCGTTCGCGGCGATCAGCGGGCCGCCCGAGTTGCCACTGTTGATGGACGCGTCCGTCTGGATCACGTCGTCGATCGTGAACTCGTTCGGCGCCGTGAGCGGGCGGTGGAGCGCGCTGACGATCCCGGCGGTCACGCTGCGTTCCAGCCCGAGCGGGTTCCCGATCGCGACCACCGAATCACCCACGCGGATCCGGTCCGAGTTCCCGAGCTCCAGAGGCCGGAGAGCCCGGGCGTCGACGTTCACCTTGAGGACGGCGAGATCGGTCGACGGATCGGTGCCGATCACGCGCGCGCGGACGCTGTCCCGGTTGGAGAAGCTCACCTCGATCTGCTCGGCGCCGTCGACCACGTGGAAGTTCGTGACGATTCGCCCGGCCGTGTCGATCACGAAGCCGGAGCCGAGCGCCTGCTGCCGCTGCTCCTCGGGGAACCCGAACGGGTTCAGGAACGGATCGGGCTCGACCTCGACGGTGCTCGTCGTCGTGATCTGGACGACACCCGGCGCGCTGCGACGGTAGATCTCGTTGACCGACAGCCGGCGGCCCTGCGCGAAGTCTGCCGGCGCCACGAACTCGGGCCCGGCGACGGGAACCTCAACGGTCTCCGTGTCGTCGAGCATGCCGGTGAGCTCGGCGCCCGCGAGCGCCACCCCGCCCCCCACCACTGCCGCGATGAGGAGCGGGGCCGCGCTAGAGAGAACGCGGGGAGGTCTCAGCACGACGAATTAGTACCCGTCTCTTCGTTCACCATGGTTCAGCCCGGTTAACCGTGCTTTGTGCGTCTGTTAATTCCTCTTTGCGCGCGCGGCTCTGACCGCGGCCCTCTCGTCGAGGAATCGCGCTCCTCGAGTCGTCAGAGGGATCTCGAGGAGGCCGTGCCAGCCGTTCCGACGCAGCCAGTTACGCCCCAGGCCTGTGGCGAGCTCGCAGAAGTCGAAGCGCCCCCTGATGATCGGCACCCGGCCGAGTTGGGGCTGAGCGAGCAGGACGACGTCCTTGACTCCGTCGCTCGGGACCTCCCCGCCGACGCCGCTTCCACCAGTGCCGTTCGTGACGCGGCTGCAGTTGGCCGACACCGTCTTGCCGACGACCTTGCGGATGCGCTCGTCCATTTCGGTCGTATCGAATGTGGCCACGCCTCCGGAGAAGATCGCGACCGTCACACCTCGCGCAGCACCGGACTGGATCCGAGTGCCGCGCCGGCGGACGAGCGGGCGGGGCTCCACAGGGGCAAATCCTTCCACCGCGGGGATCTGTGGACGCTCGACCTCTCGCGCGATCCGCCGGACATCGAGGGTGCCCGGCTGGTCACGGCGCGTCCCAAACGGTCGGAGGGAGAACGCCGCAGCCAGGGCGTCCTCAGTGGTCGTGGCCCGGATCAGGATCGAGCGCCTCTCATCTCGCAGGAATGCCGATCGGTTTGCCCAGACGAAGACCGAGCCGTCCGGGATGGCCACCCCGCGCGCCGCCCAACCCCATGCGCGCGGGAACCCCCGAGCTTGCTCGATGACAAGATGGCGCCTCGAGGCGTCTCGATGACCGCGTGAGAGCCGCCCGTAGAAGACCGACGCGGCCACGGTTCGGCTCCGCGGCGCCGTCGGACCCGTGCGCGTCGTCATGATCAGCTCGCGCACGTCGGCGAGGGGAAGGCCCCGGATCGAAGGCCCGGCCCAAACCCCTCCGCCGGGAATCAGCCGGTCGATACCGGTCCGGTCGAGGCCCGATCCGAAACGCTGGCTGAACGGCCACAGTCGAGGTGAGCGGGCGGAACCCCCTTCGAAGTCTCCCTGGCCTGACGGCAGCAACTCGAGCTCGCGAATGTGCTCGCCCGGCCACCCCGGGACGGGCCTGCCGTCGCGCGTCTGTCGCACGAAGACAGGCTTGTACGTCTCGCGGTCGACGGCGATCTCCTCCGCGTGGAGGTGCGAGACGCCGTCCTGACGGTCCGGCCACCACTGGCCACGCAGCCGGATCCAGGCGACTCGCCGCCCGCCCACCCTGCCGTCCGCTACGACGCGGGCAGCTCCCGACGCCAGCTCCTGGCGATACCGCGCGGCGAGTGCGCGGTAGCGCCGGATCTCCGCGTCGGGAAGCTCGCCGGGAGGAATCGATCGCTCGCCGGTCACGACCCCCCCGAAGCGGGTCACGTAGTGCGCGCCGCGATCGGGGTCGTACCACAGTTCCACCTCGGCGTAGACCGGCGTCACCTCGCCGGTGCTCAGACGGACGAACGCCGTGCCCCAGTCGCTGCGAAAGACGACGTGGAGTACGGGCCCGTCTCCCACCGCCGCCAGCGCGCGGCCGATCACGCCGGTCGGCTGCTCGTCCTCGAAAGGCGAGACCAGCGCCGCGGCGACGGCAACGACCGCTGCCGCCGCGACAACAGCAATCCGCAGGACCCAAGCCTTTTGGCTTCGACGCTCGGCCTCGGCCAGCACGCGGCCCCAGTCGCCCGTCTCCCCGGGCTTCTCCACGAGCCCCTCGAGTGCGCGCTGCATCGTCTGCTGTAGCTCGGTCAATGGTCCATCTCCTCGAGGCGTCGTCGGAGGGCTTGATGGGCGCCGTGCAGGCTCGCTGCCACCGTGCCGGGCTTGATTCCGAGCGCGTCGGCGATCGACTGGTAGTCGAGGTCGGCGTAGTAGCGGAGGAAGAGCGCCTGCCGCTGGCGCTCGGGAAGCGAGGCGACGAGCGAGCGCAGGTCGCCGTTCAACGGCGCCGTGGGCGCGGCGATCTCCACGGAAGCCACGGACAGCTCCGCGGCCCGCGGCCGGCGCCTCCGCGCCGCGTTCACCACGATGCGCCAGAGCCACGGCTCGATGTCCGGCCCGCCGCGAAACCGCCTTCGGTGCCGAACCGCCCGGACGAAGGCGTCGTGCACGGCGTCTCGCGCCAGCTCGGCATCGCCGACGATGGCGAGCGCTACCCGGAGGAACACCGGGTAGCGCTCCCGGTAGGCGTCCTCGATCTGCGCGAGGACAGCGTCAGCCCGCGAAGGGGACTTCACGCCCTACATGATCCCGCCGGACGCAGGTTTTCTTTACTCGCCGAGCTCGGAGATGCCCTCGGGATGCGAGGCGTCGGTGAACTCGCGGAACTCGCCGGTGACGAGGTACGCCGTCTGCTCGCCGATGTCGACGGCGTGGTCGCCGATCCGCT
>DASZEE010000092.1:0-5262 GCA_035941215.1 Gaiellaceae bacterium
AGTTTCGGGGACGACAGGCGTTTCGGGCGCGGCAGGCGCCGCGGGTGAAGCCTGGGGCGCTGCGGCAGGCGCATCCGGAGCCGGCTGCGGTGGTGGATCCTCGCCCCGCCGCGCCGGGCCGGCAACGGGCACCGGCTTCGAGATCCTTCCACCCGCGGGACTGGTGACCGCCTTGGCAGCCGGCCTGCGACCGACTCTCGCCGGCGAGCTCGGCGCGCGCTCGGCGCTGGCGGGAGAGGTCGTCCGGACTGAGGGCTGCGGACCCGCCGAAGCAGGCGCCACCCTGGCCCCCGGGCTACGCACCGGTTCGCGCACTCGCTCCTGTGCCGCGCCTCCGGCCACCGCTCCGACACCGACCACGGTTGCGGCGCCGACCGCCACCTTGACCGCCGCGCCGCCGCCCAGAAGCGACTTGAGCGCCGCGAGGATCGAGGCGAGGTCGAACGCGTGGCCGCGCCGCCGCTCCTCGCCGCCCAGGTCGAGCGCGAGGGCCTTGCGGGCGCGAAAGATCAGCGCCTCGACGGCGGGGACCGTCACCCCGAGGTCGACCGCAATCTCCGCGTACGAGCGTCCCTGCCACTCGCGCAGGAGGAAAGCCCGCCGCTGCATCTCCGGGAGACGAGCCAGCGCCTCCTGGAGGCCGACGAGTGACTCCGATTCCCGGTCGGGCCCGCCGGCGACGAGCTCCAGGTCCTGCGGGTCACGGACGAGCTCGACGGCCTTGCGCCGTCCGCTGGCCCGGTGGCGGCCCCGGCAGACGTTCTTCGCGATCGTGAGCAGCCAGGCCGTCTCGTAGACCGGAACGACACCGCGCTGGAGGGCGCGGAAGGCCTGCATGAACGTCGTCTGCGAGGCGTCCTCGGCCTCCTCGCGGGTGCCGAGCATCTTCAGGCAATAGCCGAAGACGCGCGATGAGTTTCGCTCGTACAGCCGCTCTGCGGCGGCCGTGTCGACCCCGGTTACGACAGGCTCGGCGACGCTCAATGCACTCACAGCGTCCCTCGACGGGCGCCTGCGCACACTCCCTCAAATGGGGGATCTTCGAAAACCACGCGCAAGTGCCGGCGCGATGAGGCGTCTCTCCTCACAAGCCGCAAGAACGACCTCCGAGAGGAGCCGCAGTTGCCAGCCGCCAGCGTCCCACCCCGCGTCCTGCTCGTCGACGACGATCCGGCCTTCGCCGAGCTGGTCAGGTGCGTGCTCGGAATCGACGGCGTGGACGTGCTGGCCCATGCGGTCGACGGCGCGGAAGGGGTGGAGCTGGCGCTCGAGCTGCGGCCGGAGGTCGTCCTCATGGACGTCCGCATGCCGCGGATGGACGGCCTCGAGGCAACCCGGAGAATCCTCGCGAGCCTCCCCGAGGCGCGGGTGCTCGTCGTCAGCTCGTCGAAGGATCCCGAAGACGTCCAGCGCGCCCTGGACGCAGGCGCGGCCGGCTATCTCCCCAAGGACCGCGCCACGGCCGAGCTGGTCGAGCGGCTCGACCAGCTCGCGCCGCGTCGAGCATCGCCCGAGCGCAGGAACGGGCCGTTCCGCGTCTGCCTAGCCGGCTAGTTCGGGATCGGTCGCCGGCGGGTGGTCTTCGGCGAGCCGCCGCTGGAGACCGCTCCGGGAGAGGACCCCTACGAGACGCTCGCCTTCCACGACCGGGACGCGCTCGGCGTCCTTCTCCTCCATGAACCGGAACGCCTCCTCGACCGGCGTGTCGGCGTCCACGGTCCAGTGCGGCTCCTCCGCGATCTCCCCGACCGGCGTCTCTCTGGGATCGCGGCCGGTGGCGACCACCTCGCGGACGAGCGTCTTCCGCGTGACGACGCCGACGAACCGCTCCCCGTCGCAGACGAAGACCGCCCTCACCTCCGGCCGGGCCAGCGCCTGTCCCGCATCCTGGGCGGTGTCGCTCATGCCGAGCGTCGGCGGGTCGGACACCATCGCCTCGCGGACGGCTGTCACGGATAGATCCCGCGCGCCGTCAGGGCGCCGGCAACCTCGCGGATGGCGGCGACGAGCGCGGCCTGCCGCAGGGTGATGCCGAGCTGGTCGGACAGGTCCCAGACCCGGTCGAAGGCGTCTCCAAGCTTTTCGGCGAGCTTCTGCCGGATTTCATCGCGGCCCCAGAACAACCGCCCGAGATCCTGCACCCACTCGAAGTACGAGACGGTGACGCCGCCGGCGTTCGTGAGGATGTCCGGCAGGACGAGGACCCCGCGCTCGGCGAGGATCGCGTCCGCCTCGACGGTCGTCGGCCCGTTCGCGCCCTCCGCGACCATCTTCGCGTCGATCCTGCCGACGTTGTCGGCGGTGACCTGATCCTCGAGCGCGGCGAGGACAAGGATGTCACACGGGAGCTCGAGGAGATCCGAGTTCGAGACGTGCAGGGCGTCGGGGTAGCCGTCGAGCGAGCCCTGCTCCTCGATCCACGTGTCCACTGCGGCCAGGTCCAGTCCGGCCTCGGAGTAGACCCCTCCGGAGATGTCCGAAACGGCCATCACCCGCGCGCCGCGAGCCGCGAGCTCGCGGGCGGCAACGCCACCGACGTTCCCGTACCCCTGGACGACGCAGCGCTGCTCTGCGAGATCCCAGCCGAGCCGCTGGCAGGCGCGTTCGACGACCATCACGACGCCCGCGCCGGTCGCCTCGCGGCGGAAGACGGAGCCGCCGATCGAGACCGGCTTTCCCGTCACGATCTCGGGCACCGCATAGCCCTCGACCATCGAGTACGTGTCCATGATCCAGGCCATCGTCTTCTCGTTCGTGGCCATGTCCGGGGCGGGGATGTCCTCCTCAGGCCCGATCACCGGCCGCAGCTCGATCGTGTAGCGACGGGTCATCCGTTCGAGCTCGGTCGCGGACATCTCTCGCGGGTTGCAGCGGATGCCGCCCTTCGCGCCGCCGTAGGGGATCCGCAGCAGCGCGCATTTCCACGTCATCCACATCGCGAGCGCGGTGCACTCGCCGAGCGACACGTGCGGGTCGTAGCGGAGACCGCCCTTCGTCGGGCCGAGGACCGTCGAATGCTGCACCCGGTAGCCGGGGAGCACGTGCAGCGAGCCGTCGTCACGGCGCACCGGCACGGACATCATCACGGCGCGCTCCGGGTACCGCAGCCGCTCTGCGACGTCCTCCTCGACGTCCGCGTGCTCGAGCGCCTGCTCGAACTGCGCGATCGCCATGCGGAAAAGCGGCGAATCCCACTCGGGGGCTGCCTGTTCGACGTCGAGCGCCACGGGCAGCAGAGTCTAGTTTGGGCCGTTCGCCACCTTGCGCACGACGAGGAGCAGCTCGGGGTCGAGCCGTTCGACCACCACCTCGTCGCCGGCGTCCGCGCCCTCCTCGCAGCGCGCCCGCCACAGCTCACCGGCGACACGCACCTGCCCCTCGGGGCGGCAAGGGGCGACGACGACGCCGCGGGAACCGGGCAGCGCCTCGGCGCCGGTCACTGCGCTCCGCCGCTTCGAGAGCCAGAACCAGAAGCCGGCCTCCGCGAACTCGACCACCGTCGCAGCTACGACGAGGGCGATGCCCCAGCCCGTCGGCAGCCAGAGGACTGCGACGACGATTGCCAGAACGAGAAGCAATGGATCAGTGAGGTGCCGGGGGCGGGACTCGAACCCGCACGCCCCCATAGGGGGACAACTGATTTTAAGTCAGCCGCGTATAGCCAGTTTCGCCACCCCGGCCGGCGAAGGATAGGCGCTACTGGTTGCCGGGCTCGAGGTTCTCGCGGCGGAAGCAGCCCTGCTCGATGTCGTTCTTGCACGACTCCGGCCCGCGGAAGCCGAACTCGTCGATGAACGTGTCGAAGACCTGCTCGTCGAAGGTCTTGCCCTTCGCGATGTGCGTCCACGCCGTCAGGGCGATCCGGTCGCCGAGCCGGTCGTCGGGAGCCATGATCAGGCCCCGGGGATCCCGGTTGTAGTACTCCTGCATCTGGCTGCGGGCCTCCTCCGGGACGTCGGGTCCGTAGAACATCCCGACCGCGCCGTGCTCGAGGTTGTGGACGTAGTTGATCTCGGAGACCTGCTGGTCGTAGACGCCGTAGACGACCGTCTGGTTCGAGTGCGGCCCGCTCGTGCCGGGGACGGTGTTGTACTTGAAGTCCGCCTCGAGCTCGGGCACGTGGTCGCGTCCCTGACCTTTCGTCTTCTGGTACGTCCACCCGGCCGCCCTGAGGGTCGCGATCGCGCCCTCGGAACTCTCGGTGTCGTCGCCGCCCATCAGCGCGAAGACCCCGACGACGACCGCGAGCATCACGAATCCCGACGCACCGATCGCGTACAGGAGCTTCCGGTTCTGCGTGTCGTCGCGAGGCGTCGCCCGCTGCTTGGGCGCCTGGACCGCGCGCCTGGGCGGCGGTGGTGTCTTGACTTTCCTGGCCATCTCGCGCGGGATCGTAGCTACCGCGGCCGTACACTCGGCGTCATGTCCGTCCGGCTGGAGCCCTGGAACGAGCACGACTTTCCGCTGCTGGAACGGTTGCTGGGCGATCCCCGGATGACGGAGCATCTCGGCGGCCCCGAAAGCCACGAGAAGCTGCTGGAGCGGCAGGGCCGCTATGAACGACTCGCCTCTTCGGGCAAGGGCAGGATGCTGAAGATCGTCGACGAGGACTCGGGCGAGCCCGCCGGCTCCGTGGGCTACTGGGAGCGTCCCTGGGCGGGGATGGACGTCTACGAGACCGGCTGGTCGGTGCTGCCCGAGTTCCAGGGCCGCGGAATCGCGGGTGCGGGGACCGCGCTCGCGATCGAGCTGGCTCGGGCGGACCGGAAGCACCGGTTCCTGCACGCGTTTCCGTCCGTGGAGAACCTCCCCTCGAACGCGATCTGCCGGAAGCTTGGCTTCACCCTGGTCGAGGAGGTCGACTTCGAGTACCCGAAAGGCAACCCGATCCGATGCAACGACTGGCGCCTCGAGCTCTTTGCGGGCGAGTAGCCGCCGCATCACCCATACTCCCGGGCTGCCGCAACGATTGGAGGAGAGATGAGCTTTCTCGACAAGCTGCTCGGGCGGAGCAAGCAGGCCGCCGGAGACATAAAGGACGATCCCGAGATGCGCCAGGCAGGGATGCACCAGGAGGCGCAGGGGGCCGCCGAGGACCGCGCAGAGCAGGCGGAGGACATGGCGCAGGAGGCCCGCGACGACGCCGCTGCGCACCGGGCCGAGCGCGAAGACCCGATGTAGAGCGACGGTCGGGGCGGCGCGCGTGCGCCGCCCCGATGTCGTCCGATCCGATCTCTAGCGTTTGTAAGTCCTATGGGGACT
>DASZEE010000093.1:0-6544 GCA_035941215.1 Gaiellaceae bacterium
AGCGGCTGATCGCGCGCCAGAAGGCCTTCGACGACAACCCCACGCCGTCGGGGAACTCGATGCTCGCCTACGTGCTGCTCCGGCTCGCGCGGATCTACGGCGACGACGAGCTCGAGGGCCGCGCCGTCGGCGTCTTCCGGCTCGTCGCGCCAGCGCTGTCCCGCGCCCCGCAGGCATTCGGCCACGCGCTGTGCGCGCTCGATCTCCATTTCTCGCCGCCGCGCGAGCTCGCTGTCGCCGGCCCGCCCGACAGCGAGGTCGCCCGGGCGGCCCTCGCGGCGTTCGACCCGAACACGGTCGTCGCAGTCGGCCCCTCCGACGAGGTGCCACTGCTCCGTGGCAAGGGGCTCGTCGACGGCCGGCCGGCGGTCTATCTGTGCGAGCGGTTCGCGTGTCAGGCGCCTGTCGTCGACGCCGAGAACCTTTCCGGAACGCTTACGAATTCCTAACCGTATTTTCCGGCTCTCCGGGGAAGACTCTCCGCACGATGAGGGCGAAGGCACGCGAGATCGTTGCGGCGTCTCTGGCGCTCCTCGCCCTCTCTGCGGCGTTTGCCTCGTCTGCCACCTCCGAGATCCAGCAGTCGCAGACCAGGCCGAACATCCTGGTGTTGATGACCGACGACCAGACGGTCGAGTCGATGCGCGTCATGACCAACGTGAACGCGCTGCTCGCCGCGCGCGGGACGACCTTCACGAGCAGCTTCGCGTCGTTCCCGCTCTGCTGTCCGTCGAGGGCCACGTACGTCACGGGCCAGTACGGCCACAACCACACGATCATGGGCAACGCCGCGCCGAGCGGGGGCTACGACAAGCTCGCGCCGACGCACGCGAACACGCTTCCGGCGTGGCTGCGCTCGGCCGGCTACCACACCGTCCACGTCGGCAAGTACCTGAACGGCTACGGCCGAGCGCGTCCGACCGAGATCCCGGCGGGCTGGGCCGAGTGGTACGGCTCGACCGACCCGTCGACCTACCGGTTCTACAACTACACGCTGAACGAGAACGGCCGGCTCGTGACCTACGGGACGGGCGCCGCGAACTACCAGACGGATGTCTACGGACGGAAGGCCGTCGAGCTGATCCGCCGGCATGCGCCCTCGACGCAGCCGTTCTTCCTCTCGGTTGCGTTCCTCGCGCCGCACAGCGGCGGCCCGCGTGAAGCCGGGGACCCGGCCAACCAGGCGACTCCGGTCCCGGCGCCGCGGCACAGGAACCGGTTCGCGTCCGAGGCGTTGCCTGCTCCGCCGTCGCTGAACGAGGCAGACGTCTCCGACAAGCCTTCTGGCATCCGCAACCGCGGCGTCATCGGGCCCGCGCGGCTCAACGGCATCCGGGAGAACTACCAGCAGCGCCTCGAGTCGCTGCTCGCGGTCGACGAGGCGATCCGCGACATCGTCGCCGCCCTCGAGGCGTCCGGCGAGCTCAACCGCACGCTGATCATGTTCACCGCCGACAACGGGTTCTTCCACGGCGAGCATCGCGTCCCGGCAGGGAAGGTGCTCGTGTACGAGCCGTCGGTGCGAGTTCCGCTGATCCTCCGCGGCCCGGGCGTGCCCGCCGGCGCCCGCCGGTCGAGCCTGGTCGCCAACATCGACCTCGCGCCGACGATCCTCGACGCGGCGAACGCCCGCCCCGGGCGGCGGCAGGACGGCCGCTCACTGCTGCCGTTCGCGCGCGACGGGCTCTTGCGCTCTGGCAGGGACATCCTGCTGGAGACGCCGAGCTACAGCGCGATCCGCACGCCGCGGTTCGAGTTCGTCCAGCACGCCAACGGGGAGCAGGAGCTCTACGACCTCGCCCGTGACCCGCACCAGCTCCAGAGCTTGCACGCGGACGGACGGTTCACCGCGCTGAAGACCGATCTCGCCTCGCGGCTTGGGCGCCTTCGCGGCTGTGCCGGAGATGCGTGCCGCCGGGGGCCGAACCTGAGGCTCCAGGCGCGCTACCGCCGTGGGCGGGCCGGCTGCGTCCGCTCGACGGTTCGCCTTCGTGTCGGCGGGTCGGCGGCGTCGAGGATCTCGAGCGTGAACTTCTACCGCGGCCGCACGAGGATCAAGCGCGACGCGAGGGCGCCGTTCACGGCGTCGGTCTCGCGCCGAGCGCTCCGAAACCGGACGCTCGTACGGGCGCTCGTCGGGCTCAGGGACTCGCGCAGCACGACGCTCGATCGCGCTCTGCGCGGCTGCTAGGCCTGCCGAAAACCCTTCCAGAACGCTTACGAACCCCTAACGGCACTTCGTCGTTTCAGTCTCTGAAGGCGGGCACAAGGGCCGGGGACGTGGGGGGTCTCACTGGCATCGCTTCGCGGTGTCGCCGTCCTCGGCCTCGCTCGCCGCTCCGCACCGTCGCTCAAGCCCGGCTCCGACCGAGCCGATCTCTCTCCCATGAGCGGCGGTGCGGAGAAGCTGCACGACGCGATCCAGGTCAGCCAGGAGGACAACGGCCGACTGGACAGCGCGGTCCTCGTCGGCTGGGTCGTCGTCGCGGAATGGGTCGGCCAGGACGGCACCCGCACCCTGACGCGCATGAGCGGTACGCCCGGCGGCGCTGTTCCACCCGAGTGGCAGACCCGTGGCTACCTCCACGAGGCGCTCTTCGGCAAGTGGAACACGAGCGAGGGTTGAGCTGACTGATTGCGGTGGCGCCGCGCCGGGTACTTCTCCCGTGCGGTGCTCAGGGCATTCGTCTCAGCGTTACTCGCGGTCGGGATCGTCGTCGTCGCGGCTCCGGCCGAATCGGCGCCAAGGCCCCCGCGGAGCGTCCAGCAGCCGCTGCTTCAGCAGATTCTTCGTGGCTTCCCGGACACGAAGGTTTCCGGCAGAGTCGGCGCGCCGCCACGCGGCATGGGCGTCAACCGCCACGCCTCCTTCGCACGGAGCACGTGGCTCTATTTCAAGACCAGGCCGAGGGAAAGCGTCGAGTACGTGCAGCAGTCATGGCAGGCCTCCGTCGCAATGGGGCTGCTGGCCGGGATCAGCCGATCGCGGGGCTGGCGTCCCGTAACAGGTAAGACGATCACGATCGTGCTCCCGGACGGACGCGAGCGCTTTAGCAGCGCGAGCGTGATCGGCTTCTCTCCGGGCGGCATCCAACACGCCACCGAGGCTGAAGCCGAGCGGGATCTGCGTGAGTCGGCGGCGACCGTCGGTGCCGCCGTGCAGACGATTCGGTTTCCGAGGCCGCTCGGACGACTCGCGGTCGAGCTTGTCCTTGCCACCGATCGCCCCCTGGCGTTCGCGGATCGTTCGTTCACGAACATCTGGGCGATCCTCGACTCTCTCCGTGGCCGTGCGGAAGGGTTCTACGTCGAGGTACGGGCTTCGGACGGCCGCTGGGTCGCGGCACTCGGCACCTCCGTGCGGACCTCGTCCACGGTCTCGACCATCAACTCGGACTTCCGCTAGGCGCCACGCCTTAAGCTCCCGCCGGTCGTGGCGCTGCTGGAGGTCAAGAACGTGACAAGGCGGTTCGGCGGCATCGTCGCGCTCGACGACGTGTCCTTCGACGTCGAGACCGGACAGATCTCCGGGTTGATCGGTCCCAACGGGGCCGGCAAGACGACGGTCTTCAACGTGATCACCCGCCTCTACCGGCCGGACGCCGGCCAGGTCGTCTTCGACGGCGCCAACCTGCTCCGGACCCCGCCGCACAAGGTCGTGAAGCGCGGCGTCGCACGGACGTTCCAGAACGTTGAGCTCTTCCCGGGCATGTCCGTGCTGGACAACGTGCTGGTCGGGACGCACGCGCGGAGCGGCTGGTTCGCCGAGCGGCGCGCACGCCGGCGGGCGCTGGAGGCGCTGGAAGAGGTCGGCGCCGCCGAGGTCGCGAGTCGTCCTGCGGTCGGCCTTCCGTTCGGGACGCTGAAGCGCGTCGAGCTCGCCCGCGCCCTCGCAGCCGAGCCGCGGCTGCTCCTGCTGGACGAGCCTGCGGGCGGCCTCAACCACGAGGAGGTCGGTGCTCTCGGCGACCTGATCCGGCGGATTCGGATGGGGCGAGACCTGACCATCCTCCTCGTCGAGCACCACATGAACCTCGTCATGTCCGTGTCGGACCAGGTGCAGGTGCTCGACTTCGGCAAGAAGATCGCGGAGGGCACGCCCGACGAGGTTCAGCGGAACCCCGCCGTGATCGAGGCCTACCTGGGAGAGGTGCCGCCGTCGCCGCCATCCTCGAGCTGAAGGGCGTCGAGGCCTCGTACGGGCCGGTGCAGGCGCTGCACGGCGTCTCGCTGACCGTGGGCGACGGCGAGATGGTCGCGGTGCTCGGCCCGAACGGCGCGGGAAAGACGACGACGCTGCGCGCCGTCTCGGGCACGGTGGCGCGTCGCGGAGAGGTCGTCTTCGACGGCAAGCGTCTGCCGCGCGCGGCAGAGCGGACCGCACGCCTGGGCATCGCTCACGTACCCGAGGGGCGGGGCACGTTCGCCGAGCTGACGGTGCTCGAGAACCTTCGGCTCGGCGCCTACACCCGCCGGAACGGGCTCGGCGGCGGGCTCGACCGGGTGCTCGAGTTCTTCCCCTGGATGCGCGAGCGCCGCGACCAGCAGGCAGGGACGCTTAGCGGCGGCGAGCAGCAGATGCTCGCTCTGGCGCGGGCGCTGATGGGTCGCCCGCGGCTGCTCCTCCTGGACGAGCCCTCGCTCGGGCTCGCGCCGATCGTCGTCCGTGAGATCTTCGGGATCGTCCGACGGCTGAACGAGGAGGAGAAGCTCAGCGTGCTCGTCGTCGAGCAGAACGCCGCCGTCGCGCTCGAGTCCTCGAGTCGCGCCTACGTCCTCGAGTCGGGCAAGGTCGCCCTCGAGGGGCCGAGCGAGGAGCTCGGGCGCAACGAGGACGTCCGGCGCTCGTACCTGGGCTACTGATGCAGGAGCTCTTCCAACAGGTTGTGATCGGGCTCGCGTCGGGGTCGATCTACGGCCTGCTCGCGCTCGCGCTCGTCCTGATCCACCGAGCGACCGGCGTCATCAACTTCGCGCAGGGCGAGATGGCGATGTTCTCCGCCTACATCGCGTGGCAGCTCGTGCAGTGGGACGTTCCGTACTGGCTCGCGTTCGCCGCGACGCTCGTGCTCTCGTTCCTCGGCGGCCTCGCGATCCAACGCGTCGTGATCCGGCCGGTCGAGAACGCGCCGGTGCTCACCGTGGTGATCGTGACCCTCGGGCTGCTGTTGGTCTTCAACGGGCTCGCGACCTGGCTTTGGTCCGGCGAGGTGCGGACCTTCCCGCCGAACCGGCCCTTCCCGACCGACACGTTCGACGTCGGCGGCGTCGTGATCAACGTCCAGGACATCGGGATCATCCTCGTGACGCTCGCCCTCGTCGCCGCGCTCTGGGCGTTCTTCCAGTTCACGAAGGTCGGGCTTGCGCTGCGCGCTGCGGCGCTGTACCCGGACTCGAGCCGCCTGGTCGGGATCCGCGTCGGCTGGATGCTCGGAGTGGGGTGGGGCCTCGCCGCCGCGCTCGGAGCCGTCAGCGGGATGTTCACCGCGGCGGCCTTCCCGCCGCTCGAGCCGTCGATGATGCAGGCGGTCCTGATCTACGCCTTCGCCGCGGCCGTGCTCGGCGGGATCGACAGCCCATTCGGCGCCCTCGTCGGCGGCCTCGCGCTCGGCGTGTTCCTCAACCTGGTGGGCACCTACTCGGACGACCTCCAGGACCTCGGCTTCCCGATCGACCTCGAGGGTCTCCGCCTTCCGGTCGCCTTCGTGTTCATCCTGGGGCTCCTGCTCGTACGGCCCCAGGGTCTCTTCGGTCGGGCCGCAGCGAGGCGCGTATGAGCGAGAGGAACACGCTGATACTCGCCCGGGGTGCGCGGGTGCTCGGGGTCGCCGCCTTCGTCGTCGCGATCTCGATCCTGCCGCGGTTCCTCAGTGACTTCCGGGCGTCCGAGTTCGCGCGGGTCGGGATCTTCTTCATCGCCCTGATCGGGCTCAACATCCTCACCGGCTACACGGGGCAGATCTCGCTCGGCCACGGCGCGTTCATGGCTGTCGGCGGCTACGTCAGCGCGCTGCTGATCCTCGGCCGGCCCGGGCTGGAGGCGTCGCAGCTCGAGGCTCCGGACTGGCTCCCGGTCGGCGACGGGATGCAGGACGTCTGGACGATCCCGATCGCGGCACTCGTGGCCGGGGTCGTCGGCTTCCTCCTCGGGCTGCCGGCGCTCCGGCTCCGCGGGCTCTACCTCGCCCTCGCCACCTTCGCGTTCGCCGTCTCGATACCGATTCTGCTGCGCGAGCCGGAGACGCTAACCGGCGGCACGAACGGGCTCAACCTCTTCGGGACGACCGAGGACCGGCTGACCGGCGCGATCGACAACAGCGTCCACATCCCGGTGCTGGACAAGGACCTGACGTTCAACGACTGGACGTACTACCTCGCCTGGACCGTCGGGCTGATCGGGCTCGCACTCGCCTGGTTCCTCCTCCGCGGCCGTCCGGGCCGTGCCTTCCGGGCGATCCGGGACAGCGAGGTCGCGGCGACCTCGTCCGGTATCAGCCTCGCCTCGTACAAGACGCTGGCATTCGCGATCAGCGCCGCCTACGCG
>DASZEE010000094.1:0-2033 GCA_035941215.1 Gaiellaceae bacterium
AAGAGATCAGGCGGTCGACCGGGTCGGCGAGCTGGACGACGTAGAGCGCGATCGCCGTGACCTCGCCGATCGTGGCATTCCCGTTCGAGACGAGCCAGCCGCCCCAGGCGAGCGAGGCCGCGACCGGAAGCACGTAGGAGAACTCCGCGGTCGGAAACCAGATCGTGCGGAGCCGAAGCGTGCGCCGCTCAGCCCGGTAAGCCTCCTCCAGGTCGGCGTCGATCCGGTCGACGCGCTCCTCCCGGAGGCCGAGCGCGTCGATCGTCCGTCCGCCCTCGACCGTCTCCCCCACCCGCCCGGCGAGCGTCGCGTAGGTCGCGCGCTCCCAGAGGTACGCCTCCGGCGCGCGCTTCAGGTACCAACGCGTGCCGATCCACAACGCGGGAACACCTGCGACGCATGGCAGCGCGGCGACCGGGTTGACCCAGAAGGCGGCGGCGACGGTCAGCACCGTCGTGACCGCGGCGATCAGCGTCTCGGGAACCGCGAAGCGGATCGTCCGCGCGAGCGAGTCGACGTCGGCCGTGGTGCGGGAGATGAGGTCGCCGGTCCCGGCCCGCTCGACCGTCGAGAGCGGCAGGCCGAGCACGCGGCGCATGAAGTCCTCCCGGAGCTCCGCAAAGATCTTCTCCGCGAGGACGAACGAGGCGCGGCGCGCCAGCCAGGTGAGCACTGTCTGCACGAGCAGGAAGACGGCGAGCACGAGCACGAGCTTGTCGACGTACGCGCGCGTCGTCCCCTCCTCGACGGACTCGACGAGGCGGCCGAGCAGAGGCGGTCCAGCGAGGCCGGCGGCCGCCGCGGCCGCGTGCAGGCCGATCATCCCGAGCAGCGCCCGCCGGTGCCGGCTCCCGAGCAAGCGGGCCTGGCTCCGGAGCTCCGGGCCCTCGGCGATCGGGAGCAGCTCGCTCACAGGTCCTCCCCACGCGTGACCGTCTCGCGGTAGTCCGGGCGATCGGCGAGCAGCTCGCGGTGCGTCCCCTCGGCCACGACCCGGCCGCCGCGCACGAGAACGACCTTGTCCGCCTGGTCGAGCACGAGCGGGCTCGTCGTGACGATCAGGGTCGTGCGGCCCGCCCGCTCGTCCCGAAGCCGGCGCGCGATCCTGGCCTCCGTGTGGGCGTCGACGGCGCTCGTCGGCTCGACGAGGACAAGCACCTCCGGGTCGGCCAGGAGCGCGCGGGCCAGGACGAGGCGCTGCCGCTGCCCGCCGGAGAACGAGCGGCCACGCTCGTCGACGTCGGCGTCGAGGCGCTCAGGAAGCGCCTCGAGGATGTCCTCCGCGTTCGCGACGGAGATCGCCTGGAGGATCTCGCCGTCGTCCGCTCGGCTCCAGGGGTCGAGCTCCGAGCGGAGGGTTCCCGCGAACAGGATCGGATCCGCCTCGCTGACGACGATCCGGCGGCGGACGTCGCTCAGGCACAGCTGCTCGAGCGGCGTCTCGCCGAGCAGCACCCCGTCGCCGCTCCCGAAGCGTCCGAGCCGGTCCGTGATCGCGGTCGACTCCTCCGGCCGGGCCGAGACGAGGCAGGTGACGAGCCCGGGCTCCACGGCGAGACCCGACCGCTCGTCCACGAGCGGGACGCCGGCCGGAGGCTCGTCCGCCGGCGAATCCGGGTCGGAAACGTGCGGCTCTACCGTGAGCACCTGCAACATCTGCCGAGAGCCGACGTACGCCCGGGTGATCTTGTCCACGGCCTCGGCAGCCGTTCTCAGCGGGATGACGAGGAACGCCGCGTAGCCGTAGAACGCGACCAGCTCGCCGACGTCGATCTGCCCGGACACCGCGAACCGGGCGCCGAGCCAGGTGACGAGCACGACGAAGATCCCGGGGACGAAGACCTGCGCGGCGTCGAGCGTCGACTGGGGAAGTGCGACTCGGACGCCGGCGTGGCGGACTTCCTGCGAGCGGTGCCGGTACCGGTCGTAGAACGCCTGCTCGCCGCCGATCCCGCGGAGCACGCGCAGCCCGGCGGCGGTGTCCGCACCGAGCGCCGTGAGCTTCCCGACCTCCTCGCGCTGGTCCCGCTGCC
>DASZEE010000095.1:0-4526 GCA_035941215.1 Gaiellaceae bacterium
GATCTACGCGGCATGCGGATTCTCCGGCCACGGTTTCATGCAGGCCCCCGCCGTCGGTGCCGCGGTCGCGGAGGAGCTGCTCGGCGGCGAGTCATCGTTCGACCTCTCGCCGTACCGCCTGGACCGTTTCTCCGGCGACGAGATCTTCCCGGAGACCCTCGTCCTCTGAAGACACGACGAGTGCCAGACACTCGTCGTGTCCCGAAAGGTCGTGGCCCTAGCGCTCGAAGGCGAGCCCGAGCCGCGATAGTTCTTCGAGGTCGAACCGGCCCTCGATCGTCGCCTCGACGTCGAACTCCTCGGCGATGTCCGGCTCCTTGCCGATCAGCTCCCGGGCCCGGCCGGGAAGCTCCTGACGGGCGGCCTCGAGCGACTCGAACACGTAGACCGCACCCCAGCGGTCGGTCACTTGGTCCGAGAGCCAGAGCTTGAGGCGCAGTCCCTCGACCTCCTCGAACTCGTCGACCGACTCGTCGACGAGGTAGCGGCGGAGCTCCTCGATCGTCGTCTGCGAGTCCGCGAGGTTCCAAAGGACGAGGCGGACGATCACTCGGCGCGATCGGGCCGGTCGTCCGGCTCGCGGCGGTTCAGCCGGTCGAGGAAGGCGTCCCGCAGTGACTCACCGCTCACCCTCAGCTGGTAGCGCGGACGCCGCGGCTCGACCTTGACGACCTTCACCTCGCCGCTCTGGTCGCCGTACGCGCGGCCGTAGGCTTCGGCCTCGCCGATCTCGTGGAGCCTCGTCTCTGTCCTCCGGCGGAAGAGGCGCACCGCGAGAGACTAGGACGGCTGGGGCAGCTTCGCCAGCACCTGCTTGATGCTGCGCAGGATATCGGCCTCGTCGTGGCCGAAATCCTCGAGGAAGGACTGCAGCGCGTTGCGCACGAGCCGCAGCTCCTCGTCGGTCAGTTCGATCGTATTCATGGGGTGAATCTAGTGCTTCTTCAGGTGGTGCTGCCCCGCTTCTGGGTCGTGAGCACCAAGCCAGAGCGCGCACTCCGACGAGGCAAGGCTGGGCAGCCTTGCTGAGGAGGAGGGTCGGCTCTGGCGCCGCGTGATCGCGGGCCAGAAGCAGGCGTGTATCGCCTGGAGAGGCACTCAACCCCAGTCCGGCGGCTCGTACCTGCCTTCGAGCGGCGCGCCGAACGTGACGAACTCGAGACCCTCATCGCCGGCGACCGGGACCCGTGTCGAACCGGGATCCACTCGGACGAAGCGTCCGGGCTTGAGCTCGATCTCGTCGCCGTTGATCCGCATCGTGCCGCCGCCGCGAACGACGAAGTACACCTCCTCCATGTTCGAATCGACATGGTGGTGCTCGCGACCCTCGGTCCCAGGCGGAAGCGTGAAGTAGTTGAACCCGAACGCCCTGGCGCCGGTCGCGCGGCGCGTCTTTCTGACCATGCCGCCCGGCCCCTCGCCCTCCAGGGTGTTCACGTCCACGAAGGTGTAGGCCATCAGCCTTCTGAACGTTCGATGTCGTCCGCGTATTCGCGGATCGCGCGCTCGTAGCCGGAGCCTTCGCCGAGCCTGCGCGCCAGAAGAGCGAGCGACTCGCCTCGCCGGCCCGCCGACCAGAGCGAGAAGGCGAGGAACACCGGAAGCGCTTGGTGGTCGGGAAAGCGCCGGCACGCATCCTCGAGCACGGAAACCGACTCGTCGAAACGGTTCACGTTTCGCAGCGAGCTGCCGAGTCCGAGCAGCGCCTTCTCGAGGTCTTCTCCGGACAGGCCGGCGGCGATCGCCTGCTCGTAGTGCGGGATCGCCTCGGCCTCGAAGCCCTCGCGGTCGTAGGCAAAGGCCTGTTCGAGCTCCTCGAGCCCGCTCACATCCGGAAGATCCCGAACTCGGTCTCCCGGACCGGCGCGTTGAGCGCGGCTGAGATTCCGAGCGCCAGGACGCGACGCGTGTCCAGCGGGTCGATGATCCCGTCGTCCCAGAGCCGCGCGGTCGAGTAGTAGGGGTTGCCCTCGGCCTCGTACTTCGCCCGGATCTCGTCCGGATCGGCATCGCCGACCATGGTGAGCACGGTCGCGGCCTGCTCGCCGCCCATGACCGAGATCCGGGCGTTCGGCCACATCCACAGCTGCCGTGGCCCATAGGCCCGCCCGCACATCGCATAGTTGCCGGCGCCGAACGACCCGCCCGTCACGACGGTGAACTTCGGCACCTCGGCGCAGGCGGTCGCCATCACGAGCTTGGCGCCGTCGCGCGCGATGCCGCCGGTCTCGTACTCGGTGCCGACCATGAACCCGGTGATGTTCTGGAGATAGACGAGCGGCACCAGCCGCTTGCACGCCAGCTCGATGAAATGCGCGCCCTTCTGCGACGACTCCGCGAAGAGGATGCCGTTGTTGGCGAGGATCCCGATGGGGAAGCCCTCGATCCGCGCGAAGCCGCAGACGAGCGTCTCGCCGTAGTTCTCCTTGAACTCGTGGAAGCGGCTCCCGTCCACGATTCGCGCGATCAGCTCGCGCGGGTCGACCTGCTGCCGGAAATCCTCGGGGATCAGCCCGTAGAGCTCGGACGGGTCGGCGACGGGCTCTTCCGCAGGAGCCACGTCCCATGGAGCCTCCTTCCGCCGGTGGAGGTTGCGGACGACGGAGCGGACGATCGCCAATGCGTGCTCGTCGCTCGTCGCGTAGTGGTCCGCGACGCCCGAGCGCCGGGTGTGGACGTCGGCGCCGCCCAGCTCCTCCGCGGTCACCTCCTGGCCGGTCGCGGCCTTCACGAGCGGCGGGCCGCCGATGAAGATCGTCCCCGTCCCGCGGACGATGATCGTCTCGTCGCTCATCGCCGGGACGTACGCGCCGCCCGCGGTGCAGGAGCCCATCACGGCAGCGATCTGCGGGATTCCCTTCGCGGACATCCGCGCCTGGTTGAAGAAGATCCGGCCGAAGTGCTCCCGGTCGGGAAAGACGTCGTCCTGGAGCGGGAGGAACGCGCCGCCCGAGTCCACGAGGTAGAGGCACGGCAGGTGGTTCTGCTCCGCAATCTCCTGCGCCCGGAGGTGCTTCTTCACCGTCATCGGGAAGTACGTCCCGCCCTTGACGGTCGCGTCGTTCGCGACGATCACGCACTCCTGGCCCTCGACGACGCCGACCCCGGTGACGATTCCCGCGCCCGGCGCCTGGCCCTCGTACAGCTCCCACGCTGCGAGCGCGCTGAGCTCGAGGAATGCGGTGCCCGGATCGACGAGGCGGTCGACCCGCTCCCGCGCGGTCATCTTTCCCCGCGAGCGATGACGCTCCACGGCCTTCTCGCCGCCGCCTCGAGCGACCTGCGCGGTGCGCTCGCGGAGCTCGCCGATGAGGGTCTCCATGCGGTCGCGGCGCTGCGCGAACAGCTCGGAGTCGCGTTCGACCTGCGAGGTCAGAAGCGCCACGGAATCAGCCTAGCCATGGGGTCGGACTCTGAAGGTCCGGACTTGTGCGCTTGGGGTACGTCGAAGAGAGTGAGAGACATGCACGTGCGGCTGAGTGACCCCCGTCTCGCCGAGGAGCTCCTCGGCTTCCTTCGGCGTGCCGATTGCATCGCCGACGTCGGGGAAGTGGAGGCCCACGCGGAAGGCATCGCCGTCGAAGTCGATGTTCCGCGGGCTCTCGACGACGAGCAGGCCCGCATGGAGGTCTCGCTCTACCTCCGGGTCTGGGAAGCCATGCATCCGGGCTCTGGCGTCGAGCTGCTCGAAACCTCCTAACCAGGGATTGACCACGGCGCACTTCGCGCCGATCACCACGAGATGCGCTGCCTCGCCGCCGCGGCGCTGGCCGCACTGATCCTCGCGGCCGCCGCCACCGCCACGATCAAGCCTGCACGCGGCATGTCGGGAGTTGCCCTCGGGATGACTCCCACGCAGGTCGCGTCCAAGCTCGGCCGCCCGGTCGGGAAGAGCCGGACGCGCTGGTACTACCCGCGCGTCTGGGTCGGCTTTCGCGGGCGCCGCGTGGTCGAGGTGACGACGACTCGCAGCACCGAGCGGCTCGCGAACGGCCTCGGGGTCGACTCGAGCGAGTCCGAGCTCCGCGCCGCCTTCCCCCAGGCGCAGTGCGCGCAGGCCGGAACCTTCCGGCGCTGCCGCCTCGGAAGCGGTGCGAGGGGCACCCGCGTGACCGACTTCACGCTCGGTCGCGGCCGAGTGCTTCAGATCACGATTCTGCAGCTGCCGTAAGCGCGGCGTCGATCCGGGCGCCGAATGCGGTCGCGCCCGAGGCGTCGGCCGCCTGCTTCGCCTCGACGAGCAGCCGGCGCGCGTCGTCAGAGCGTTCCTCTTCGCCGGCGATCTCCGCGAGCGTCAGCAGCCCGGCGGCGACGCCCGGCAGGAAGCCGTCCTCGCGGCGCAGCTCGACGGACTCCTCCAGCGCTCGCACGCCGTCCTCGCGTCGGCCCTGGTCGTACCACGCGAAGCCGAGATGCCGAATCGCGTACGAGCGGAGCAGCGTGTCGCCGCTCCTCTTCGCCCAGTCGTAGGCAGCCTGGAAGTGTGGGAGCGACCGGGCGTGGTCGTCGCGCACCACCTGGTGGAC
>DASZEE010000096.1:0-15409 GCA_035941215.1 Gaiellaceae bacterium
AGTCCTCGAAGAGCACTGCCGAGACGAGTACCGCGGCCGTCCGCTCGTTCGTCTCGGTCGCCAGCCGCTCGGCCAGCGTCTCCGCCGGCCGCGCCTCCACGACCACGACGTCGAGCAACTCCTCCTCGGCGAGCCGCGCCATCAGCCGCCGCAGGGTGTGGAACTCGCCGCTCGTCGTCACCAGACGAGGGCGACGCTGCAGGTCGAGCGCCGAGAGGTACCGCAGCACGAGCCCGAACGTGTTCTGGTCGAGTGCGAGCTCGGCGTCCGGCGCCTCGAGCCAATGCCGGAACCCGGCGCGCACACGGTCGGCCTTCTCGAACGCGCGGCCCCACTTCTCGTCCGCGTGGAGCGCCGCGTCGTCCCAGGCCTCGATCACGCCCTCGCGGCCGACGTCCGGCCACGCCTGGTGCGAGTGGCCGGTGAGGAGCAGGCGCTCGGAGACGCGGAACGCCGAGTAGTGCTTGGCGAGCTCCTCCGCCCGGATCAAAGCTCGGAGCGAACCGTCCAGAGATCAGGAAAGAACGGCTGGTGCAGGGTCGTGCGCAGGTACGCGGCGCCCGGCGACCCGCCGGTGCCGGGCCGCTGGCCGATCGTCCGCTCGACCATCTTGACGTGGTGGTAGCGCCACTCCATCAGGCCTTCGTCGAAGTCGACCATCCGCTCGGCGACCTGGGCAGGCTCCTTGTCGTCGCGGTAGGCCTGGAGCAAGGCGGCCTGCACGCCGGCGGATTCCTCGACCGGCTGTGACACGTCGCGCTCGAGGATCTCCTTCGGAACCGGGTAGCCCCGGGCGGCCAGGTAGTGGAGGAACGAGTCGTAGACGGACGGTCTCGCCATTGCCGCTTTGACCCTGTCGTGGTCCACGCCGCCCTCGTGGTAGGCGTCCAGCACGCCGGGATCACGTCGTCCGAGGATCGCCTCGAGCTCCCGGAACTGCCCGGACTGGAAGCCCGACGACTCCTCGAGCCGGTCGCGGAAGGCCAGGAACTGCACCGGTGTCATCGTCTCGATCACGTCTAGCTGTGCGACCACCAGCTTGAGGATCGTGAGGAGCCGCTTGAAGGTGGCGAACGCGCGCGCGTCGTTGCCCTCCTCGAGCATCCGTTGGAGGTAGCGGAGCTCGTGGATCAGCTGTTTGAACCAGAGCTCGTAGACCTGGTGGACGACGATGAAGAGGATCTCGTCGTGCTCGTCGGACCGCGGCCGCTGGGCGCCGAGGATCTCCTCGAGCGCGAGATACGACGTGTAGTTGAGCGACTTCTCCTGGCTCACTGTGCTTCCTTGTACAGCTCGCGGGCAATGATCTCCCGCTGCACCTCCGAGGCGCCCTCGTAGATCCGCGGCGCGCGCACCTCGCGGTAGAGGTGCTCGAGCAGGTGTCCCTTCTGGAGGGCCCGCGCGCCATGGACCTGGATCGCGACGTCGACCGCGCGCTGCGCCGTCTCGGTCGCGAAGAGCTTCGCCATCGCCGACGCCTTGCGGACCGGACGGACGCCGGCGTCGTACTGGCTCGCCGCGTCGCTGACGAGGAGCCGGGCGGCCTGGATCTGGGTCGCGACGTCGGCGAGCTGGTGGCCGACCGCCTGGAACCGCGCGAGCGGCTTACCGAAAGCCTCCCGCTCGGACGTATACCGGACGGCCGCGTCGAGGGCGGCCTGCGCCATCCCGACACCGAAGGCGCCGACGCTTGGCCGGAAGAGGTCGAGGGTGTCCATCGCGACCGCGAAGCCGCCGCCGACCTCGCCGAGCACCTGTTCGGGGCCTGCGCGCACCCCGTCGAAGTCGAGACGGCCGATCGGGTGCGGCGCGAGCAGGTCGAGGTGCTCGCCCGCGAGGCCGTCCGTCTCGCGCGGGACCGCGAACGCGGTGATGCCCTTGGCCCCATCGTCCGAGGTCCGCGCGAAAACCGAGTAGACGTCCGCCTCCGGGGCGTTCGAGATCCAGATCTTCGTGCCTGTCAGGCGGAAGCCGTCGCCATCCTCCTCGGCCCGGAGCTCCAGCGCCGCTGCGTCGGAGCCGGCGTCGGGCTCGCTGAGCGCGAAGGCCGCGACTGCATCGCCGGCCGAGAGCTTCGGGATCCACTCGTCGCGGGTCTCGGGCTTCGCGGCCCGCAGGATCGGGTAGCCGCCGAGGCCCTGGAGCGCCAGCGCCGTCTCCGCCTCCGTGCAGCCGTGGGCGAGGCCCTCGCGCAGCTGGCAGAGCTCCTGGGCCGAGCCGGCGAAGACGAGCTCGAGCAGGCCCTCGTCTCCGAGCGCCTTCACGAGCGGCCGGTTCAGCCGGCCGGGCTCGCCTTGCTCCGCGATCGGCGCGAACCGCTCGTGGCCGAGCCGGCGCGCCCGCTCGAGGAGATCAGCCATCGGGGAGCGCCGCGACGCCCATCAGCTCTACCTTCGCGTCGGGCTCCATGAGCGCCGAGACGCCGATCAGCGCCATCGCCGGATAGCGCCGGCCGAAGTGGCGGCGCCAGACCTCGCCGAGCTCCCGGGTGGAGGCGCGGTACTCGTCGACAGCGGTCGTGTAGACGACGAGGGAGACCAGCTGCTCCGGTTCGGCGCCGGCGGCGCGCATGGCGCTCACGATCCGGCCGGCGGCCGAGTCGAACTGCTCGACGAGCGTCGCGCCCTCTCCGATCTGGCCGCCGAGGTGGATCGTCCGGCCCGCGACGACTGCGTGGGCGAATCCGACGGGCTCGGGAAGGTCGGGCGGGTTGACGATCACCGGCCGGTCCATGCAGGGCTCCTTCCCGCGGACCACGCCGCGTAGAACTCCCGGAAGTCATCGCTCTTCATCAGCAGCGCCTGCGCGAGTGCCTCCATCTCGATCGCGCCGCCAAGGTCGAGGTCGAGCTCCCGCGTGAGCAGGATCTTGGTCGTCGCGTAGGCGAGGGCAGGCCCGTCGGCCAATTCGCGCGCCAGCTCCTGTGTGGTTCGTTGAAGCTCCTCGTCCGGGACGACGCGCGTCGCCAGCCCGATCGCTGTAGCGCGGGCGGGGTCGACGTCGCCGCCGAGGATCAGCAGCTCCGTCGCCCGGCCGAGGCCGACGAGGCGGGGGAGGAGGTAGGCGGCGCCCATGTCCGCGCCGGCCAGTCCGACCTTCGTAAACAGGAACGAGAACTTCGCCGACGAGGCGAGGAGGCGGAGGTCGGCGGCGAGCGCGAGCACCGACCCGGCACCCGCAGCGACGCCGTTGACGGCCGCGATGATCGGGATCGGGCAGTCGCGCATGGCCTTCACCACGGCGCCGCTCATCCGCGTGAACTCGAGCAGCTCGCCGGCGGACATCCCCTGGAGCTCGCCGATGATCTCCTCGACGTCGCCTCCGGAGCAGAAGCCGCGGCCCTCGCCGGTCAGGACGAGGACGCGGACGTCGCCCAGATGCGGGAGCTCGGTGACGACGTCGCGCAGGTCGGCGTAGACGTCGAAGGTCAGGGCGTTGAGCTTGTCCGGCCGGGAAAACGTGACGGTCGCGACGCCGTCTTCGACCGCGAAGTCGAAGTTCTCCCACTCCTCCGTGAACCCGGCGGAGGCGCGGAACGGGCTCACGACTGGATTCCTCCGCCGTCGAGCACGAGCGTCTGGCCGTTGATCGCGCCGGCTTCGGGCGAGGCGAGGAACTCGACGGCGAAGGCGACCTCGTCGGGCTCGAGGAGGCGGCCGAGCGGCGACATCAGCACGAGCGACGCCTCGGCTTCCTCGGCGGAGCGCCCCGTCTTCTCGACGATGTTGTCGACGGTTCGCCGGGTCATGTCCGTCTCGACCCAGGTCGGGCAGACCGCGTTCGCGGTCACGCCGGTTCCGGCCACCTCCGCCGCCGCGGCGCGCATCAGGCCGATCGCCGCGTGCTTCGACGCGGCGTACGCGGCCGTGTAGCGCGCGCCGGCCAGGCCCGCCACCGATGCCACGGTCACGATGCGACCATCTCCGCGCTCGATCATGCCGCCGATCACCGCGCGGGTGCAGAGGAACGCCCCGGTGGCGTTGACGTCGATGTGCGCGTGCCAGTCGTCGAGCGTCGTGCGCTGGAGCGGCGTGCTCCAGGCGACGCCGGCGTTGTTGACGAGGACGTCGACAGACCCGGCCTGCTCGAAGAACTCGTTGACGGTCTGTTCGTCAGTGACGTCGAGGCGGTCGCGGCCGACGGCCTCGACCCGGTCTCCCTGCGCGGCGAAGCGGTCGGCGATCGCCTTGCCGATGCCCTTCGTCCCGCCGGTCACGACGACGAGGCGGCTCAGAGCAATGCCTTCCGGTCGAGCTTTCCGGACGGCGTCCGGGGCAGGTCGTCGACGAAGTGGATCTCGCGCGGGACCTTGTGGCCGGCGAGCTGCCCGCGTGCGAAGTCCATGAGCTCCTGCTCGTCGAGCGGCTCGCTTGCGATGACGTAGGCCCTGGCGAGCGTGAGGCCGTTCTGCTGCGCGCCGACGACGGCGCATTCCACGACGGCGGGGTGGCCGATCAGGCAGTGCTCGATCTCGGCGGGCGCGACCCAGATCCCACCGACCTTGATCAGGTCGTCTGCCCGGCCGCGGTACCAGAAGTAGCCGTCGGCATCCTGCTCGAAGAGGTCGCCCGAGCGGACGCGGTCGCCGTGGAACGTCTGCTTCGTCTTCTCGTGCTCACCCCAGTAGAGGAGCGCAGCGGTGTCGCCCTCGATCCAGAGCTCGCCGTTCTCGGCGATGTGCGCCTCGTAGCCGGGGACGAGCTCGCCGGTGCTCCCCGGCTTCACACGGCCGGGCCGGTTGGAGATGTAGATGTGGTACGCCTCGGACGAGCCGATCCCGTCTAGCACCTCGACGCCGAAGGTCTCGAGCCAGCGGTCGTGCAGCTCCCTCGGCAGCGCCTCGCCGGCCGAGGTGCACAAGCGCACAGGAGACATGTCGAGTGTCAGACACTCGTCGTGTCCCGACTGGACGGTTTTGGCGACCATCTGCGCCATCATCGTCGGGACATTCACAAGGATCGTCGGCCTGTGCTCCCCGATCAGCTCGAAGATCCGCTCGGGCGTGGAGCGTTCAGGGAAGACGATCCCGGCCGCGCCGACGCCGAACGGGAAGAGCGCGGCCAGGTCGCGCGCGTAACCGAAGAAGAGCTTCGGGACGGGGAGGACGACGTCGTCGGGCCGGAGGTCGAGCACGCCGCGCGCGTACCACTCGAAGCTGAGCACGGGGCTGTGCGTGGGGTGGACGGCCGCCTTCGGCAAGCCGGTCGAGCCGGTCGTGAACTTCCAGATCGCGATGTCGTCCTTGGTGGTCGGAGCCGGCTCGAGCAGGGGCGAGGCGTCTTCGAGCCGCTGCCCGAACGACCCGTCCACGACGAGGATCTCGCGGAGCCAGCGGCTCCCCTCGGCGGCCTCGCGGATCGCCGCCTCGGTCGTCTCGTCCGCGACGACCACGCCGGCACGCGTGTAGTCGAGGTAGTAGGCGTAGTCCTTGGGCTGGAGGAAGGTGTACGCCTCCGCCGTGACCGCGCCAATCTTCTGCGCGCCGTACCAGAGGGCGACGAACTCGACGGAGTCGGCGAGCACGAGCAGCACGCGCTCCTCGGGTCTGACCCCGAGCTCGAGGAGGACGTTACCGCTCCGGTTCACGAGCTCGGCGAGCTCTGCGTAGGTCGTCGCCCCGCCCGGGCCGATCAGCGCGGTTCGCCCGCCGCGGCCCTCCTCGACGTTCCTGTCGACGAAGTGCGCCGCGAGATTGAGCTCGCGCGGGAGGTCGTCGTAGGTGATCACCCCTTGGCGACCTCGCGGATCAGGTCGGCGAGCATTGCGGCCAGGGTCTCGAAGGTCTCCTCTCCTTCCTCGGCGTTCGCCTCGGCGGGGGAGCCGCAGTACGCATGGTCCATGCCCATCGCGAGGAAGTCGGTCCGCCCCTCGGCGATCGCGGCCGGCATCTCGACGATCTTCGCGTCCAGTGTCTGCATCCGGTCGCGATCGACGAGCTCCGGCTGGTCGGCGAGCACGAGCGAGGTCTCGTACCGGCCGGCGTGGCAGGAGCCGGTGCGGAATTCCTCGGTCAGGCGCTCGGCATTCTTCCTTCGGGTCAGGTCGAGGAGCGGGAGACCTGTCGCCCGAAGCGTCTCGACCTGCTCGGGCTCGAAGTGGCTGTTGACGAGGACGAGGCGCTCAACCTGCACGGCGAGGTCGCGGATCACAGCGCCCAGTGTCTCCTCGGAAACGCCGATCGCGCCGGGAAAGTCCGCGGCGTAGCGGGTGACGCCGTAGGGGACGGGCGGCAGGACGAGCACGTCGACTTCGCCGCGGAGACTCTCGGCCGCCCGGCGACAGATCCCGAGCGAGATCAGCGTGTCCGTCGTGAGCGGCGCGTGCGGCCCGTGAGGCTCGGTGGCACCGAGCGGCAGGAGGTAGACGACGTCGGCGCGACCCTCGAGCGCCGGGTAGGCCAGATCGCCAAGGAACACGCTCA
Source organism: Gaiellaceae bacterium (assembly GCA_035941215.1). Classification (GTDB taxonomy): domain Bacteria; phylum Actinomycetota; class Thermoleophilia; order Gaiellales; family Gaiellaceae; genus JACDAN01. The sequence continues at coordinate 6,422 of DASZEE010000096.1, forward strand.
GCGGGACACCTCGGCTCGTGACACCGTCTTCATTGCCTCCAGCGGGCGTTCGATGTCGGCCGCCGTCAGGTCGAGCAGGACGAGGTCGGCCCGCCCGGCGGCGACCGCCGTATTGGCGTCGTCGATCGTGGTCAGGTGGCCGCCGACCAGGGTCGGCACGCGGGCCTCGTTGCGGACGCGGTCGCTGAGCAGGGTCAGGAACCCTCGCCGGTACTCCGGCCTGTCGTCGTGGACGGTCTGCCCGGCCTCGACGTGGATGAGGTCGGCGCCGTGCTCCTTCATCGACCGCGCCAGCTCGATTCCGTCATCGACGGAGTTTCCGCGTCGGTGCCAGTCCGTGACCGAGAGACGAACGGACAGCGGCCGCGGCCAGACGGCGCGCACGGCGTCGAGCACCGAGAGCGGGTAGCGCAGGCGGTCATCCTCCGTGTTGACGAGCGGCGAGAGGTAGCTCCCGAGCAGGTAGCCGTGCGCCATGTCGAGCTCGAGCACGTCGACACCGAGCTCGTCCGCCCGCCGCCCGGCCGCGACGAACTGCTCGCGGATCGCCGCCTCGTCCGGCTCGCCGGGAACCGCGCCGAACGGGCCGTACGGCCTGCGCGTGGGGGCGACGACCGGCCAGCCGTCTGCGAGCGGGAGATCGACCCCGACCGCGCGCGGCTGTGTCGCGCCGCGCCTTCCGGCGTGGCCGAGCTGGAGAAGCACCTGCCCGGCCGACGGGCTCCACACATCGATCGTCGGCGTCTCCGGCGTGATGCGCCCCTCGGCCGAGACGGCGACGAATCCGCTCGGCGCCAGGCCGAACCGGGTCTCGAAGCGTACGCCGCGCAGCTCGACCGGCGAGAACGCGGGCGGCGGCGAGACCGGCGCACCGCCGAACCAACCGTCGAGCGCGCGGGTGAACCGCGGGTCGCGGAGCCCAAGGCTCGCATGCGTGATCCGGCCGCTCCGCGTCAGCAGGTTGAACGCGAACTGGATCGGCTCGAGCTGGGTGTAGCTCCCGACGCGTCCGAAATAGGCCGCGCTCTCGCTCGCCGCTCCCTGAGTTCGCTCCACCGCCGGCCCGCGCTCGAGCTCGTAATCGACGAGTGCTGCGTCGACGTCCCAGCCTCTGCGCGCGAGCGCGTTTGCCAGCGCGATCGAATCCTCCATCGCCAGCTTCGTGCCAGACCCGATCGAGAAGTGCGCCGTGTGGGCCGCATCGCCGAGGAGCACGATGCGACCGGCGTGCCAGACCCGGTTCGTCACCTTCGGGAAGTCGAGCCAGACCGAGCGGTTCGAGAACAGCTCGCGGCCGCGGAGGTCGCGGGCGAACAGCTGCTCGCAGTACGCCAGGTTGTCCTCCTCGGACATGTCCTCGTGCCCGGCACCAAGCCACGTCTCGAGGGGACACTCGACGATGAAGGTGGACATGCCCTCGTCGTACGGGTACGCGTGCACGTTGTAGATCCCGTGCTCCGTCTCCTTGAAGACGAACGTGAAGGCGTCGAAGACGTGGTCGGTCCCGAACCAGACGTACTTCGACCCCTCCGGCTCGACCTTCGTCCCGAAGTCGCCCAGGCCTCGCACGACCGAGTTCGCGCCGTCCGCGCCGACGACGAGATCCGCGTCGGGGAGCTCGGAGACCCCCACGCCGAACTCGAGCTCGACGCCGACCGCGCGGCATCGCTGCTGCAGGATCTCCAGCAGCCGCCTGCGCGCGATCGCCGAGACCGAGTGGCCCCGGGATCGGAGCTCGCGACCGCGGTAGCGAATGTCGACGCGATCCCAGCGCGCGAAGGTGTCAGTGATCTCGAGGTGCGTCTCGGGATCGGCGTCGCGCAGTGAGCCGAGTGTCTCCTCGCTGAAGACAACCCCCCAGCCGAACGTCGCATCGGGCGCGTTCCGCTCCGCCACGCACACCTCGACCGACGGGTCGGCCCTCCTCAGGAGGATCGCGAGATAGAGGCCCGCAGGGCCGCCGCCGACGATCTCGACCCTCACGCGAGCGCCTCCGCGAGCCGGTCGAGCTCCTCCGGGTCGGCGACTGTGGGGAAGAGGACGAGCTCGTGGCAGCCCGCCTCCTCGTAGCCGCGGACGAAGTCCTTGACCGCCCGCGCGCTAGTCAGGTTCTCCGCGGCGATCCGCTCGGCGAACGGGCCGGTGAACGCGTAGTAGTCCCGAAGGTACGCAGCTCCGCGGTCGGGGTCGCCGAAGCAGAAGTAGCCCTGGCCCCACAGCCGCGGCCGCCCCGGCCGCCCGAGATCCGCCCACGCCGCCTGCGCACGGGAAGACGCCGATGCGAACGCCCGGGGCGGCCCGCCGCCGTGCACATAGCCGTCCGCGTACCGCGCCATCCGCGAGAACGCCTGCCCGCTCATCCCGCCGACCAGGAGCTCCATCCCCTCGCGCGCCGGCCCGATCCGGTCGCCGTCCACGCCGCCGCGGATGTACGCGAGCTGCTCGGCGAGCTTGCGGCCGCGGCCGCGCGACTCCACGCCGGCAGCCTCGTAGTCCTCCGTGCGGGCGCCGACGGCCAGGCCGAGCGTCAGTCGCCCGCCTGAAAGCGCGTGCACCGACGCCGCCTGCTTTGCCAGGAGACCGGTCGGCCGCAGCGGCCCGATCGCGATCATCGTCGCCAGCCGGACGCGCGAAGTGACGCCGGCGGCGGCCGCCAGCGCGGCGAACGGCTCCAGGCTGTCGTAGACCACGCGGTCGAGCACGCCGAGGGACGAGAACGGCCCCTCGTCCGCCCGCCGCGCCCAGTCCAGCAGCAGCTCGCCGGTCGTCCCCGGCGTCGTCGTTGGAAGACCTACCCCGACGTTCATCCGACCCGAAGCTTCACACTTCCGGCCACGTGGGCTTTCAGGAGCCGTCCCCATTCGACAGCCACTATGGGCTCGAGATCGTCGAGGCGACCGACGAGGTCGTCACCGGCCGGGTTCCGGTGCGCCCGCACGTCCTCCAACCGGTCGGCCTCGTCCACGGCGGCGTGCACGCCGCGATCGCCGAGGCGCTCGCCTCCGTCGGCACGAACGTCGGCGTCAACGGGGACGGGAAGATCGGTCTCGGGCAGTCGAACAACTCGAGCTTCCTCCGCCCGATCAAGGAGGGCACGATCCACGCCGTCGCGCGCCGGCGCCACCGCGGTCGCACGACCTGGATCTGGGACGTGGAGATGACCGACGACGCCGGCCGCCTTTGTGCGATGAGCCGAGTCACGATCGCGGTCCGCGACCTCTGAACGAAAGAGCCCCGCCGTGGCGGGGCTCGATCGAGTTCTTCGGGCTCTAGCCCTTGCGCTTCCCCTTGTCCTTCTTCTTGCCCTTCTGCTTGCCCTTGTCGGGCTTGCCCTTCTTAGCCTTGCACTTCCCGAGCCGGTCCCCGCGCTTCATCGCGCGCTGAACCTTGCGGGCGCCCTTGACCTTGACGGTCATCTTCTTGCCGTTCTTAGTCTTGTGGCACATCGCGAAAACCGCTGACGAGCACGGACCGAGAGCGTCTCCGTGCCTCAGGTGCGCCTTCACGGCGTTCCGCGAGACCCGGATCGTGCGGAAGGGGTTCTTTTTCGATCCAGTCCGGTGACAGATCGTCACCTTCTTCTCGTACTGGGAGGCGGACGCCGGGGCGCTGGCCGGCGAGACAGCGGCGCCGACCGATGCCATCCATGCGACGGCGAACGCGGCGACGAGCCCGGCGACAACGCCGACGGTGGCGCCTTGCCTCTTGCGGTTCTGCATTGTCCTCGGAACCTCCTGGTCGTTTGCGGCAGGCCGGGGGGCCAGCGGTCACTGTAGCCGTCTTATCGGCGGCGTAAACCCAATTCCTGAAGCTCCGGGCTCAACGGATTGAGGGATTGCGCATGAATCCATGCGCGGCGCTGCGCGGGGCCGTCGCTGGCCAGACCGAGGTCGAGCCAGAGCTCCCAGTCGGCTGGATCGCGATCCAGGCCCCGCTCGAAGCTGCGGCGGGCCTCCTGCACCGAGCCGGCGGCGAGCTGGGCCTCCCCGAGCAGCCGCCAGGGCTCTCCCGACCACGGCTGGAGCGTGCGCGCCGTGCTGGCGCTGTCGGCGGCCGCGGCGTAGTCGATGCGATCGGCGGCGGCGACCGATTCGGCCAGCGCCCGGTTGCCGGCAAACGCGAGCGCCGCGGCCAGGCAGAGCAGGGCCGGGAGGACGGCGGCCGCGCGCGGCACACGCCGGCCCGAGGCCGGGACGAGCATCGCCGCGCCGCACGCGAGTGCTGCAACGGTGACGGCTGGAAGCTCCCAGACCCAGTCCTGCGCGGCGTGCGCGAGGAACGCGACGTACGGTGCGAGCGCGACCGGGTCGCGGCGGCCGGCGAACGGGGCTGCCAGCGCGATCGCCAGCAGCGCCAACCCGATCGGTCCGAGCTCGGCAAGCGTCTCGAGGTAGAGCGTGTGGGCGTCCTCGACGGGCTGGGGGACGGGGCGCGCACCGAGCCAGTTCCGGGCGAACGTCCCGGCACCGTCGCCGAGGCGAGGAGCATCCTCGTAGGTGCCCCAGGCGACGCGCCAGTAGTCCGCGCGGTTGCTGCCGGAGACGCTGAACACCCGCTCCTCGCCATGAACGGGCGCGGGCGCCGCAGCAAACGCGTCGTAGACCCCCTCCGGCCCGCCGAGGCGGATCAGCACTGCCGCTGCAGCGACCGCCGGAACGGCGACGATTCCGACTGCAAAGCCCTTTCGCACGGCCGGAGGGACAACGAGGCGCCGTGTCCGCAGGAGGAACGCGGTCCCCGCAGAGACGAAGCCGAGCAGGACGACGGTGGCCGCGATCCCGCCGCCCGGCTCCAGCGCGTGGGACGCGAGGACCGCCAGGGCCGCCGGCACAGCGAGTGCGCCGGCGGTTGCCGCGAGCTGGAGGCGGCGGGGCCCGAGCGCCACCGCGGCCGCCAGGCCGACTCCGAGCGCGAGCCATGCTCCTCGTCCGAAGGTGAAGTACAGCGTTGCCGCGAGGAGCGGCACCGTCGCAGCCGCGGCAGCCGCATTGGCCGGTTGCGACGCACGGGCGGCGAACCCGACGGCCAGCAGCAGGCCCATCGCAGCGAGGATCGCGACGCCATTCGCGTACCCGATCGGCTCCGAGAGACGCTCGCCGGAGAGCGGATCGGCGGAGAGCGGGATCTCCGGCTCTCCGAGGAGCCACCGACCGAGGCCGTAGGCGCAAATCACCGACGCCGCTGCCAGAGTCCCGCCGAGTAGCGCCGTCGCCGAGCCGGCGAGGACGAAGAGCGCCGCGGCGGCGAGATAAAGCGCCGTCCGCTCGACCTCGAGCACGGTCGCGGTGACGTGGCTCGTCCACACCAGCGATGCCGCGGTCCAGACGAGCAACCCGGCGAACCCGCCGACGAAGACCATGGCCGCCCCGGTCGGACGGGCGGCTCCGCGGCCGATCAGTACCGCCAGCACCGCCAGCAACGCGACCGAGCTCCAACCCCATGCAGTCGCCGCGTAGCCGCCCTCGTCGAACCCGAGCGCGGAAACCAGCGCGAACACCCCGATCGCCGGGATCAGCTCACGGGAATCCATGGTCTACCGACCGGTTGTCGAAAAGTGCTGGTAGTCCTTGGACGACGTCCAGCGCCCGCCCCAGCGCCAGCCCACGGACTCGAACGCGCGCACGACGAGGCTCGAGTGCGTCGCCATGCCGGGTCGATGCCTCGAACGGTCGAGATACGCGCGGCCGGCCGGCGGCTCTACGAGCCCACCGTGCACGTACGGGTTCTCGACCGGGTTGAGGTCGATGGCCCTGCCATACGCGTGCTCCGACCAGCGGGAGGTGCCGCCGACGAGGCGGCAGTTGAAGCCCGACGTGTTGTCGGCCCGCATCGAACGGTCGTCGCTTCCCCGGTAGACCTCGACGCCCAGCATCCGGCGGATCGGGAACCGCGCCGCGTACAGCCGGCGGAAGACCGACACAACGCGGCCTGCCTCAGCGGCGTCGACGACGAGCACGCCCAGTCGCGAGCGGCCCCGAAAATCCCAGTGCCGGAGCCGAATTGCCCGTAGCCGTGCAGGGCCGCCGGGGCAGCCTGGGCGCCACGAGTACCGCAGATCCTCAGCGGTCACGCGCGAGACGCTCGAGCTGAACGGCGGCGCCGTCGCCGCGCCCGCCGCGGGCACGAGCAGCAGGAGAACGGCGGCGGCGGCCAGCTTCGCCATGACCCGAGGGTAGTCTCAGCCGCGTGCGATCGCTCGTCGTCGCCCTGGCCGCGTTCGCAGCGCTCATCGCGACCGCCCCGACCGTGGGTGGGACGGCGGCCTGCGCTCCCAACGTCGCGAACGGCCTGAAGAGCGTGGGCGCGGCAGACCAGCTGATCACCGTCGAAGCGGGCAGCTACCGGACGACGAGCGCAGCCCTCCGCCGCTGGAACCGGGGCCGCGACGGCTGCTGGCGTCCCGACGCCGGGCCTTGGACCGCACGCGTCGGCTGGAACGGCCTGGCCGATCGTCGGCGCGAGGGAGACGGGACGACCCCCACGGGTGTCTACTCGATCGGCAGGACGATGTACGGCAACGCGAGCAGCCCCGGCGTTCGCTACCGCTACCGGCGGCTCGTCTGCGGCGACTGGTGGAACGAGGATCCGCGTTCGGCGACCTACAACACGTTCCAGCACGTCCGCTGCGGGACCCGCCCTCCCTTCAAGACGACGACCCCGGGCCTCTGGCAGGAGCGGACCGCGTACCGCCACTTCGCGGTCATCGAGTTCAACATGCGGCCCGTCGTCCCCGGCCGCGGCTCGGGGATCTTCCTCCACGCCAAGACGGGCAGCTCGACGAACGGGTGCGTGAGCCTGCCGGTGGCACAGCTCGTCTCGACGCTGCGCTGGCTCGACCCGGCGAAGCGGCCCCGGATCGTGATCGGCACGCGCGAGACCTTCCGGCGGCTCTAACAGATTGCGAAGCGGTTAAGGGCACTTTGCGGGCACGGCAGCCGTGCGTAGGCTTGTGCGAGCACTTGCTCACACGGAAGGTTGGGTCGCCTCCGTTCACCCCAGGCACTGGGAGGGCCGATGAGCGGTACGCGCAATCCAGCTGCGGAAGCGCGAAAGCGCGCAAGCAGGAAGCCGAGGCCGGGGCGGCAGGCGGCCGGCTTCGAGATCCTCCAGACGAAGCTCGAGGTGCCGAAGCTCCGCGACGGGCTCGTCGACCGCTCAGCGCTCGTCAGCCGCCTGCGCGCACCGACGCACGCGCGGGTGGTCAGCATCACGGCACCCGCCGGCTACGGGAAGACGACCCTCCTCGCGCAGTGGGCGGCGGAAGACCCGAGACCCTTCGCGTGGGTCTCGCTGGACGATCGCGACAACGACCCGGCTGCCTTCCTGACGTACCTGTCCGCCGCCGCGGACGGGATCAAGCCGGTCGACGCCCGCGTCTTCCGCGCTGCGGCCTCGGGCGCGGACTCGCTCTGGACGATCGGGCTTCCGCGCCTCGGCTCCGCGCTGGCCGCGATCGGGGAGTCGATGGTCCTCGTCCTGGACGACGTCCAAGAGCTCCGAGACCGAGACTGCCTGGACGCTCTCGAGCCGATCGCGAAGCACCTGCCGGAGGGCTCACAGCTCGTGCTTGCGGGCCGCGGCGAGGACGGCCTGCCGCTCGCGCGGCTCCGGACCGAAGGCCGTCTGCTTGCGCTCGGCCCCACCGACCTGGCGCTGAGTGATGCGGAAGCCAAGGCGCTCCTCGCAGCCGCAGGCGTCGATCTGACCGATACCGAGGCATCCGCGCTCAACGAGCGGGTCGAGGGCTGGGTGGCGGGTCTCTACCTCGCAGCGCTCTTCGCGAATGAAGCGGGTGCCGAGGAGCTCTCGTCATTTACCGGAGACGACCGGTTCGTCGCCGACTACCTCCGCTCCGAGCACCTCTCGCGCCTCAAGCGCTCCGAGATCGAGTTCCTGACGCGGACCTCGATCCTCGACCGGATGTCGGCCGGGCTCTGCGACGAGGTGCTCGAGCGCAAGGACTCGGCGCGGAGGCTGGAGGCGCTCGAGCAGAGGAACTCCTTCGTCGTGCCCCTCGACCATCACCGCGAGTGGTACCGGTACCACCATCTCTTCCGCGACATGCTGCGGTCGGAGCTCGACCGCCTCGAGCCGGATGCTACGGCTGCGCTGCACCGCCGCGCTGCCTCGTGGTGCGAGCTGAACGGGCTCCCCGAGGCGGCGATCGAGCACGCGTCCGCGGCCGGCGACATCGACGAGGTGGCGCGTCTCGTCAGTCTCTTCGCGCTGTCCTACTACCGGAGTGGCCGCGTGGTCACCGTCGAGCGCTGGTTCCGCCAGTTCGACGACCCGAAGTTCCTCGCCCGCTATCCGGCGATCGCCGGCTTCGGCGCGTTCGTCAACGCACTCCGAGGCCGACCGGCGGACGCGGAGCGCTACGGCTATTCGCTGGAGCACTCGGAGTACGAGGGGCCGATGCCCGACGGGAGCGCGTCGTCGCGGCCGTGGGCGGCGCTCGTTCGCGCGCTCCTCTGCCGCCGCGGGGTCTCGGAGATGGGTGCGGACGCCCGCCTTGCGCTCGACGAGATCGCGGCATCGAGCTTCTGGCGCCCGATCGCCCTCTGCCTGCTCGGGGTCTCGCTGCTCCTCGAAGACGACGTCGAGGGCGCCCGGGAGACGCTCACGCAGGCGGCGGAGGAAGCCTCGGGCAGCGGCGCGATCTATGCGGGGGTGATCGCACGCTCGGAGTTGGCGCTCCTTGCCCTCGACGCGGAGGACGCCGAGAAGGCCGATGCCGAGCTCGCGGCCGCCCGCGCCCTGCTCGAGAACCAGCCGATCGAGGAGTACGTCGCGGCAGCCCTGTACCTGGCGGCGGCGGCGAGGCTGGCGCTTGCGCGCGGCCAGGCGGCGACCGCACGAGGCCTCGTCGTCCGGGCAGCGCGGATGCGGCCGCAACTGACACACGCGGTTCCGTGGTTCGCCGTGCAGACCGGTGTGGAGCTTTCCCGCGCCCACCTGGCGCTGGGGGACGTGGAGGGCGCCAAGACG
>DASZEE010000097.1:0-19127 GCA_035941215.1 Gaiellaceae bacterium
GCCCCGGATCGTGGCCGAAGAACATGCTGCGGTCGAGCGAGAGCAGGTCGGCGTCGAAGTCCTGATCGGTCAGGAACGGCAGGAAGGACTTGAGGTTCCGGTAGGACAGGTAGGTGCTCGGCCTCGACCTCTGGCTGCTGCTCCGCACGCCGCTCCACGTCCTCCGCCGGAAAGGAACCGCCTGATGATCGGCGTCGCGGTCGTCGGCCTCGGCTACTGGGGTCCGAACCTCGTGCGCGTCCTCCACGAGGTCGAAGGAGTGCGTCCGGAGCTCGTCTGCGACCTCCGTCCCGACGCGCTCGAGACGATGGGCCGCCGGTATCCCGCCGTGCGGACGACGACCAGCTTCGACGAGGTGCTGGCCGACCCGGCCGTGGACGCCGTCGCGATTGCGACTCCCGTTTCCAGCCATTTCGAGCTCGCTGCCCGCGCGCTCGAGGCCGGCAAGCACGTGTTCGTCGAGAAGCCGCTCACGGCCTCCTCGGACGAGGCGCTCGAGCTCATCGAGCTTGCCGATCACAACGGGCTCGTTCTGATGCCGGGCCACACCTTCCTCTATAGCCCGCCGGTCAACATGATCCGCTCGCTGATCGCGAACGGCGAGCTGGGGGAGATCTACTTCATCTCGACGAGCCGCGTGAACCTCGGGCTCCACCAGTCCGACGTCAGCGTCGCCTGGGACCTAGGCCCGCACGACTTCTCGATCCTTCGCTACTGGCTCGGCGAGACGCCCTCCCACGCGAGCGCGCTCAGCCGCGGCTGCGTGATCCCGACGATCCCGGACGTCGCATTCATCGATCTCGAGTTCCCGTCGGGCACGGTCGCGCACGTGGAGCTCTCGTGGCTCGCGCCGAGCAAGCTGCGGCGGACGACGATCGTCGGCTCGGAGAAGATGATCGTCTACGACGACACGTCGAACGAGCCCGTCCGCGTCTTCGACTCCGGCGTGATGCTCCGCGACCCGGAGACGTTCGGCGAGTACAAGCTGACTTACCGCACCGGCGACATCGTCTCGCCGCACCTCGACGTCGCCGAGCCACTGCGGCTCGAGCTCGACGACCTCGCGCAGGCGATCCGCACCGGCGCGACCCCGCGCTCGTCGCGGGAGCTGGGCCTGGAGGTCGTGCGGATGATCGAGGCTGTGGACGACTCGCTGGAGCGAAGCGGAGCCAGGGTGGAGGTTGGGGCCGAGCGGAGCCTCGCGTGATCGAGGAAGCGGTCCGCGAGAGCCGGTCGGCGCGGGCCCTGAGACTGGTTCCCACGACCGGGATCGACGCCGAAAGCCTCGTCCGCCGCTTCAGGCGGACGCTCGCGCTGGACGGCGTGTCGCTGACCGTCGCGCCGGGCGAGATCCACGCGCTTCTTGGACCGAACGGCGCCGGCAAGACGACACTCGTCCGGATCCTCTCAGGGGTGATCGCGCCGACGAGCGGGACGGTTTCGGTCGCCGGACTCGACGCCGTATCGAACCCTCGCGAGCTCCGGACGATGCTCGGCATCGTCCCCTCGGGCGACCGGTCGTTCTACCTCCGGATTTCCGGTTTCGAGAATCTCGTCTTCTTCGCCCGGATGCACGGGCTGCGCCGGAAGGCCGCCGGTCAGCGCGCCAGCGAGCTCCTGGAGCACGTCGGCCTCGCCGAGGCGTCCGGGAAGCGAGTCGGCGAGTACTCGCATGGGATGCAGAAGCGTCTTTCCGTCGCACGTGCACTCCTCACCGACCCTCGGGTCATGCTGGTGGACGAGGCGACGCACGACCTCGACCCGGAGGGGTCGCGGCGCGTCCAGGCGCTCGTGGGCGACGCGGCGGAGCGCGGAGCAGCCGTCCTCTGGGCGACACAGCGGCTGGAGGAGATTCGAGGCTTCGCGAGGTCCGTGACCCTGCTCGACCGCGGCCGGGTCCGCTTCCAGGGCTCGGTGCCCAGGCTCCTCGAGCACGCGGTGCCGAGGCGATACGTCGTCCGCCTCCGTAACGGGCGGCCGGGGGAAATCGAGCTCCAGGAAGCTCAGCGCGCCCTTGGAAGGGCCGCCCGCATCACCCCTCCACTCGAGGAAGGATCGGAGCACCACGTGATCGCCCTCTCCGAGGACGCCGTTCTCGGCGATGCAGTCGCCGCGCTCGCGCGCGCCAACGTTCAGGTGCTCGCGTGCCGTCAGGAGCGCTCCGAGATCGAGGAGGCGTTCCTGGCCCTGACGCAGGAGCGTCCGTCGTGAGCGCGGTCGTATCCGAGGTCCTGAAGATTCCGGCATTCGTCCGCCGCGACTTCCTCGTCGCCTGGAGCTACCGGATGGCCTTCGTGACCGACCTGCTCGGGCTCGCCGGCCAGGCGCTGCTCTTCTACTTCGTCGGGCAGCTCGTCGACCCGAGCAAGATGCCGACCTACGGCGGCAACGAAGTCTCGTACCTCGAATTCGCGGCCGTCGGCATGCTGCTCGGCGCCTTCATTCAGTTCGGGATGCAGAACATCGCGTCGGCCGTGCGGAACGAGCAGCTGCAGGGCACGCTCGAGTCGCTTCTGGTGACGCCGACCGCACCGCACACGATTCAGCTCGGGTCCGTCGCCTTCCTCTTTCTCTACATCCCGATCAGGCTCGTCCTGCTGCTTGGTGTGATCGCCGTGGCGTTCGGGCTGGAGGTCCAGGGTTCGGGTGTCGTCCCGGCGCTCGTGCTGCTGCTCGGCTTCATGCCGTTCGTGTGGGGGCTCGGCGTGGCGAGCGCGGCGGCGATCGTCACCTTCAGGCGCGGCGCGGGCCTGCTCGCAATGGGAACCCTGGTCGTCGCGTTCGTCTCCGGCCTCTACTTCCCGATTGAGCTCCTGCCCGATTGGCTGGCGACGGTCGCGGAGCAGAACCCGATCGCGCTCGCAGTCGAGGGGATGCGCGAATCATTGCTCGGCGGGTCGGGCTGGGCGGAGGTCGGTTCGACGCTCGTCTTGCTCGTACCGATGTCGCTCCTCGCGCTCGCGTTCGGCGTCGTCGCGTTCCGCGCCGCCCTCGCGCGGGAGCGGCGGCTCGGGACGGTAGGGCTCTACTGATGGCGAGCTGGGCGCACGGCGAGACGCCTGCGCCGCGGCGCCTGCGGAGCGTCGAGGCGGCGCCTCCGGCGAGCGATCTCTGGGCCGCGGTGGACGGGCTCGTCGACCGGGCTCCACGGGTCTCGGACCTGAGCTTCCACGGGCTGCACCTGCTCGCGGCGCGCCGCTATCGCCAGACCGGTCGCCTCGTGCCCCGCGACCTGGCGACCGCAGAGCGCGCGTCGGCCGTTCTGACGATCGTCGTGCCGGCGGTTCTCGAGCAGATCCGGAGAGCCTACGACCGCACGATCGTGCTCATGAAGGGCCCGGAAGTGGCCTCGTACTACCCGGACCGAGCCCTACGGCCCTTCCGAGACCTGGACCTGCTCGTTCCCGACGCCGGGGAGGCGCAGCGTGCGCTTCTCGCGGCCGGGTTCGCGACCGTAGGTTCGCCGGAGCGGTACGTCGACCTCCATCACCTCCAGCCTCTTCAATGGCCCGGGGCACCGCTCCTCATCGAGGTTCACGACCGGCCGAAGTGGCCGGCCGGGCTGCCGCTCCCCAGCCGCGCCGAGCTGCTCGCGTCGGCAGTCGCGGGCTCGACAGGCGTGCCAGGCATCCTGGCGCTCGCACCAGAGCACCACGCGATGGTGATCGCCGCGCATTCGTGGGCGCATGCTCCGCTCGGCCGGCTCGTCCACCTCGTCGACCTCGCCGCGGTCACGGCAAGCCTCGACAGGCACTCGCTGGACCGTGTGGCCGCCTCGCTCGGCATGCGGCGGGTCTGGGGCGCGAGCATCGGCGCCGCCGATGCGCTCTTCGACGACGGCCCGTCCACGTGGCCGCTCAGACTCTGGGCCCGGGGCCTCCGCGGCACCCGAGAGCCGACGGTCCTGGAAACCCACCTGGGGCGCTGGCTCCCGCCGTGGTCGGCGCTCCCGCCGCGTGCTGCGCTGCGCGCGAACGCATTCACGATCTCGCGCGAGCTGGCTCCACAGAATGAGCCGTGGAGTCGAAAGCTGCGCCGTACGTTGCACGCCTTTCGGAACGCGAATCAACGGCGTTCGGATCACAACAGAGCACTGGGGGAGGAGGGACGATGACGGTCAAGTTGAAACAGGACCGCGTCCACTGGCGCGAGATCGACCAGGAGGTCGTCGCAGTCGACGTCGACAGCTCGACATACCTGAGCACGAACGGAAGTGGGGCGCTGCTCTGGCTGGAGCTAGCGCAAGGGACGACCCGCGACGCGCTCATCGAGCGGCTTGCGCAGGCGTACCTGATCGACTCGGAGCGCGCGGAGAGCGACGTCGACGCATTTCTGGCCGACCTCCGTGGTCAGGGGCTGCTGGAGGACTAGTGAGGCGCCCGCCCGACCTGCCCACGCTCCGCGCTGCCGTCTGGACGGTCCTTGCGCTGCGCCGAACCCGCCGCGCCCTTAAGCGCGATCGGGTGACGGACGTCGAGGTGGCGCCGCCGCCCGCGCTGCCGCGTTCTGCGGGCCGGGGGGTCCGCGCCGTGATGCGGAGAACTGACCCGACCTGCCTCGAGCGGGCGCTCGTGTTGCAGGCGTGGGGCATCGCTCAGGGAGAGGCGCGCGACGTCGTGATCGGGGTCAACGGGACGGGAGACCGGTTCGCCGCGCACGCCTGGCTCGAAGGCGAGCCGGACGGCGAGCGGAGCGCCTACAGCGAGCTGATGCGGGTGCCGGCGTCATGAACCTGCCCGAGCCGTACCGGCCGGACGCGCTCGAGATCGCCTCCGGACTCGTCTTCGGCTTCACCCCGCCGGACGCGCTGCCCGAGCCGGCAGCGGATCCGGTTGACGCCCTCGAGGCCGCGATCCTCCCGGCCCTCCTGCGGCCGCCCTGCCTCGTGAGCTTCTCAGGTGGAAGAGACTCCTCGACGATCCTGGCTGTCGCCGTGCGCCTCGCACGCCGCGAGGGCCTCGAGCTTCCCGTCCCTGCGACGAACCGGTTCCCTCGGAGCGAGGGCGCCGACGAGACCGAGTGGCAGGAGCGTGTGATCGTCCACCTGGGCCTCACCGACTGGGTGCGGGTCGAGTTCTCCGACGAGCTGGACTCGGTCGGCCCCGTCGCGATGCGGACGCTGCGCCGCCACGGCTTGCTGTGGCCGTTCAACGCGCATTTCCACGCGCCCCTCATCGAAGAGGCCACGGGCGGATCCGTCCTGACGGGGGTGGGCGGGGACGAGACGTTCGGCTCGCCCCGCTTCGCGCGGGCCGCAGCCGTCCTCGCCGGCCGGACCCGGCCGAAGCCGCGCGACGTTCTGGCGCTGAGCCTTGCCGCATCGCCGCCCCCCGTGCGGCGGTCGGTGCTGTCCCGCCGCGACCCGGTCTACCTCGCCTGGCTCCTCCCGGAGGCGCAGCAGGCGGTCTGGGCTGCGTGGACTGCGGACGTCGCCGCTGAGCCCCTGCGTTGGCAGAACCGCGCCGCGTGGGCTCGGCGTCGGCGGTACATCCAGGTCGGCTTGGAGTCGCTTGCATGCCTGGGCGCCGAGCACCTCGTTCACGTCCACAGCCCCTTCGTCGACCCGTGCTTCGCGGCGACCGTCGCGTCACTGCCGCGCGAGCGCCGGTACCTCACCCGCAAGGCCGCGATGCAAGAGTTGTTTGCAGAGCTCCTTCCGGACGACGTACTCGTCCGCAGGACCAAAAGCCACTTCGACGACGCGTTCTGGAGCAACCACAGCCGGCGCTTCGTGAAGGAGTGGGACGGCGAGGGCGTAGACCCGGAGCTCGTCGACCGTGGTGCGCTTCGCGCCGAATGGGCGAAGCCGCGGCCGGACGGCCGAACGTTCCTCCTCTTGCAGGCGGCAGCGCTCGCGCATGAGACCGCTTCAGCCCCACGCGAGTTCGCGCAGGCAGTCGGCGGTCTCTCCTAGCGAATCCCAGACACGGGGCCGCCGTACCTCCCAGGACGGGAGCGATGCCAGGTCGAGGAGAACCGACGGCTCCGAGGAGGGCAGCCGAGCGCCGCGTTCGAGCAGGAGCCGAGCGACTCGCTCGGCGCCCTCGAGCGGCACGGCCTGGAGGCTATCGCCCCAGGCGAGGTGCACCCAGCCGGCGAGCTCGAGGCCGTCTGGCACCTCGCCGAGCCGCACCCGCCAGCGCTCGCGGGCGCCCGCCTTTCCGATCGAGCTTCCGACGCCGAGGCGGCGTGCAGGCTCCTGGCGTAGGTCGAGCGAGCGCGGGCCCGGCAGCGCGCGGGTCCCCTCCAGGACCAGGAGGTCGTCGCACACGATGTCGACCCCTTCGAGCGCGAGCCGCGCGAGCGTCGAGCTCTTCCCGCTCTCCCGCGTACCGACGACGCCGAAAACGCGCCCGTCGAAGGCGAACGCGCCCGCGTGAACGCTCTCCCGCCCGTACCAGTGCGCCATCACCGCAGCCACGGGCGCGAGGTACGGATGGACGAGCTCCTCGGCGCCGAGCGGCCGCTCGACGACGAAAACGGCCTCCGCGCGCGTCCGATTGAGCTCGATGTGGCCACCTGTCTTCAGCAGCAAGAGCGCCTCGTCCGGCCGCACCCATTCGCGGTCCAGCGTGCTCGTCTCGACGCGCGAATCGAGCCGGATCGAGGGCCACGATGGCTGCGCCGCGACGAGCAGGTCACTCGCAGCGTCGACCCCCTCTATCTGGAGCCCGTATGCGCCTCGAAGATGGTCGGTCTGCATGGAAAAGGCGAAAAGTTAGCCGGATGGCTAGTTGTCCGAGGAGTTTCCGACCTCTACCTTTTATGTATGGACCAATTTCGGCAGAGTGCCGTGGAGCCGTACGAGCCACCGACTGTTCGAGTCATGGGCTCGATCCGGGAGCTCACGCTCACGGACAAGAAGTATGGGCCGACGGACGGGTACACCTTGATGGGCGTCGCGATTTCGAACGCGTCGCCGTGAGGAGAGGCATGGACAAGCGCACGGAGGAGCGCGAGTACGTGGCGCCGGAGCTCAAAATCGTCGGCTCCGTCTACGGTCTGACGCTCCAGATCGACAAGAAGTTCAACGCGACCGACGGCCTCACGTTCATGGGCATCCCGATCGGCAACGCCTCGCCCTAGAGCCCCGGCAGCCCTAGCCCGCCCGTGAGCCCGCCGAGGCGGGACTGCGCCAGGTCGTTCGCGGCGCGCAGCGCTTCGTTGACGGCGCCGACGATCATGTCGGCCAGAAGCTCGGGGTCGTCCGGGTCGATCGCCTCCGCGGCGATCTCGATCTTCTCGATCATGCCCGCGCCGTTGGCAGTCACCTTCACCGCGCCGCCCCCGGCCGACGCCTCCACGGTCTCGGTTGCGAGCTCCTCCTGGACGCGCGCCATCTCGGCCTGCATCTGCTGCACCTGCTGCATCATCTTGTTGATGTCCATGCCGCCGGGCATGCTCATTCGGGCGTGACCTCCCGGGCGTCGAATGCCTGCTTGACCTCTTCCACGAACTCTCCCTCGCTCAGTGTGCGCTCGGGCGGCGCGGGCTCAGTTTCCCCGTTCTCGCCGACCTCGAATGCGACGGCGAACTTGCGGCCCGTCACCTCGTAGAGCGCGTCGACGAGGAGCGTGGCGTTCTTCGGCTCCTCCGCGAGCTGCCGGTGGAACGAGGCCGCGGCCGGGAACTCTACGGTGAGCGTGTCGCCCGCGATGTCGGCGGGATGCGCCTCCCGCAGCACGGACGCGGTCGGCACCGACCGTTCCTCCACGGCCGGGATCACCGAGCGCTGCCAGGCCGCCTTCAGCTGGTCGAGCTCGAGTGGCGGGGGTGCTGGGGCCTCGGCCGCGCGCGGCGCGGCCTCCTCGGGCGCCGCGATCGGGACCGTTCCCGGCGCGCGGTGCTCGAGTTGCTCGATCCGGAACGCGAGCGACTCGCGGTCCAGGTCCGCTCCGGGTCTCGTGACTTTGATCAGCGCAAGCTCGAGTGGCAGCCGGGGGTCGCCGCCCTGGCGCATGTCGTCCACGGCAACCGCCAGCAGGTCGCAGAGCCGGATCACGGTCGGGCCGGGCAGCTGGTTCGCCTGGGCCCGCAGCCGCTCTCGCGTCTCCTCGGTGACCGGCAGCGAGTCCGGCACCTCGCCCATGTGCTGGACGAGGAGCAGGTGGCGCAGATGCTCGAGCAGATCGGTTACGAGCCGGCCGAGGTCCTGGCCCTGCTCGGCGAGGTCCTCGAGGAACTGGAGCGCGCTGGCTGTGTCCTTGTCGACCACGAGGTCGCAGAGCCGGAACAGCGCCTCCTCCTCGACAGCCCCGAGGAGTTGGAGGACGGACTGGACCGTCACCTGGTTGCCGGTGGCCGCTGCGAGCTGGTCGAGCGTCGACTCGGCGTCCCTGTACGCACCCCGCGCGCCGCGAGCGACGAGCGCGAGCGCCGCGTCGGGCGCCTCGATGCTCTCCGCGTCGGCGATGCGCCGCAGCTTCCGGATCAGGTCCGGGAGCCGCGGTCGCGAGAAGACGAACGTCTGGCACCGCGAGCGGACGGTCGGGAGCATCTTGGAGACGTCGGTGGTACAGAAGACGAAGACGAGGTGGGGAGGAGGCTCCTCGATCAGCTTCAGCAGCGCGTTGAAGGCCGCGTCCGTGAGCTGATGCGCCTCGTCGAGGATGTAGACCTTGTAGCGGCCCTCGACCGGCTGGAGCACGACGCGGTCGCGGATTTCCCGGATGTCGTCGATACCGCGCTGCGAGGCGGCGTCCATTTCGATCACGTCCAGCGAGGTCCCGTTCGCGATCGCGACGCACGAGTGGCAGGTCCCGTCGGGCGTCGGGGTCGGCCCCTGCGCACAGTTGAGCGCCTTGGCGAGGATGCGCGCGAGCGACGTCTTCCCGGTCCCCCGCGGGCCGGCGAACAGGTAGGCCTGCCGGATCTGGTCGGTCTCGATCGCGTTGCGCAGCGTGCGGACGACGGCCTCCTGCCCGACGACCTCGTCGAACGTCTGCGGGCGATATTTGCGGTAGAGCGCAGTCATAAGTCGGAGTGTCCGATTAGATCAAACGACGCCGCGGAACGGGCTTTGCCCGTTCCGCCTGACGACGATCGAGTTTTGCCGCCGTCTCGGGAGGCGGCACCCGCGCCGCGCAGCACGGAGCGCTGCCCGGCTTCCGGAAGGTCGGCCGAAGTCGCAAGACTTCGGCCGAAATGCCCGGCCGCGCACCCTCCGTCGTTGGCGCGTACCGAGCCGGTGCGGCGGGCGCTCGCTCGAGTCAGGCTGTCCGCGGCACCTGCGAGGCACTCCTTAGCGCTGCTTCCTCCCGGATCTGACGCGGTTCGGAGACTCACAGTGCGCGGGACCTGACCGTCAACACTTGCACCCGAAGCCCGTGTCTCGGACGCGACCCCCTCGGGAGGGGATTCAGCCCCGCTGGAGCGGATTGCGAGTTCAGGGAACCGCTAGCTCCCCACCTAGCGCGGCCGGGCGGGAGTCATGGTAGCTACGCGGAGATCGAGGACTCGGCGGCCGGCGGGTCCTGCGTGAGCAGGCCGTTGAGCTGCGCCCAGCGGCTGGCCTCCGTCCGGTTGGAGACGCCGAGCTTCCGATAGATGTTGGAGAGGTGGAACTTGACCGTCTGCTCGGTCACCCAGAGCATGCGGGCGAGCTGCGAGTTCGAGTGCCCCTCGGCGACGAGGCGAAGAATCTCGAGCTCGCGGCGTGTCAAGCCGCCCGGGCTCTCAGCAGTGTCGGCCTGAGCCGCCGGCGGGCCGCCGATCGGCCTCGGGCCGCCTGCGAGGTAGACGGAGTGGTCGAACGCCTGTCGCACGGCGGACGCGACGTCGTCCGGATGGGCCGTCTTGACGACGTACGCCGCGGCGCCGGCAGCGAGCGCGGAGTCGATGTGTGCCGTGTCGTGGTGGGCCGAGAGCACGATCGCGCGCAGCGCGGGCGCGAGGGTCTTCGCACGGCGCATGACCTCGAAGCCGTCGGGCTCGCCCGGCTGGGGGTCGAGCTCGAGGATGAGGAGCTGTGGCTGCGAGCGCTCGATGGTCGCCAGGGCGTCGCTCGAGGAGGACGTCTTGAGCACGACCTGGGCGCCGATTCGCTCCAGGACCATCTCAATTGCGTCGAGCCAGATCGGGTGAGGATCCAGGACGACTGCATCGAGCGCACCGATTGTTTTTTCTATGTCCATGGCCGCAGTAGGACTGTGGAAAGCTATAGGTCAGGATTCGGCATTTTTCAAGGGGTCCGGGCGAAATCTGTGGAGAACCGCCCTCCTTTCCACAAGCTCTCTGCCTCCACTTCCGGGTAGGAACGGCCTCTCACCCTGGACTTGGCAGGCGCGCGGAGTGCCCGTAAGGTGTTGTTATGCCCTCTTTGCCGCCATCGGGGAGGGCCGTTCGGCTCCTTCTCGCGGACGACCACAGGCTTTTTGCTGAGTCGCTGATGACCGTGCTTTCGGAGGACGAGCGGGTCGAGGTCGTCGGCATCGCCGGAAACGGCGCGGAGGCCGTCGAGCTGGCCGCCGAGCTGCAGCCTGACGTGATCCTCATGGACCTGAGGATGCCGGTGATGGACGGCCTCGAGGCGACGCGGAAGATCCGAGAGACGGGACTTCCCGTCCAGATCCTCCTGCTCACCGGGACCGAAACGCCGGTCGGCGCGGAAGACGCGGCCGAGGCGGGCGCGAACGCGTTCCTGCGCAAGGAGCGCGGCGTCGAGGAGCTTCGCCAGGTGTTTGTCGAGGTGGCGTCGCTCGCCGCCGTGCTCGGCACGCCCGCGCGTTAGGACTAGCGCCGAATCGGCACGACGGTCGTCGTCACGACCTTCGTCTTCACCGCGTGCCCGGCGGGCACGGAGCGGACGATCACGGCGCCCGATGCGACGACGGCGCCTTCCCCCAGAGTGAGCTTCGGCTCGACGAAGATCCCGGTTCCCAGGCGCACACGGTCCTCGATCGTGACCTCTCCGGACGTCATGCAGCCCGGCCCGGTCGAGATGTCCGAGCCCAGCACGTTGTGGTGGTCGTAGCTGTTGAACGCCGAGATGAAGTTGTTGTCGCCGATCCGCGTGCCGGTGCCGAAGTGCGTGAACGCGCAGATGACGTTGCCCTCGCCCACGGCGACGCCTGTGGCGAGCTTGGAACGCGGGTCGATCACGTTCTCCAGCGGGATGCCGGCGTCGCGGCAGAGCCCACGCAGTCGGGCCCGGGCCTCGACCGACGTGCTGATCGCGATCACCGCTGCGTCGAAAGCCTTCGCCTCCCAGTGCTCGAGCAACTGGTCGGTGCCGCCGACGACGGGGACGCCCTCGACCTCGCGGCCCCAGACGGCCGCGTTGTCGTCCACGACCGCGACGCCCGCGGCCCCGTCGATCTCGGCCAGGATGTCGAGCACCTGCGTCGCCCCGAGCCCGGCGCCGATCAACGCGAGGCGCTTCGACTTGCCGTCCCCGGCGAGCGGAGCCGGGAGATCGGCGGGCGGAGCCTGGGCAGTGGCCCCGGCGGCAGCCTCGACGTCCTTGACGGTGATCAGGCCGTCGCCCGCGACCGTGCTCAGGTCGACGCCGAGCTCCTGCGCCCGCTCGCGTGCCTTGACCGACGCGCGGACGTCGTCACCCGGCCGCGGCGCGGCCGCCGCCTCCTGCGCGCGGGCCTCCTCGAACGCGCGAAGCGACGCTTCGTCTTCGAACACGTGCGCGACGGGCTGGCCGATCGAGACCTCGCCTCCCACGGGCACCAGTTGAAGGACGAGGCCGTCCGCCGGCGACTCGATCTCGATCGCCGACTTGGCCGTCTCGACGTCGACGAGGGGAGCTCCGGCGCGAATCTCTCCGCGATCCTCGACGTGCCATTCGACGACGGTCGCACTGTCGTCGTTCACGTCGGTCCAGGGAACCGTGACCGCCGTCACGCAGCGGCCTCGCGG
This sequence comes from Gaiellaceae bacterium, assembly GCA_035941215.1. Lineage (GTDB taxonomy): Bacteria > Actinomycetota > Thermoleophilia > Gaiellales > Gaiellaceae > JACDAN01. The sequence continues at coordinate 11,869 of DASZEE010000097.1, forward strand.
ATGGCCTCCTTCATCGTGTCGGAGCCTACGAGAACCTTGCGCTCGAGGTCTCGGCTGCTCGGGATGACGGTCGGCTGACTCGCGACGACCTGGACGGGGCGACGCAACCGGGAGAACCCGCGCCGCCCGATCTCCGCGGCAGCTTCGGTGCCCCACGACCAGTCCGCCGTTCCCTCCTCGAGGGTCAGCAGGCTGCCCGTGCGCTTCACCGAGGCCTCGACCGGCCCCCAGTCCATGGGAGCGATCTGGGAAGGGACGACGAGCTCGCCGAAGACCTCCTCCTCGACCGCGAGCTCCTCGAGCGCCTGCGCGGCGAGCAGGGCGGAGTACCCGTAGGCGAGGACGGTGACCGTGCAGTCCTCGGCCGGAACCTGGGAGAGGACGACGGAGGGCAGCCAGCCATCCGTCGATTCCTCGCGGCCGATCGCGTCTCCAATCCGGGATCCGGACGGCCGCACGACGTGCTCCGGGTAGAGGAGCTTGTGCTCCACGTAGAGCGCAGGCTCGTCCTGCCGGAGCAGCGCCGAGAGAATCGCGTCGGGGTCGTGGTACGGCGAGGCGGCGACGACGGTCAGGTGCGGGACGCCGAGGAAGTGCTTCTCGAGGCTCTGGCTGTGCGTCGGCCCGTACCCACGGTGCCCGCCCGAGGGCGTCCGGATGATCACCGGGCAGGTCACCTTTCCGTCGTACATCGCGCTGTACTTCGAGATGTGGTTGACGACCTGGTCGAAGGTCAGGGTCACGAAGTCGCCGAACATGATCTCGACGATGGGGCGGTAGCCGGACATCGCGAGGCCGGCGGCGACACCGACGATCCCGGCCTCGCTGACCGGAGTCGTGAGGACGCGGTCCGGGAACTTTGACGTCAGGCCGCGGGTGACCTTGAACGCGCCGCCGTAGGGGTCGGCGATGTCCTCGCCCAGGATCACGACGCGCTCGTCCGTCTCCAGCAGGCGGTGCAGCGTCTCGTTGAGCTCCCGGACGAAGATCACGCGAGCGCCCTGGCCTCGTCGACGATCTCCGTCAGGGCCGCGCCGACCTCGCCGTCGATCCGCTCGCGCGCGGCCGTGTCGAGCCGTGCGCTGTGCACAGTCAGCGGCTCGAGGGGCCAGCGTGCGGCGATCTCGTCCGCGGGGCGGTTGTCGTCGCTCTTCGAATGGTGGCAGAGCCGATAGGTGTCGATGATGAAGGCGCGCGGCGTGCGGGACTCGCGGACGAGCCCGATCTGCCGCTCGGCCTCGGAGTCGATCTCGAGCACGTCCGTCGACTCGAGCCGCGTCGTCGGGATCCCGAAGGCTTCGAATCGCTTGGCCATGTCCCCCGCGAAGTTGACGGCGAGTGGTGTGCTCTGCGACCACGCGTTGTTCTCGACGACCACGAGGAGCGGCAGCTCCCAGAGCGAGGCCATGTTCAGCGTCTCGTAGACGACGCCTTCGCCGAACGCGCCGTCGCCGACGAACACGACGCTGATCCCGTCGGCACCAGAGAGCTTCAACCCGAGGGCGATGCCGGCCGCCGCCGGCACGGTGCCGCCGAGGATCCCGTTCGACTTGAACCCCGGCGCGCAGATGTGCTGGCTCCCACCGATTCCGCCCACGACGCCCTCCGGCTTGCCCATGATCTCGGCGAGCAGGCCGCGTGCGTCTCCGCTCCACGCGAGGTAATGGCCGTGGCAGCGGTGGTTGCTGAAGATGTGGTCGCCTGCGCGCAGGTGCTCGATCACGCCGACGCAGTCGGCCTCCTGGCCGATGCACGCATGCGTGGTGCCGTTGAGCAAGCCCTCCTCGAAGAGTGCGAGCAGCGTCTCCTCGAAGTCGCGGATGAAACGCATCCGCCGGTAGAAGCGCTGGTCGCGAGGCTCGTCCGGCAGCCCGACCAACCTCGGGTCGGCCTCTACCGCATCAACGTCGGGGGCAGCCGACAGCCTCACCATGGGCGAGGTCTCGGAGCGCGTGGCCAGCTCCGGCGCGCGTTGGGCGGCGTGCGACAGGTTTTCCCCCTTTACTTGCAGATTCTCGAAGGCTTCGAAGTGCCCGCAAAGCCAGTATTCACCAGCAATCGGGGCTAGGCAATCCCGCCATCGACCAGGGTTTCAGGCGTTGGGGACGGTGAGCTCGACCGTCCCGGACGGAACGGCCGAGGGCCGCCCGTTCACCATGATGTCGACGTTGCTCGCCGCCCCGAGCCGCAGCCAGAGTCGCGGGCGGTTGAACCGCAGCGTGCGTCCGGTCGGCAAAGTGCCCGAATAGAGCGATTCGCCGGTGGGAGAGCCGGCGCGAACCTCGACCCAGCAGTCTCCGCGCGTCGCCGCGAGGATCAGAATCGCGCCGGTCCGCTGGGCTTTTCGCTTGGAAACTGGCTTCGGGGGCTGCTTTCGGGCGATCGGTTCCACGCCTGGCTCGGTCACGGGGTCGCCGAGCGCGGGGACGGGCGACAAGGGCGTCGTCTCTTGCGGCGTGCCCGCCTCTTCGTCGATCAGGGCGCCGGACAAGGCGAGCACATTCAGCCCGATGAGCGCGAAAACGAGCATCGCAACCAGACCTAGACCGATCTTCCGGACCACCGCTACCTCACATTGTTCGCCGTCTCCGCACGAATTCACGCCGGTGACGCGCTCCCCTTGTGGCTAGGTAGGTATAGGAGGGCTCGGCGAAACGACGGCTGTGCCGCCGGGCTGCGACGAGCGACGTTCCGCCAACCCCTCCTAGTCCTAGGTCGTGTGAGGTCCGCGCAGGAAGCGTACGAAGTAGAGAACGAGCGCGACGCCCGACAGGACGAGGAGGATCAGCGCGCCGATTCCCAGCAACGCGCTCGGACCGTCGGATGCGCCCGGGACGGCGAGCTTGGGCAGCGCCTCCGGCACCTTTCGGAGCCGCTCGCTGATCGCGGGGAGGACGCCCGAGTCGCGCTTCGTTTGCGCCTTCGGCCCGCCGGCGCTGCTCGAGCCGGCGGATCCCTCCTGCGCTGCACCGCTCGGGCCGGAGGCGGAGCCGTTGCTGAAGGTGCCGAAAATCTCCTCGAAGGGATCGGCCGGAGCGCTCGAAGCGCAGGCGAAGCCATTGCTCACCCGGCGCTCGCCGACCGCCACGAGGACGGGCTTGCTGGGGGCGCGTCCGGGAGTCCTGGCCGTGACCCGGTACGTACCGTACGGCAGCTCCCGCCGGCCGACCCTTCCGGTGAACCTGACGTGGTTGATGCCCCGGTCTCCTCGGACGGTGAAGCGGCCGGCGACACCGCAGGATGGGGCAGGGCCGCGCACGACGAAGAGGACGCGCCCGGGCCGGTTGAGCGTGAACGTGATCCGGGCGGCGCGCTTCTGCCTTGCGACGCGAACACGCCGCGCCCGGATCCCGGTGACGCGGGCGCTTCGGGAGCGGGAGGAGCGTGGACGGCGCGGGCGGGCAGGCGTCGCGCCGTAGTAGCCGGCACCCTGACCGCCGACGGAGCCCGGGGAGCCCGGGGAGCCCGAGACGCCGGAGCCGGACCCAGAGCCTGAGACGCCGGAGCCGGACCCAGAGGATCCCGAAGGGCCCGACGAGCCTGGGGATCCCGGCGCCGATCCGGGCGCCGAGGGAGCCGGCGCAGGAGGAGGCGGCGTGGGCAGCGGCGGTGTCGGCGGCGGCGTCGGCGGCCTCGGCGCCGTGACCGTCGGGACGGGCGGCGGCGGAGGAGCCGGCGGGACAGGCGGCGGCGGAGGCACCGTCACCTGCGTGGTCGTCGGCAACGGGAGCGACAGCGTCGGGACGGAGACCGTCGGCAACTCGACCTGGCCGAGCGCCTGCGCCGTGAGCACGCCTGCGAGGCCGCCGGCAAGTGCCAGCGCGGCCGCCGCAAACGCCGCTCTCACTCTTTTCGCCACAGTCCCCTTCAGAAGATGCAACGGAGGACGAGTCCTTGCGGTTACGCGCTACTGTGGCTCTCCGGGGCGTGTAGCTCAGCGGGAGAGCGCCCGCTTCACACGCGGGAGGTCACTGGTTCGATCCCAGTCACGCCCACCTCGCTTCCCCGGCCGGCATGGCGCTCCCGCCCGGCGGAGCCGGGCTCCGCGCCTTGCCTCGCGCCGCTGGACGCGCTCCTGCGGACAGGCCGTGTTGGGAACACTGTCCTGTCCGCATCCGCACGCCCTGCGAAACGCCGGGAAACCGAGGCAGGCCTCGCTTCCCCGGCCGACGTGCCGCTCCCGCCGGGTGGGGCCGGGCTCGGCGTCTCACCCCGCGCCGCTGGGTGTGCGCGCCAGCCGCTCGTCGACGACTTCGTGGCCGGCTGCGTGGGCGGCTTCGTGCCCGGTCACCGCCGCGAGAAAGTCCTCGCGCTGGAGGGCATAGAGGCGGCTGTCGACGAGCGCTGTGACCGTCGCCGTCCGCGGCACATCGCGTAGCAGGGCGATCTCGCCGAAGTAGTCCGCCTGAGAGACGGTTGCGTGCAGTCCCTCCGCGGAGACCTCGAGCTCGCCGTCGGCGACGATGTAGAAGCTGTCGCCGACCTCGCCGGCACGGATCACGATCTGCCCGGCGTCCGCAGCCAGCGGAAGCAGGTTCGCAGCTACCCGTTCCTTCGCCGCCACCGAGAGCGGCCCGAACATCGGTACCCGTTCGATGAGTTCCAGCTCGGGAGCCGGAGCGACTGCTCTGTCGATCTCGGCGAGACGCCGATAGGCCGCCAGCGTCAGCAGCGGCAGAATCGAGCCGACGGCCACGAATGCGGTGCGCGGCCCGACTGCTTCGACGACGAGCGGCGCCGTGATCGAGCCCAGAGCGACGCCGCCCATGGCGAGACTCCAGGTGACTCCGAGAACGCGCGTCAGGAACTGATCGGGAATGAGCCGCTGGAGCAGAGTGAAGGCGGCCACGTCCTCGACGCTGTTAGCCGCGCCGACGACCGCAAGGAGGAAGAGCGCAACAGCGAGCTCTGGCCACGGCCCGATGAAGACGAGCGGGAGTCCCCAGAACAGGAGCGCGAGCGCGAAGGAAACGGCAAGCCGCTTGCCCCCGAGCGTCATCGCTCCGAGGCCGCCGATCAGACCACCGACACCGATAGCGGCCGTCATGTAGCCGACGGTCTCGCCGCCTGCATCGAGGACGCGAAAAGCCGCGACGACGATCAGGACGTTGAGGCAGCCGCGAACGAAGGTCTGCGCGAAGATGAGCGCGACGACGAGTCGAGCTCTCGGAGCGCGAGCCAGGGTCCGAATCCCTGCTCCCAGGCGTTGGCGGACGCCTCCTTCGTCGGCGGAGCCGAGCTCGATCGGGCCCTCGACCCTGACTCGCCAGAGGCTCGCCGCAGCGAGGAGCAGCGCCCCGGCTCCGACGGCGAACACGAGCCCGGAGCTCGCAACCGAGACGAGCACGCCGGCCAGGAGCGGCCCGACGAGCGTCCCGAGGCTCTCGATGGTCGACGTCGCGCCGTTGGAGGTGATCAGCTCCTCGGGGGTGCGGGCGAGCGACGGCAACAGGGCCTGAAGCGCGGGCCTGATGAGTGTGACGGCAAGCCCGAGCAGCGCGGCAAAGGCGAAGACGAGGTACGCGGCGTCCGCGACGAAGGCGACGGCCGATCCGACGAGGGCGACGGATCCGACGAGCATCATCGCCAGCAGGAAGCGCTCGCGCGGAAAGCGGTCGCCCAGCGAAGCCGCGAACGGGGCGACCAGCGCCGCCGGCAACAGGCGGACGAGCCCGGCGATCCCGACGGCCGACGCGCCCCCCTCCTCGTAGGCGAAGACGCCCAGGGCGACGAAGTGGGCCCACTCCGCGGCGATGGCTGCGCCCCAGGCGAGCTCGACCCGCCGGATGTTCGGATTTCGGCCCGCAGAGGCGAGAGTCGTCATCACCTGGCTGGGGCGGACCACTCGTCAATTGAATCCGTTCGGTAGGTTCCGCGCGTGCTCCTCGGACTGACGACCGACCAGAAGCTGGGGCTCGGCGGGACGGCGGCGGTCTTCATCGCCTTCGCGCTCGTCACGGCGCTCTTGATCCCCCGGTACCGGCCGGACTTTCCCGGCAGGAAGGGCGTCGGGCTCTTCGTCGTCGTGACGTTGCTCCTCACGGTCGCGATGCTCGGCGCCGTCGTCGTCTTCGCCGCAGAGGACGAAGGGGCCGAAGCGGCCGGCCACGAGGAGACGCACCCGACCGACACCGAGACCGGCCCGACCGAGACGGCTCCGCCGCCGACCACGACTGCGCCCGAGGAGGCACCGCCCGGCGATCCGGCGGATGGAGAGTCCGTCTTCGCCTCGAACGGCTGCGGCGGCTGCCACGCGTACGAACCGGCAGGGAGCAGCGGTGCAGTTGGCCCGAACCTCGACGAGTCGCTCGAGGGCAAGGATCCCGAGTACATCCGGCGGGCGATCCTCAATCCGAACGCGGACGTGGCCGAGGGCTACACGGCCGGCGTCATGCCGACGTTCGACCAGCTGTCAGCCGACCAGGTGAACGACCTGATCGCGTTCCTGACGCAGACGCAGAGCTAGTCCACCCAGGACACGTCGGCCCAGGACACGTCCGCCCAGGACGCATCCGACCACGAGGCGTCCGCCCAGGACGCGGCCGACCAGGCGACGTCGGCCCAGGACACCGAGTCCCAGGACGCGTCGGCCCACGAGACATCCGACCACGAAGCCGAGTCCCACGAGGCGTCGGACTTCGCGGCGCTGTCCCAGCTGGCCGTGTCGAAGACCGGGTGCGAGCCGCCGGTTGGATCCGTGATGAGGAACCGGTTGAGCGCGAGGTTCGGGTTCGGCGGCGTGGAGACGCGCTGTGCGCCCCGCGCGTCCAGCGAGCCGACGCCGAGCGAGCCCGGAGCAGCGGCACCGGGCTTCCTCGCCGAGACCATCAGGGCGCCCTTGACCTGGTCCGCCGTCCACCCGGGATGCGCTGCTATCACGTACGCCGCTGCCGCGGAGACCATGGGCGCCGAGAACGAGGTGCCCGAGAGCCGCATGTAGCCGGGGAAGGCGCGGCGATCCGGGCGCTCCTCCAGCAGCGTTCCGCCGAGCGGCACGGGGCCGACGAGCCGCCGGCCGGGTGCGCCGAGATCGGGCTTCCGGAAGCCGTCGGGCGTCCGCCCGTACGCCGACCAGGGCGCGTTCGAGTCGTCCCGCGCGCTCGTGGTCTCGCGGGTGTCCGACGCGCCGACCGTGATCACGAACGGGTCGTTGGCGGGTGCGAACGGCACGCCGCTCTCGGCGCTGTTCTCCGCGTAGTTCCCGGCGGAGGTGACCACCACAACGTCGGCGAACCAGAGCCGTTCCACCGCGCGATCGA
>DASZEE010000098.1:0-26006 GCA_035941215.1 Gaiellaceae bacterium
GGTCGAGCTGGGCTTCGAGCACGGTGCCCGTGCCGTTGCGGGTCGGCACGGCTTTGAGCTCGCCGATGTCGGTGACGAGCAGGATCATCTCGAGCAGCGCATCGAGGTTCTGCTTCTTCTTGGCCGACACCTCGACCATGACCGTCGTGCCGCCCCACGCTTCGGGGGTGAGACCGAGATCGGCGAGCTCCTTCTTCACGCGCTCGGGGTTGGCGTTGTCCTTGTCGATCTTGTTGATGGCGACCAGGATCGGCACCCCTGCCGCCTTGGCGTGATCGATGGCTTCGCGCGTCTGCGGCATGACGCCGTCGTCGGCGGCCACGACCAGGACCGCGATGTCCGTGACCTTGGCGCCGCGGGCGCGCATCGCCGTGAAGGCCTCGTGGCCCGGCGTGTCGAGGAAGGTCAGCTTCCGGCCGTCGTGCTCGACCTGGTAGGCGCCGATGTGCTGCGTGATCCCGCCGGCCTCCGTCTCGACGACGGCGGACTCCCGGATCGCGTCGAGCAGAGTCGTCTTGCCGTGGTCGACGTGGCCCATGATCGTGACGACCGGCGGCCTGGCCTGGAGCGCCTCCTCCGGGTCGTCGAAGGCCTCAGGCTCGTCGTCCTCCTCGTCCGCGTGCTTGATCGTGACCTCGCGATTGACGCTCGGGTCGGCGGCGATCAGCCCGACCGCCTCGTCGGAGAGGGACTTGGTGATGGTGACCATCTCCCCCAGTCCCATCATGATCTTGATGATCTGCGCGACCGGGATTCCGAGCGCGTGCGAGAGCTCCTTGACCGTGACGCCCGACTGGACGGTGACCGGCCCGGTCGGGAGGACGACCTCGCGCGGCTGTTTCGGCTGGCGGTCGGTGCGATCGCGTGCCTGGCGCGAATCGGGACGCGGCCTGTTCGCCTGCGAGTCGATGACCACGCGGCGCTTGCGCCGGCCCCCTCCCGGGGCCTGGCGGGGCCGAATCGGCCTGTTGGGGCGGTTTTGTCCCTGTTCGTCAGCCATGGTCAGTCCTCAAGTGTAGAGAGATGAGAGTTGTTGATCGACCCGGACGCGGGTCTTGAGCGTCCGGCTGAACGCGTTGTGCGCAGCCGCCCGCTCGAAGCACGAGAGCCGCCGGCACGTGTAGGCCGCCCGGCCCGGCGCGTCCGCGTCCGAGACGACCGAGCCGTCCGCGGCGACGAACCGGACAAGCTCGTCCTTGGGCGCCTTCCTGCCGCAGCCGATGCACGTCCGGATCGGACGATGTCGCTCAGCCCGCCTTTGCGTCGGTCCTCTCCTCGTCCGTCTCGGCCGCAGTCGCGACGGGCACCTCGCCGGCCTCGGCTTCGGCGGCCGGCAGCGGCGGGACGCCGGTCGGCTCCGGCCCGGGAACCTCGGAAGGCTCCGGCGACGGGATCTCGCTGGGTTCCGGCGCCGGCACCTCGGTGGGCTCCGGGCCGGTCGGCATCGGGCTGGGCTCCGGCGAGGGCACCTCGCTGGGCTCGGGCGTCGGCAGCTCGGTGACGTCCGCCTCGGCGGCGACCTCCTCGCCCTCGACCTCCGCCGGCAGCTCCTCGTCGGCGCCGCCGATCGGGACGGCCTGGCCGCTTTCGATCGTCTCGCCGGCCGCCTCGCGAGCTGCGAGCGCAGTGTGCGCCGGGATTCCGCAGAAGCGGGTGCCGGGGATCGAGGCGTTCGGGCAGCGCTTGCCGTTCGAGAGGATTGCGGCGCAGCGGCCGGAGAAGTCGTCACCGGCCTCGCCGCCGCCGAAGGCCGCCTCGGCCTCCGCCGCGGCGAACTCGGCCTCCGACTGGATGTCGACCTTCCATCCGGTCAAGCGCGCGGCCAGGCGGGCGTTCAGCCCCTCCTTGCCGATCGCGAGCGCGAGCTGGTCCTCCGGGACGATGACCGTCGCCTCCTTGGTCTCGTCGTCGATGTACACCTCCCGCACCCGCGCCGGGGAAAGCGCCTTCGCGAGAAACCGGGCCGGCTCGGTGTTCCACGGGATGATGTCGATCTTCTCGCCGCGGAGCTCGGACACGACCATCCGGACACGAGAGCCGCGCGGGCCGACACACGCACCGACGGGATCGACACCCTGCGCGTGCGAGACGACCGCGATCTTCGAGCGGTAGCCCGGTTCGCGGGCGACCCCGCGGATCTCAACGAGACCGTCGGCAATCTCCGGCACCTCGAGCTCGAACAGCGTCTTGATCAGCTCGGGATCCCGGCGCGAGAGGATGACCTGCGGGCCCTTCGTCCCGGAGCGAACCTCGGTGATGACCGCCTTGATGCGCGAGCCCTGCTCATAGCGCTCGCCGTCCACCTGCTCGGAGCGAGGCAACAGCGCCTCGACCTTGCCGAGGTCGACGAGGATGTTGTTGCGGTCGCCGGCCTGCTGGACGATGCCGGTCACGACCTCGCTGACGCGGTCGACGTACTCCTCGTACATGATCTGGCGCTCGGCCTCGCGGATCCGCTGCTGGATGACCTGCTTCGCGGTCTGCGCGGCGATGCGGCCGAAGTTCTCGGGAGTGACGTCCTCGCGGCGCACCTGGTTTTCGGGGACCTGGTCCCAGTCGATCTCGAGGTCGTCGTCGGTGACGAGCGTGTGCTGCTTCTCGCCCGTCTCCTCCTCGATCTTCTCGAGCTCGTCGTAGGCGTTCTCCCGCGCCTCTTCGAGCAGGCGCTCCTCGAGGTCCTGCGGCATGTGGATCGCGAAGACACGGAAGTCGCCGGCGTCGTCGATCTCGACGGTGGCGTGGCGGTACGACCCTGGGGTCTTCTTGTATGCGGCGAGCAGCCCGTCGCGGAGAGCCTCCACCAGAATCCCGCTCTCGAGATTCCGGTCGCGCTCCAGCTCGCGGACTGCCTCGACGATTTCGCGGCTCATCTCATGTCCTCCTCGATCAGGTTCGCCCGCACGATGGAGTCGTACGGAATCTCGTGTTCGGTCCCGTCGGTCGAGAGGCGGATGCCCTTGGCGCCCGCGTCCACGACCTCACCCTTGAATTTGCGCCGGCCGCCGATGTCGTCCGCCGTGCGCAGGGCGGCCTTGCGTCCGACGACCCGCTGGAAGTGCGCAGGTGTGCGGAGCGGGCGCTCGACGCCGGGCGACGAGACGTCGACGGTGTACTGCTGGAGATACGGGCGCAGGACGTCCGTCACTCGCTCGCACAGCGCGTGGTCGACCCGCTGCGGGTGGTCGATGTAGACGGTGAAGCGCTCCGGGCCCGAGAGCTCCAGCGCCAGCACCTCCACGCCCGGGATCGCGCCCTCGACCTTCGGTGTGATCTCCCTCAGCAGTGTCTTCTCCCTGTCGTACACATCGGCCATCTGAATCTCCTCAAAAAAAACGGGCGCCGCGCGCCCATTTCGTCCTGCACCTCTGAAATGTGGTTGTTCAGGATAGCAATGTCAGGCCGTTGCAAGCACCGCGACGCCGGCGACGACGAGCGCGGCACCGGCGAGCCGGCGGGGGCCCACCTGCTCGCCGAGGAACGGCGCCGCAAGGGCGACCGCGATGACGACGCTCGTCTCCCGCACCGACGCCACCGAGGCGGCCGACGCCCGCTGGAGGGCGAAGAGCGCGAGCGCGAACGCGCCGAAGGAGGCGAGCCCCACGAAGACCGGCGTCCACCCCAGCTCGGCACGGAGCCGCGGTACGCCGCCTCGCATGGCCACCGCCACCAGGTACGCAACCGCAGGCGCGGCGAGAACGACGACGAGGTAGGCCAGCGGGTCGGCGTGATCGACTCCGCGTGCGTCGGCGAGCGTGTACCCCGCGATGCACGCGCCGATCGCGAGCCCGAACCCGACGCCGCTCGAGCTCTTTCGGTCGACGCCCCGCACGAGCACCACGCCGGCGGCGACCAGCAACACGCCCGTCGCCTCGCTCGTCGAGGTGCCGACGCCGAGCGCCGCCACGCCGAGCAGCAGGACGAGCACCGGCGCGAGTCCCCGCGCAACCGGGTAGACGACGCTGAGCTCCGCCCGTCCGTAGGCGGCCGCCAGCAGCGCGACGTAGGCGAGCTCGAAGGCTGCGGAGATTGCCATGTACGGGATCGCCTCGGCCTCCACCTCCCACCGCGCGACAGCGACCGGGGTGAAGACGAGCGCGGCGAAGAAGAAGGCGAGCGCGGTCGCCGCCGGGACGTCGCGCCGGCGCGCGAGCGCGAGGTTCCAGGCAGCGTGCAGCGCCGCCGCGCCGAGCGCCAGGAAGAGCGCGTCCGCCGGCACCTAGAGCACGATCGTGACGGGGCCGTCGTTGACGAGCTCGAGCGCCATCCGCGCGCCGAAGCGGCCCGTCTCGACGCGGACGCCCGTCTCGCGGAGCGCCGCGCAGAAGGTTTCGTAGAGCCGCTCGGCATCCTCGGGTGGCGCAGCCTCCGAGAAGCTGGGACGGCTGCCCTTCGCGGTGTCCGCGATCAGCGTGAACTGGCTGACGACGAGCGCGGGGCCGCCGGCGTCGAGCAACGAGAGGTCGAACCTCCCGTCCTCGTTCTCGAAGATGCGGAGCTTGGCGACCTTGGACGCCAGGCGCGTCGCATCCTCCTCGCCGTCCTCGCGCGAGACGCCGAGGAGGACGCAGAGGCCCGGCCCGATCTCGCCCACGACCCCGCCGTCCACACGGACGCGCGCCTCCGAGACGCGCTGGACGACCGCTCGCACGAGGCGATTATCCGAGGTCTTTTATGCGCTCGGCGTACTGCTCGCTGCCCGGCTTCAACGAGCTGGCGAGCTTGTAGTGGCCGTTCGCCTCGTGCTCGCGTCCGAGCTTCTCCAGGCTCCGTCCGAGCGCGTAGTGCGCGTAGTCGTCGGTCGGCGCGAGCTCGAGCATGGCGCGGAACTCGCGCTCGGCCTCGTCGTAGCGCTGGATCCGGAAGTACGCGATCCCCAGCGCCTCGCGGATCGAGGCCTTGTCCGGCTCCCGTCTCTTCGCCTTCTCGAGGGCGACGGTCGCCTGGGCGGCGCGGCCTTTCCGGAGATGGCTCCGGCCTTGCTGGAAGAGGTCGTAGGTCTCGCTCACGCTCTCTTCACGGTAGACGAAGCACCTGCGGGTCAAGCGGAGCGCAGGCCGAGCGAGCGGAGCGAGACGAGCCCCCGCAGCCGCCGCCGAGTGCCGAGCCGGCGGCGCATCGTCCTGAGGACGCCGCGGAGCTCCCGGCGCGCGACCCGCGCTGCCCGCTCCGCCTCGTCGGCGGGTCCGAATCGCGCCTGGCCGAGCGCGGCTGCCAGGCGGTCGGCATCGACCCGCAGCCGTCGGTTCACCGTTTCGCTCAGCTCGCTGGGGGTGGCGCTCCGCGGAAGCGGGACTCGCTGGTCGGCGAGGTAATCCTCGAGCTCGGCACGCACGGCACCGGCGACCCGGCGAGGATCGTCCGAGAGGTAGCGCACCCGCCGCCGCCCCCATTTCACGAGCCAGACAGCAGCGAGCAGCGCGGCGAGCGAGCCCAGCAGGATCCCGAGCAGCCGGACGTCGTTCCGCTCCTCCGTCACCTGCGTCGTCGCGGCGGCATCCGAGCCGGGCACGAATCCCGTATCGGGCCCGCGGAGCCGGTCGCGGTCGTCGGGCGACGGCGAGGCACCGCCCAGGCGGTTGCGGAGGATGTCCAGCCCGAGCGCCGCGACGCCCACGCCGAAGGCCGCCGACGCACCGTCGGCGTCGAAGAAGAGCGACGACGCGGTGTACTCCGCGCGGAGCCTGCCGCGGCCGGGCGTCGGATCGAACGGCAGCCACCCGTACCCGTCGAACCACGCCTCCACCCAGGTGTGCGCGTTCGTGTCCGCGACGGTCCAGGTTTGCTCGTCCTCGTCGTACAGGCCGGTCGTGAAGCCGGCGGCGACCCGCGCCGGGATCCCGAGGTACCGCAGCATCAGCGCCATCGCCCCTGCGAAGTGCTGGCAGTACCCGCGCCGGGTCGTGGTCACGAAGGAGACGAGCGGCGGTGAGCCGCCGCGAACCGGCGGGGACTCGTCGTAGCTGAACTCGCCGCTCGAGCGGAACCACGCCTCGAGACCGACGGCGGCCGCGTATGGGTTCTCCGGCTGCCCGACGACCCTCCGCGCCTGGCGGTAGAGCGGCTCGTACGCCGCGATCTCGTCCTCGCCGAACATCTGCTGGAGCGCGCGCTCGCGCCCCGGGCTCTCGAACGCAGGTGCGCCGAAGTAGCTGCCGACACTGAGGAACGGGCTGTCGAAGAGGATCGCGTCCGGGTACCTCGGCCGGGAGCGCGCAAGCAGTTCCGGAGTGGGCTCCGCGGCATAGCTCCAGACGGAGTACTGCTGGCCCCGCTCCAGCCGGCCTACGTAGCCAATCCCCGAGCCGTAGTTGCCTCCGCGTCCTTCCTCGTACGCGACAGGGACGCTGGCGCCGACCAGGTGCGAGTCCTGCAGCGCCTCGATCGTGACTACCTGCCTGAGCCAGTTCTCGGCGTCGCGGGCGGCCGCCGGGAGCAGTGGGTCGTTGATGAGCGAGTCCAGCCCCGCGCCCCGCACGGGCTCGAGGAGCTCGGCGTCCTCCTGCCAGTGGTCGTCGAGGAAGACGTCCAGCGTCGTGGCACGCCAGTACGGCGAACGACGTGGAGCCTCAACCGTGAACACGGTTGTCGCGGTCTTCGGGAAGTTGATCCCGTCGTAGTCCGAGTCCCAGACGTACTGGACGCTGACCGGCTTGGCCTCGCGCTTGTACGGCTCCCACTGCTGCCAGTCGAGGAAGCCGCCCTTCGCGACCGACGGCGAGCTGACGGCGACGAGCGCCGCGAAGACAACCGCCGCCCCGACGAGGAGCGCCTGGCTCGACCCCGGTCGCGCGCCGGGTCTGAGCGCCGCCAGGAGCAGGAGCGCCGCCGCCAGGATGAGCACCCCGCGCATCGTCGATGAGCCCTCGGGCACGAGCGTGACCGGCCAGGCGGCGCCGGCGAACGTCGTGGCCGCGGCGAGGATCGGGCGCCGCGCTCCGATCGCAAGTGTCGCGAGGAGCGTGAAAGCGAAGACTGCGAGCACGATCACGCCGTGCATGAGCGCGCGCTCGTCCGGGTTGAACGGCAGCGAGACCTCGTAGAAGTCGGCGACGCCTCCGCCGAACCCGCTCATGACGGGATCGAGGAAGTCGTGGTCGCCGTCGAACGGCCGGGCCTCGAGCGGTGAGACGTCGAATGCGAAAGACGCGACCGCGACGGCCGCGACAAGCATGGCGACGTTCCGCAGCCAGCGGTGCGGGATCACCGCCGCGACGACTGCGAGTGCGGCCGCCACCGCGAACTCGCCGCCGCGCACCGGCTGCTCGAGGGTCTGCCACCCGGTAACGATCAGCAGCGCGGGCAGCAACGAAAGGAGCGCCGTCCTAGGCATGCGCAACTCCGCTCTCGGCGCCGCCCAGCACCGTCTCCAGGTCGTCGCCCCGACGGAGGATCGCGACGGCGATTCCGGCACTCGCGAGGCGGAGAACGGCCGCGTCGGTGCCAACGGCCGCACGGCGCCGGCCGGCGAAGCTGGCTGCGTCCACGAGCACGACCGAGACCTGCTGCCTGGCCGCTGCTCGGGAGATCATCGTCTCGACCAGCGCGGGCCGGAGAGCCGCGGTGACGACTGCCAGGTCTCGCGCGTGCGTGGCCGTGCCCGCCTGGTCCGTGAGGATCGACTCGACGGGCCGGCCGCCGTTCTGGTCGGCGACGGCGAGGATCTCGAGCGCCCGCGGCCAGTCCCGGTCGTAGTTCCGAACAGACACGGCCTCGTCGCCCATCCCGCTCGTGACCACGAGGCGTGCATTGCGTCCGCGCCGCGCGTGCGCCAACAGGAGGGACCCGGCGGCCCGCACCTGAGCGTCGAAGCTCGAGGCGCCCGGCGGGCCGGAGCCGTGGCCCGCCTCGGCGTCGAGCACGACAACGATCTCGTCCCGCGGCGCGTCCTCGAGCTCCTTGACCATCAGCTGCTGCCGGCGCGCGGTCGAGGGCCAGTGCACCCGGCGGAGCGACTCCCCGCTCTGGTACTCGCGCACGCTGTGCAACTCGAAGCCGGCGGAGCGGCGGAGCAGGATCCGGCCCGCCCCGTGCGCCCGGAGCCCGCGCTCGGCGAAGAGGACGTTCAGACGGGCCAGGCGTGGGTAGACGAGCAGAGGCGACGCGTCGGCGAACGGCTGGACTCGCTGCGCGAGCCCGAACGGGTCCTCCACGATCGCACGCGCACCCGTGAACCGGTAGCGACCGCGGGGCACACGCGACAGGCGGTAGACGGCGCGCAGGAATCGTCCGTCGCGGGCGACCACGACCTCCTGGTCTCCCAGCCTGCCAACCGGCTCGTGGAGCAAAGCGGTCGCCGGGACGATGCCCCCGTCGGACTCGAGCTCGATCCGGACGACCACGTCGTCACCCTCGAGCGGCCGGTCGCGGTCGAGCTGCCGGTGGAGATGGAGCGGACGGGCGAGCGCGTTCGTCCAGATCAGCGCGGCGCCGACCGCGAGCAGCAACCCGACGGCGGGCGCGTAGAGCACGTGCGCACCGAACGCCCAGGCGCCGAGGTACGTGCCTGCCCCCAGCGCCAGCGTGAACCGGCCGCGGCGGGTCAGCATGATTTAGACGGGAACCGGGGTGCGCTCGACCGCGTCGGCGATCAGCTCGGCTGGGCCGAGGCCCGCGGCTCGCGCCTCCGGGCCGAGGATCAGCCGATGGCCGAGCACCGGCTCCGCGACCGCCTTCACGTCGTCGGGCAGCACGTACTCGCGGCCTTCCGCGATCGCGCGGGCCTTGGCGACCCGCAGCAACGCGATGCCGGCGCGAGGGCTCGCGCCGAGGTAGAGCCGTTCGTCGCCTCGCGTGTGGCGGAGCAGCGCCACGACATAGCGGTTGACGCTCTCCTCCACGAAGACCCGCTTGGCGTCGTCGATGAGGGCCACGATCTCCGCGGTGGTCGACACCGGCTCCAGCGAGTCGAGGGGTGGCTCGCTCGTCTGCTCGTTCAGCATCCGCGCCTCGTCGGCGAGCGGCGGATAGCCGATCGAGAGGCGCATCGTGAAACGGTCGAGCTGCGCCTCGGGGAGTGGATACGTGCCCTCGTACTCGATCGGGTTCTGGGTCGCGAGCACCATGAAGGGGCGACCGAGCGGGTAGCTGACGCCGTCGACGGTGACCTGGGTCTCCTGCATGCACTCGAGGAGCGCGGCCTGCGTCTTCGGCGAGGCGCGGTTGATCTCGTCGACGAGGAGCAGGTTCGCGAACACCGGGCCGGGCCTGAACTCGAACTCGTTCGTCCGCTGGTCGAAGACGTTGACGCCCGTGACATCCGATGGGAGCAGATCGGGCGTGAACTGGATCCGCGAGAACGAGCAGTCGAGCGAGCGGGCGAGGGCCTTGGCCAGCATCGTCTTCCCGACGCCGGGGAAATCCTCGATGATCAGGTGTCCCTCGCTGACGAGCGTGAGGACGGCAAGGCGCAACGTCTCCTGTGGCGCGTGGACGACCTGGCCGACGTTGTCGGTGATGCGCGCGAGGATCTCGCCGGAGATCTCGATCGACTGCGGCCGTTCCTCAGTGCGCCGCTCGGCCACCGTTCTCCTCGAGTAGCCGCTCGACCTCGTCCCAGATCTCGGCCGCGATCCGGCTCTTCGGCGCCTTGCTCACCTTTCGCTCCCCTGTCTCGGAAATCAGCACGACTTCGTTCTCCCCCGCGTCGAAGCCCACGTCGGACCTGGCCACATCGTTGTAGACGACCAGATCCGCATTCTTGCCGGTCCGCTTCGCCCTGGCGCGGGCCAGGCCATCGTCGCCGGTCTCGGCGGCGAACCCGACGAGCAGCCGGCCGTTCCCGGACTTCGACCCCAGGGATCGCAGCACGTCGTCGGTCGGTTCGAGGTCGAGCTGCCACGGCTCGCCGTCCTTCGACCGCTTCCCGGCCTGCGGATCTGCCGGCCGGTAGTCGGCGACGGCCGCGGCCATGACGACGATGTCGGCGTCTCCGCGGGCCAGAGTCTCGCGGGCCAGGTCCGCGGCGGTCGGAGCCTGGACGACCTCGACTCCCGTGGGCGGATCGATGCTCAGATTCGACGCGATCAGCGTCACCTCGGCGCCCCGGCGACGGGCCTCCTCCGCCACGGCCGCGCCCATGCGGCCAGAGGAGCGGTTGCCCACGAAGCGGACGGCGTCGATGGGCTCGCGCGTCCCACCGGCCGTTACGACCACCGTCTTTCCTCGTAACACCGTGTTCTTTGACCCGAGGAGCTGCCGGGCGCGCTCGAAGATCTCCACAGGCTCAGCCATCCGGCCCACGCCCTCCTCCCCCTCCGCGAGCTCGCCCTCCGCCGGGCCGACGAGCTCGACGCCGCGTGAGCGGAGCGTCTCGACGTTCGCCTGCGTCGCCGGGTGGCTCCACATGCGGACGTTCATCGCCGGCGCGACGAGCAGGGGCCCGTCGTGGGCCAGCGCGGCCTCGGCGACGACGTTGTCCGCGATCCCGTAGGCGAGTTTCGCGAGCGTGTTCGCCGTGAGCGGCGCGATCACGTAGAGATCCGCGCGCTGAAGGTGCGGATACGCGCTACGCGCCCTGGGATCCGCCCGCTGCGCGAGCGCAAAGAAGGTCTCCTCCCGGACGAAGCGGTCGGCGCCGGGGGTCACCAACGGGACGACCTCGTGGCCTGCACGGACGAACAACCGCACCAACTCACACGCCTTATAGGCGGCGATTCCCCCGGTTACACCGACCAGGACGCGCGCCATGAGCGGTCCCTACTTCTTGTACTCGTGCTTGATCTTGCCCTCGGCGATTTCCTCGAGGGCGATCGTGAGGTAATTCTTGGAGCGAGATTCGACGAGCGGCGGCGGGAAGTCCTCGAAGGTGCCCTCGCCGAGCTGGTGGTGGTAGTTGTTGATCTGGCGGGCCCGCTTCGCGGCCACGATCACGAGGCCGTAGCGGTCCGGAACCTGGGTGAGCAGCTTGTCGACTCTGGGGTAGATCACGTGGCCATGGTAGCTGCGATCCGCTCCCGGACGATCCGCTGGACCTCGTCCGCAGCCCGCTCGAGGTCGTCGTTGACGATCACATGGTCGAAGTGCTCGGCCTCGTCGAGCTGCTGCCGTGCGAGCTCGAGCCGTTCTTCGATCTCACCCGCGCTCTCGGTCGCCCGCGCGCGCAGCCGTCGCTCGAGCTCGTCGAACGTCGGCGCGGTCACGAACACGGTGACCGCTTCTGGCACCTTCTCCTGGACGTAACGGGCGCCGTCGGTTTCGAGGTCGAGGACGGGCACCTTCCCCTTCTCGCGGATCCGGTCGATCTCGGAGCGCAAGGTGCCTGACCGCTGTCCCCAGGGGAAGGTGATGTATTCCAAGAACGCCTTCTCCTCGAGCTTGCGGTCGAAGTCCTCGTCGGAGACGAACCAGTAGTGCTGGCCGTCGGTCTCGGCCGGCCTGCGTGGGCGCGTCGTTGCGGACACGGCGAGCTCGAGCTCCGGCATGCGCGAGAGGAGGATGCGCTCGATCGAGCCCTTTCCGGCGCCCGACGTCCCGGTGACGACGATGACCGGCGTGGTCCGACCGCTAGCGCCGGAAGAGGCCAATGAGCTCGGCCCGCTGGCGGTCCGAGAGACCTCCCACCGTCTTCGACTGGCTGATGCGCGCCTGGGTCAGGAACCGCGTGGCCTTGACCCGGCCGAACTTCGGCACCGCCATGAGGATGTCGAAGACCTTCGCCGTCGCCACATATTCCGGCGGCTTCTCAAGAATCTTCTCGATGTCGGCGTCGCCGTTCTTGAGGTCGCGCTTCAGCTGGGCGCGCTTCACGCGGATGTCGTTCGCGCGCTGCAGAGCCTCCATGCGCTGATCGCGTGACCGGGCCGGCGCCTGCGCCTGAGTCTTCACGGAGGCCACGGCGCGGGATACTAACAGCTTGTCGAGAGTGATCAATTCGCCTGAAATGCAGGTGTTTTGCTCGTTGTCAATGCTGGCGGCAATTGGTCGAAGTCGGGTTCGTGTGCGATTCCGCGCAAGTCGTCAGGGTCGGTGAAGTCGAGGGAGGCGGCAGTCTCGGCCAACTCACGCCTGATCCGCGTCGGTGTACCGGGGTCGGGGAAGAGTGCGGTGCCCACCGCGATCGAGCTCGCGCCGGCGGCGAGGAACTCGGCCGCGTCCCGCCCGCTGCGAATGCCTCCCATGCCCACTATGGGTAGGTCGACGGCGCGGAACGCGGCGTAAACGACGGCGAGCGCGACCGGCTTCAGCCCTGGTCCGGAATAGCCGCCGACTCCACGCGCAAGGCGCGGCCGCAGCGTCGCCGGGTCGAGCTCGAGCCCCCGGATCGTGTTCACGAGCGAGAGGCCGTCCGCTCCCGCAGCCTGCACCGCGCGCGCGGCCTCGCCGATGTCCGGCTGAGCGGGCGAGAGCTTCGCGTAGATCGGAAGCGAGGTCGCTTGTCGGCAGGCTGACACGATCTCGGCGGCCGATTCCGGCGCCTCGTCGACGTTCGGGCACGAGAGGTTGAGCTCGATCGTGACGTCGTGGAGCCGGGCGCAGGTGGCCGCGTACTCGTGCGCCGCGAAGCCGCCGACGGAGACCCAGAGCGGGATTCCGAGGCGGCGCAGCTCGGGCAAGACCTCAGCCAGGAACCGTTCGCGACCAGGATTCTGGAGGCCGATCGAGTTGAGCATGCCATGGTCGGTCTCGGCGATACGCGTTGGCTCGTTCCCCTCGCGCGGCTCCGGTGTCACCGTCTTCGTGACGAATGCGTCCAGAGAGCGGGCGACCTCCGGCGCGGCCGGCGCGTCGAGGCAGCCGGATGCGTTCAGCAGCATCACAGGACGGGCCCTTCGACGCAGAGGCGCTTGTACCGACCGTCGATCTCGACGACGCAGCCGTAGCAGGCGCCGTAACCGCACGCCATCGGCGCCTCCCACGCGAGCTGGGCGTCCGGCGCGTGCTCCCGGACCGCCGACAGCATCGGCGCCGGACCGCACGCGAGCACGTCGTAGCCCGGCTCGAGCAGCTCCGTCACACGCGTCGGCTCGACGACGACCTCGGCGTTCGGGACGAGCTCCGCGGCCTCGGCGTGGTGGCTGCTGCGGAAGCCGAGGATCGCGTCAGGCCCGTCGAGGGCGTCCGACAGATACGGGAAGGGCGCGACGCCGATTCCCCCACCGACGAGGAGCGGCCGGTCGACGTCGAGCCGGAACCCGTTTCCCAGCGGGCCAAGGATCCCGATCCGGTCTCCCGGCGCGAGCTCCGCGAGAGCTTCGGTCCCGGGGCCGATGGGCTCGAAGAGGAAGCCGAGCTCGCCGGGGGGCGCCAGCGAGAGGCTCATCGGCCGCGGCAGCACTCGGCCAGGCGCCTCGAGCATGAAGAACTGGCCCGGGACTCCCGGCTCGAGGGAACCCCGCTCGACGCGAAGGAGCGTGTACGGCCCGACCGGCTCGATGCCGACGACGCTATGCGGGTCGCGCCTGAGCATCGATCCTCTCTTGGAGCGAGACGACCGCCTCTCCGCGCGCATGTGCGATGGCATGCACGGCGGCCGCAGCGCCGCTCAAGGTCGTGATGCAGGGAATGCGCGCGACGAGCGCGGCCTCACGAATCCGGTAGCCGTCGGTGCGGGCACCGGACCCCTGCGGGCTGTTCACCACCAGGTCGCAGCGGCCGCGCCGGAGCAGATCGACGACGGTCGCGCCCTCTCCCGGCTCGGTCACCTTCCGGACGTGGTCGACGACGAGGCCGGCGGCCGCCAGGACTCGCGCCGTGCCGCTTGTCGCCGCCAGCGAGAAGCCGAGGTCGGCGAGCGCGGCCGCGACCGGGACGACGGCGTCCTTGTCGCCGTCGCAGACCGACAGGAAGGCGGTGCCGCTGGACGGAAGCGGCCGGCCCGCGGCGCGCTCGGCCTTGGCGAGCGCGGTCGGGTAGTCGGCCGCGCTGGCCATGACTTCGCCCGTCGAGCGCATCTCCGGCCCGAGCACCGGGTCGGAGCCGGGGAACCGCTGGAACGGAAACACGGCGGCCTTGACGCTGACCTGTTGCAGGTCGTCCACCGGCGGCAGGGCCAGCTCGGCCAGCGATTCCCCGGCGGCCAGGCGACAGGCGGCCTCGACAAGGTTCAGACCGATCGCCTTGCTGGCGAACGGAACCGTCCGCGAGGCGCGCGGGTTCGCCTCGATGACGGAGACGCGCCCGTCGAGGACGGCGAGCTGGACGTTGACGAGGCCGACCACGCCGAGCGCGGGCGCCAGAGTCGTGACGATCTCCTCGATCTCCGCGCGAACATCCTCGTCCAGCCCGGGCGGCGGCAGGACGCAGCTCGAGTCTCCCGAGTGGACGCCGGCCTCTTCGACGTGCTGCATGACCGCGGCGACGAACGTCTCCCGTCCGTCGCAGAGCGCGTCGACATCGAGCTCGAGCGCCCCTTCCAGGAACCGGTCGACGAGCACGCGTGAACGAGGCGGCACGCTCGCGGCCACGGTCTCCGCGTCGTAGCAGACGACCATCTGGCGGCCGCCGAGCACGTAGGACGGACGCACGAGAACGGGGTAGCTGATTTCCTCGGCGACGCCGATCGCCTCCGCCTGCGTGCTCGCCATCCCCCACGCCGGCACTTCGATTCCGAGCTGGCGGCAGAGGGCGCCGAACTGCTCGCGATCCTCGGCCAGGTCGACGGCGTCGAACGGCGTCCCGAGGATCCGGAAGCCAGCCTCCTCGATCGCGCGCGCGAGCTTGAGCGGCGTCTGGCCCCCGAATTGGATCACGACGCCTACCGGTTGCTCGCGCTCGCAGATCGCCAGCACCTCCTCGATGCCGAGCGGCTCGAAGTAGAGGCGGTCGGAGGTGTCGTAGTCGGTCGAGACCGTCTCCGGGTTGCAGTTGACCATCACCGTCTCGAACCCGAGCTCGCGGAAGCTGCGGGCCGCGTGCACGCAGCAGTAGTCGAACTCGATTCCCTGCCCGATCCGGTTCGGGCCCGAGCCGAGGATGACGACGCTCCTCCCGGTGGCGGGCAACTCGTCGGCCTCGCCCCAGGTCGAGTAGTAGTAGGTCGAGGCGGCTTCCACCTCGCCCGCGCAGGAGTCGACCCGCCGGTAGGCCGGCCGGACCCCCCACGCTCGCCGTTTCGCCCGCACCGTGGCCTCGCTCGTGTTGCTGTGTTCTGCGATCGCCGCATCCGACCAGCCCGCTCGCTTGAGCCGGAGCCAGTCGTCCCCGACGAGCGAATCGAGCGAGCTGACGTCACCCAGGATCCGGCGCGCCGCCTCGAGCTCGCCCTCGAACCACGGATGGAGGTTGCGCGGCTCCCAGCCGTCGTCGAGCTCGCGCGCCCGCTGCGCCTTCAGGAACGCCTCGCTGAACGAACGCCCGATCCCCATCGCCTCGCCCACGGACTTCATCTGTGTCCCCAGCGTCCGGTCCGCGCCCGGGAACTTCTCGAACGAGAAGCGCGGGAACTTGACGACCACGTAGTCGAGCGTCGGCTCGAAGCTCGCCGGAGTCGTCCCTGTCAGGTCGTTGGGAATCTCGTCGAGCGTGTAGCCGACCGCCAGCTTCGCGGCGACCTTGGCGATCGGGTAGCCCGTCGCCTTCGACGCGAGGGCGGAGGAGCGGGAAACGCGCGGGTTCATCTCGATCACGCGCAGAGAGCCGGTCTCGCGGTCGCGGGCGAACTGGATGTTTGCGCCGCCCGTCTCGACCCCGACGGCGCGGACGATCGCCGCGGCAGCGTCACGGAGCTCCTGGTACGCCTCGTCGGAGAGCGTCATCTGCGGCGCCACGGTCACGGAGTCGCCCGTGTGGACGCCCATCGGGTCGAGGTTCTCGATCGAGCAGACGATCACGACGTTGTCGTTCCGGTCTCGCATCACCTCGAGCTCGAACTCGTCCCAGCCGATCAGCGATTCCTCGACGAGCACTTGACCGACCGGGCTCTCGTGCAGTCCCCGATCGAGCAGTGCGACGAGCTCGTCCTCGGAGTGGGCCGTGCCGCCACCGTGTCCGCCCAGGGTGAATGCCGGCCGGAGCACGACCGGGAAGGTCAGCTCGGGCGGGACGTCGTCCCAGCCGGTCACGACCGTAGACGCCGGGACTCGATAGCCGGCGAGCCGCACGGTGTCCCGGAAGAGCTCTCGATCCTCGGCCCGCCGGATCACGTCGAGCCCGGCGCCGATCAACTCGACGCCGAGCTTCCCGAGAACGCCCGCCTCGGCCAGCTCGAGCGCGAGGTTGAGCGCAGTCTGGCCGCCGAGCGTCGGGAGGAGTGCGTCGGGCCGCTCGCGCTCCAGCACACCCGTCACGCCATCGAGGTCGAGCGGCTCGACGTACGTCCGGTCGGCGAAGCCGGGGTCGGTCATGATCGTCGCCGGGTTCGAGTTGACGACGACCGTGCGGAAACCGTCCTCTCGCAAGACCTTGAGCGCCTGGCAGCCCGAGTAGTCGAACTCGCACGCCTGCCCGATCACGATCGGCCCGGAGCCGATCACGCAGATCGAGGAGAGGTCAGGCCGCCTTGGCAAGGCCGGCGCACACCTCCTCGACCCAGATCTCGAGCAGCGGCCAGGCGTCGTGCGGGCCCGGCCCGGCCTCGGGGTGGAACTGCACGGACCGGGCGCCGAGCTCCGGATAGTCGAGACCCTCGACGGTGCCGTCGTAGAGCGAGACGTGCGTCGCCTCCGTCCCCGCCGCCGGCCTGACCGCGAACCCGTGGTTCTGAGCGGTCACGAGGACGCGTCCGGTCGCCTTCTCGAGGACCGGGTGGTTGGCGCCGCGATGGCCGAACGGGAGCTTGAAGGTCTCGTGGCCGGTGGCGAGCGCCAGCAGCTGGTGGCCGAGGCAGATGCCGAAGACGGGGACCCGGCCGAGCAACGCACGCACCGCTTCGACCTGCTCGGTGAGCGGCCCGGGGTCGCCCGGTCCGTTCGAGAGGACGACGCCGTCGTAGCCGACGAGCTCGTTTGCTCGGGTCGAGGCAGGCACGACCGTGACTCCGGCGCCGGTCTTCGCCAGGCGCCTGAGGATCGAGCGCTTGCAGCCGTAGTCGACGACCGCGATGCGGGCCCGGCCGTCGCGGGCAAACTCGTAGGGCTCGTCGCAGGACACGCGAGCTGCAAGTGGTCGCCCCGCCATCGGCGGCTGCTCGCGGACGGCGCGCAGAGTCTCGTCCACGGACGCCTCGCCGGAAACGATCGCGGCCCGCAGCGCGCCGACCTCGCGGAGCCGCAGGACGACCGACCGCGTGTCGATTCCCGTCAGGGCCGGCACACCGCGATCGTGGAGCCAGTCCGTCCATGCCGGGCCGCGTGCCTCGCGCATGAGCGCGCCACGCGCATGCACCCGGCCGGATTCCGAGCGCTCCGGGTCGACGCCGTAGTTCCCGACCATCGGCGCCGTGAAGCACACGATCTGCTCCGCGAAGCTCGGGTCGGTGACCACTTCCTGGTAGCCGGTCATGGCAGTCGTGAAGACCGCCTCGCCGAAGGCGAAACAGGGCGCGCCCACGGACTCGCCGCGGAAGACGGTTCCGTCCTCGAGGACGAGGAAGCCGGTCACGCCTCCCACACCGTCCTCCCGGCGGCCACGGTCATCCGGACCTTCCCGGTCAGTCGCTGTCCGAGCAGCCACGAGTTGGACGAGCGCGACCGGAAGCCGTCCTCCTGCACCCGCCAGCCGGCGCGCGTGTCGAGCAGGACGAGGTTCGCCGGCTCGCCGACGGCGATGCGCGGCGCCGGCAGGCCGAAGACCGCCGCCGGGCCGGTGGACATGCGCTCGAGCAGCAGCTCGAGCTTGACGAGGCCGGGCTCGACGAGGTGCGTGTAGAGCGCGGCGAACGCGGTCTCCAGACCGGTGACGCCGAACGGCGCCGCCTCGAACGGCACGTCCTTCTCATGGCGGGCGTGGGGTGCGTGGTCGGTGGCGATCGCGCCGATCGTCCCGTCGCGGAGCCCCTCCACGAGCGCCGCCCGGTCGTCGACCGACCGCAGCGGCGGATTCATCTTCAGGTTCGAGTCCAGCGAACGCACGGCGTCGTCGGTCAGGCAGAGGTGGTGAGGCGTGACCTCGGCGGTCGCCTCGACTCCCGCGGCCCGCGCCGAGCGAACGGCGTCCACCGACTCGCGGGCCGACAGGTGGAGGAGGTGCAACGGCCTGCCCTCGAAGGCGGCGAGTGAGAGATCGCGCTCGACCATCAGGCTCTCGGCGACCGACGGGTAGCCCGCGAATCCGAGCTCGGCGGAGACGGCGCCCTCGTGCATCTGGCCACTCCGGGACAGCGTCGGCTCCTCGCAGTGCAGGGCCAGCGGCCGGTTCGCGACCGCGCCGTACTGGAGCGCGCGCCGCATCAAGCCGGGTGCGGTGACCGGCCGGCCGTCATCGCTGAACCCGGCCGCGCCCGCATCGGCGAGCTCGGCCATCTCGGTGAGCTCGCCGCCCTCCTGGCCCTTGCTGATCGCAGCGAAGAAGCCCACGGGGATCTCGGCCTCGGCCTGCGCCGTCTCGGCCATGGAGCCGAGCACCGCGGCCGAGTCGACGATCGGATCGGTGTTCGGCATCGCGAGGATCGCGCAGTAGCCGCCGGCAGCCGCCGCCTGCGTTCCGCTCGCAATCGTCTCCTCGTCCTCCCGGCCGGGTGTCCGCAGGTGGACGTGCGGGTCGACGAACGCCGGCGCGAGCGTCAGCCCTTCAGCCTCGACGATCCGGTGCGAATTCGGGTCGAGCCGCGAGCCGAGCTCGGCGATCGTCCCTGCATCGACGCGGACGTCCAGGACGCCGTCGACCTTCCCCGCCGGATCGAGCACTCGCGCGCCGCGAACGATCAGGTTCTCGCCGGGCGCGGCCCTATGGAACAGCATCACGCCACCTCCGTCAGCTGCGCCGTCTTAACTCCGACCGGGCCGCTCGTCAGGAGGTCGTACAGGACCGCCATCCGCGTCACCAGTCCGGCGCGCACCTGCGTCTCGATCAGCGCGTCGGCGGCGTCCGCCACGCGCGGGTCGATCTCGACCCCGCGGTTCATCGGCCCGGGATGCATGACCTTCTGGCCGGCGCGCAGGCGCTCCGGCGTCACGCCCCAGCGCTCGGTGTACTCGCGCAGGCTCGGGACGTAGTTCGCGCCCTCGAGCATCCGCTCGCGCTGCATCCGCAGGACGTAGACGACGTCGGCCGCGCCGATCGACGCGATGTCGGTCGAGGTCTCGCAGCCCATCGCTTCCACCCCACGCGGGATCAGCGTCGGCGGGCCGACGAGCGTCGTCCGGGCGCCGACGAGATCGAGGGCCTGGATCAGTGAGCGCGCGACCCGCGAGTGGAGCACGTCCCCGACGATCGCGACGTGCAGGCCTTCGAGCCGGCCGAACTCCTCGCGGAGGGTGTAGAGGTCGAGCAGTGCCTGTGTTGGATGCTGGTGCTTCCCGTCGCCTGCATTCACGACGTGCGCCTCAGTCACCTTGGCGACGAAGTGCGACGCGCCGATCTGCGGGTGGCGCATGACGATCACGTCCGGGTCGTAGGCGCCGAGGGTCAGGGCCGTGTCCTTGAGGGACTCGCCCTTGTCCACGGCCGAGCCCGAGGACTTGATGGACATCGTGTCCGCCGAGAGCCGCTTCGCCGCCAGCTCGAAGCTCGACGAGGTGCGCGTGGACGACTCGAAGAAGACGTTCACGACCAACCGCCCTCGCAGCGTCGGCAGCTTCTTCATCTCACGTTCCAGCGAGCGGGAGAAGTTGCGGGCAGTCGCGAGCAGCCGCTCGATGTCGTCTCGGGACAGGTCTGCGACGGACAGCAGATGCCGGCGGAAGGTCTCTGGCGGCGGCTTCAGGTCGTCGCGCATGACGCGGATGTCACCCATGGTGCGTCTCCTCTGGGTTCGGCACGAGCAGGACTTGGTCGACCTCGTCGACCTCGACGAGCTGCACCTGGATGCGCTCGCCGCGGGAGGTCGGCAGGTTCTTGCCGACGTAGTCGGGACGGATCGGAAGCTCTCGGTGGCCCCGGTCGGCGAGGCAGGCGAGCTGGACGCGGGCGGGGCGCCCGTAGTGGAAGAGCGCCTCGATCGCCGAGCGGATCGTGCGGCCGGTGTACAGAACGTCGTCGACGAGCACGCACGTCATCCCCTCCAGCGGAAAGTCGAGCCGCGTCGACCGGACGACAGGCTGCGCCTGCTTCGGCGGCTCGCCGCCGCGGACCTGGACGTCGTCGCGGTAAAAGGTGATGTCGAGCGAGCCCGAGGCCAGCTCCTCGCCGCTGAACTCGTGGATCAGGCGACGGAGCCGCTGGGAGAGCGGGACTCCGCGCGTGTGGATGCCGACAAGCGCGACCCGCTCGAGATCCGGGTTCCCTTCGATGATCTCGTGCGCGATCCGTGTGAGCGTCCGCGCGATCGCGGCCTCGTCCAGCAGGACTCGTGCGCTCGTCTGGGCAGGCAGCGTCAACCGCTCTCCTTTCCGGCCTCTCGGGACCGAGTTAAAGGACGTGAAGCGAGCGGGACTCTACAACGGCTGCCGGACGGCGTCGCGCCTCGTGTGCTTTCGTGCGGGCGTGAGGTACGTCGCGTTCCTCCGCGCCGTGAACGTCGGCGGGCGCCGGGTCTCGATGGACCGCCTGCGCGCGCTCTTCGAGGAGCTCGGCTTCGAGGGGGTCTCGACGTACATCGCGAGCGGCAACGTGGTGTTCGAGGCGAGCGGTCGGGCCGCCGAGCTCGAGCGAACGATCGAGGCGAAGCTCGAGAAGGCGCTCGGCTTCGAGGTAACCACCTTCCTGCGGCGGGCAAGCGAGGTGCGGCAATCCGCGAGCGAGAAGCCGTTCGGCAAAGTTTCTGCCGGGAAGACCCATATCGTCGCGTTCCTCCGGCGGAAGCCGACGGCTGCAGAGCGTTTGGCCATCGAGGAGCGATCCACCCCGGCCGACACGCTCGTCGTCGACGGCCGCGAGGTGCACTGGCTGATCGAGGGCCGAATGATGGACTCGGAGCTCAAGCCGAAGGACTGGGACGTCCTCGGGCAGCCGACGACGACGCGGAACACGACCATGCTGGCCAAGCTCGCCGCCAAGCTCGACGACTAGACGCGATCGGCGAAGACCGCCAGCAGGTACTGCTCGGCCTCGACCTCGGCCGGTAGCTCGCGCTCGGCCTGCGCGAGCCCGTCCGAGAACTCGGCCTCGTCGAGCAGCTGGAGCGTCGAGATGAAGCGGCCTCGGAGCCGCTCGAGCACCCAGTCGCGGCTCCGCACCGCCCGCTGGTGCAGCGGAACCACGCGCGGCTCGAAGCCGGCGGCCCGCAGCTCCTCCTCGAGCGCCTCCCGCGTCGGGAACCTCGCCCGGTCGATCTCGGCGAGCGAGGGGAAGTACGGATTGAGGTAGTAGCCGTCGAACTGCGCGTGGTCGAAGGTGCCGATCACGAGCCTGCCGTCGCCCGCGAGCACGCGCCGAACCTCCGCGAGCGCGCGCGGCCGGTCGAGGACATGGATCACGAGGACCGCGACCGCCCCGTCGAACCAGCCCTCCTTGAACGGCAGCGCCTCGGCCCGAGCCACCTTCGCGTTGACACCCCGCTCGCGGGCCAGCTCGACCATCTCCGCGGAGGCGTCCACGCCCCACACGCGCGACCCTCGCTCGGCGAGGGCTGCCGCGAAGCGGCCGGTTCCGCAGCCGACGTCGAGCACGCGCTTTCCGAGGAGATCGCCCTCGTGCGCCAGCAGGTCGAAGAGCGCCCACCACGCCTCGTCCTGGGGCCGCAGCTCGTCGTACCGAGCCGCGACCTCTCCGAAGTCGGGCCTACCCCTCGTCGACGATGTCTTCGGGGTCGCTGAGGGCCTCGATCGCGTGGATCGCCTCCTCGAGCGAGGTCTCGGGAACGAGCACCTTCTGCGGCCCGTCGTCGACCTCCCGCGGGTGGTGCTCGGTCGCGGGCTCGAGCTGCGTGTCGATTCCGGCGGATCGGAGCATCGCCTCGAGCTCCTCCGCCTCGGTGACATCGCCGGCGACGGCGACCTGCACCATCCTGGTCATCGCGGGGCCTCCTCGACGGTGGGGACGACTTCCTTGGGAGCCGGCTGTGGATGCCGGTGCGTTGCTCCTCCCTTCACAAGCTCCGGTGCCCCCCGCTCCTGGAACGGGACGACGATGATATCGAGGTCGCGGGGCACGACCGTGTCCGGAAAGACCGATTGCGCCTCACGCTCGATCTCCCCGCCGAAGTAGCGGTTCGAGAGATGGGTAAGCGCGAGCATGCCGACCTCGGCGGTCTGCGCGACCTCGGCCGCCTCGAGCGCCGTGGAGTGCAGCGTCTCGTGCGCCCGCGCCCGCTCCTCCTCGGCGAAGGTCGCCTCGTGGACGAGGAGGTCGGCCCCGCGCGCCGCGTCCACGACGGATCGGGCGAACGCCGTGTCCGCCGCGATCACGACCTTCCGCCCGGGCCGCGCCGGGCCGAGAACGGTGTCGGGCGTCAGCACGCGGCCGTCGGGCAGCGTCACGGACTCACCGCCCTGGAGCGCCCCGCGCTCCGGCCCCTCCGGGATCCCGAGCGCGTCGGCGGCGTCGGCGTCGAAACGGCCGGGACGCGGCCGCTCGACGAGCGCGTACCCGATCGCGGACACGCCGTGCTCGACCGGAAACGTCGCGAGCTCGTACTCCCCGCGCTCGAGCCGCTCGCCGGGCTCCAGCTCGACGAGGTCGTAGTGGTACGTTAGCTTCCCGAAGATCCGGCGGAGCGACGAGAACAGGTCGTGGAGGCCGCGCGGCCCGTAGATCGTGATCGGCAGCTCCCGGCCCCGCAGCGCGAACGTCTTCAGCATCCCGGGCAGGCCGAGGTAGTGGTCGGCGTGGTAGTGCGTGAGGAAGATCTCCCGCAGCTCGATCAGTCCCACGTTCGAGCGGAGCAGCTGCCGCTGGGTCCCTTCCGCGCAGTCGAAGAGCAGGCGTTCTCCCCCGCGCCGGAGCAGCATCGCGGTCGGGGCCCGCTGGGCCGTCGGCATCGAGCCGGAGGTGCCGAGGAAGACGAGATCCAGGTCCACGGCGCAAGTCTAGGAGGGCGCCGAGGCGCGGCCAGGCTACGGGAGCAGGAGCAGCTGGCCAGGCGCCAGGCTCGCGCCTGCGAGGCCGTTCTCGCGCTGGATCACCCAGACCCCCTGGCGCGGATCGCCGTGGTAGTGCTCGGCGGCGATCGACCAGAGCGTGTCTCCGGCCCGGACGCGGTACGGCTGCGGCGTGCCGGTCGCCTCGGACACGCGGGTCATCACGCTCCAGGCGAGCACCATCACGAGGAAGGTGACGAATGCAATTCGGACGAACATATGTTCGCCATGCTACAGAACGTATGTTCGGACGTCAAGCCGCCCGCCTTCGACCTCCAGCTCGATCATGCCGTGGTGCGGCGCAGACCGCCGTTCGGTCGGGCTTCCGGGGTTGAGGATCCACGTTTCGCCCACCTTGGTCGCCTCGGGGACGTGCGTGTGGCCGTAGACCACTGCGTCGCAGCCTGGAAACGCCTCCGCGAGCCGTCCGGCCCGGCCGACCGCCGGCCCTGCGTCGTGCACGAGCCCGATCCGCACGCCCTGGTGCTCGACGACCAGCTTTGCCGGCAGGACGAGCCGCAGGTCCTCCTCGTCCATGTTGCCGGCGACCCCGTCGACCGGGGCCAGTTTCCCGAGCTCCTCGTAGACCGCCGCCGAGACGAAGTCGCCCGCGTGGAGGATTCGGTCCGACTCCCGAAGCAGCCGCAGGCACTTCTTCGGGAGGCGCCGCGTCCCGCGCGGCATGTGCGTGTCCGAGATGACGGCGAGCTTTATGAGAGGAACGCGCCGTCGCGGTAGACGAGGTCGCCGTCGGCGTAGACCTCGCCGCCCTCGCGCAGGTCGCACACCATGTCCCAGTGGAGGCCGGACTCGTTCTCTCCCCCGGTCCCGGGAACCGAACGGCCCAGCGCCAGGTGGACGGTGCCGCCGATCTTCTCGTCGAGCAGGAGGTTGCCCGTGTACTCGCTGATTGCCTCGTTGAGCCCGAAGGCGAACTCGCCGACCCGCCGTGCTCCGTCGTCCATGCCGACCATCTCGCGCAGGAAGTCCTCGCCCCTTCCCGCCGTGGCCTCGACGACCTCGCCGCCCTCGAACCGGAGGCGGACGTCGTCTGCCTGGCGGCCTCGCATCATCGCCGGGAACGAGAACCGGATCGTCCCCTCCACGCTCGTCTCATGCGGGCCCGTGAAGACCTCGCCGTCCGGGAAGTTCCGGAGGCCCTTTGCGCGGATCCAGGTCCGGCCCTCGACTCCGAGCTTGAGGTCCGTGTCCTCGCCGACGACGCGCAGCTCGCGGACGCCCTCCAAGAAGGACCCCACGCGCTCGAGCCGCTCGCTGAAGCTCTTCCAGGCGGCGATCGGATCGTCCTGGTCGAGGAACGCGGCGCGGCTCAACACCTCCTCGTACTGGCGGACCGACATGCCGGCGTCCTGCGCCGAGGCCTCGCACGCCGAGCCGCAGATCAGCCAGCGGAACTCCCCGCGGGCGGAGCGCTCGAGGTAGAGCGACTGCAGCGGCCGCCGGGCGGTCAGTCGTCGCGCGAGCCGTTCGGGATCGACGTTCGAGAGCCGCTTCGTATTCGTCACCGCGTCGAAGACGATCCAGACGTCGCCGTGCTCGAGGTTCCACGCCTGGTCGGGCGCAATCCAGTCGAGCTGGTGGTCGAGGCCCTCCTTGTAGAGGGTCTCGTCGGCCTCTTCGAGCACGAGATTGGCCGTCGGATGGCCGCCGGCCCGCAGCGCGGCGGCGTACGTCTCGCGCATGACGGGAAGCGCCGAGCGGTCGTACGACTCGATGCGCACGACGTCACCCGGATGCACCTCGGTCGAGTAGCCGATGAGCACCTCCGCGAGGCGCCGGTGCATCGGGTCAGACACGCTCGACCGCCGGCTCCGAGAGGAACGATCCGGCCTTCCAGACGAGCTCACCGTCCGCGTGGACCTCGCCCTCCTGGCGGAGGTCGCAGATCAGGTCCCAGTGCAGATCCGACTTGTTCTCCGTGCCGGCCTCGTCGAAGCCGCCGCCGAGTGCGACGTGCATCGTCCCGCCGATCTTCTCGTCGAAGAGGATGTCGCGCGTGAAGCGGTCGATCTCGTAGTTGAGGCCGAACGCGACCTCCCCGAGCACCCGGGCCCCCGAGTCGGTGTCGAGCAGCGAGCGGAGGTACTCCTGCCCCGAGGTCGCCTCCGCGTGCACGACACGTCCGTCCTCGAACCGGAGGCGCACGTTCTCGACCTCCTGGCCCTGGAAGACCGACGGGAAGGCGAAGAAGATTTCGCCGCTCGTTCCGCTCTCGACCGGGCTCGTGAAGATCTCCCCGTCGGGCATGTTGTGCTTGCCGTCCGACGGCAGCCAGCGGCGTCCTTCCACGACGACGCGCAGGTCCGTGCCCGGACCGGAGATCCGCAGCTCCCTGACGCCCTCGAGCTCGCGCGCCCGGGCTCTGAGCATCTCGGACATGCCGCGCCAGTGCGCGATCGGGTCGTCAACCTCGCGTGTGTGGCAGGCCCCGTGGACGAAGTCCTCGTACTCGGACAGCGACATCTCGGCGTCCTGGGCGTGCGCTTGCGTCGGGTAGAGCGTCCCGCACCAGGCGAGGTCGCCCGAGCTGATCCGCTCCCAACGCCTGTTCACCATCCGGTAGTGCGTGGAGAGCTGCAGGCGGCGCCGCTCGGGGTCGGCGCGGGTCAGCGAGCGGGTGTTGACGGTTCCCCAGAGAGACGTCCAGGCGTCCATCTGCTCGGTCGCGATCTCCTCGAGCTCCGGGATGTAGGTCAGTTGCTCGTCCGACGCCTCCTCGAGGGCGATCTCGTCGAGGCCGGACGGCGTGATCTTCGTGTAGGGATGCGCGCCGCGCCGGAGCGCGGCTGCATAGAGCGCTACGGCCAGCGGGATCGAGACGTCCTCGCCGTCGATGCGGTAGACGTGGCCCTCCTGGAGGTCCAGCGAGTAGCCGGCGATCAGCTCGGCGAGCTTCTCGATCCGCGGGTCTCGCATCAGTGCCCCGCCGGGTGATGCTGCCCCGCTTCTGGTTCGCGAACACCAAGCCAGAGGCCGCACGCCGACGAGCCAAGG
>DASZEE010000099.1:0-4110 GCA_035941215.1 Gaiellaceae bacterium
GTCGTCTACGGACGCGTTGCCGTCGTGCCCGAACCGCGCCACGCGGGCGACGTAGTAGCGCACCGGGTCGACGCCGTACAAGTCCACGAGATCGAGCGGGTCGATGACGTTCCCGAGCGACTTCGAAATCTTCCGGTCGTCGAGGACGAGGTAGCCGTGCACGAAGATCTGGTGCGGGACGTCGTAGCCGGCGGCGAGGAGGAGCGCCGGCCAGAAGACGCAGTGGAAGCGCAAGATGTCCTTCCCGACCATGTGGCGCGCCGCCGGCCAAAACGTCTCGAGGAGATCCTCGCCCTCGCGCGCGTATGTGAGGGCCGAGAGGTAGTTGACGAGCGCGTCGACCCAGACGTAGACGACCTGCTCGGGATCCCACGGGACCGGCACGCCCCACGGCTGTCCCGCGCGGCTGAGACTGAAGTCCTGGAGGCCGCCGGCGATAAAGCTGCGCGCCTCGTTCCGGCGGAAACTTGGCAGGACGAAGTCCGGCCGCTCGTCGTAGAGCTTCAGCAGCGGCTCCTGGTAGCGCGAAAGCCGAAAGAAGTAGTTCTTCTCCTCGATCCGCTCCGGGACCGTGTCGTGCTCCGGGCACTTCCCGTCTACGAGCTCATCCTCGTTCTTGAACGCCTCACATCCGACGCAGTACAGCCCCTCATACGTGTCCTCGTAAATGTCGCCGTTGTCGTAGATCCGCTGGACGAAGTCCTGGACGAAGCGCTTGTGACCCTCGTCAGTGGTGCGGATGAAGAAGTCGATGTCGGCGTTGACCTGCTCAGGAACCTCGCGCCAGTTCTCGGCGATCTGGTCGACGTAGACCTTCGGATCCAACCCCTGCTCCTCGGCGACGCGATACACCTTCGATGCGTGCTCGTCCGTACCGGTGAGGAAGAACGTGTCCTCGCCTCGCTGCTCGTGATGGCGCACGAGAATGTCGGCCGCGAGCGTCGTGTACGCATGCCCGATGTGCGGCGTCGAGTTCACGTAGTAGATGGGTGTCGTCAGGTAGAAGGTCATGGGCGTCCATGATAGGGGCGGGCTTCTCGGTCACCGGAGCTGCGGCGGTCGTCGTCCGACGCCTTCGCCGGAGCACGAGAAGTCCGCTTAGTGCGAGCACAGCCGCGAAGACGAGGATCCACGGCGGCCGGGAATCACTGGCGGCCGCGGGCGCGAGTCTCGGCGCGCTCGGCTCCTCCACCGGCGCAGGCGCGGCTACAGCCGCTCGCACGGTTTCCCTGACAGCGGCGGCTGCGCGCGTTGTTGACGCGACGCTCGCGGGCCGCACCGGCGGCACGCGCTCGCCGACCCGGCCCGCAGACCGGAGAGAGGGCGTCCTCCCCTCGGCCGGCCTGGAGGGTGGGCGTGTCTTCTCGGATCGCGTCACCTTCTTCTGCGCTCGGTCCGACGAGCGCCTTGCGCGCACCGGTCGCGCGACCGCAGCTGCCGCTCCACCGGCGGGAGCCGTCCCGCGCAAGACCTCATCCGCGGGCGACGCTGCGACGGGCGTGGGCTCGACTGCCGCAGGCGCCGATTGCGCGACAGTCGACGCAGGTGCGGGTGCGGGTACGGCCGCCGGTGGCGGAGCAGCCTGGCGCGGAGGGAGGAGGGTCAACGGGTCCACGTAGCCGCGCGGGTCGTCTGCTCTCCGGGTGCCGAGCTGGACGTGAGGAACCGGCTCGCCCGAGACCGCAATCGTCCCGACCGGCTCGCCCTCTGCCACGCCGTCCCCGGCCGAGACCATGACCGAGCCGAGTTGGGTGAGGGTCACGGCCCAGCCGTCCGCGGACCGAATCGACACGGTCCGGCCGTTCGACGGCAGCGAGCCGGCGAACGTGACCTGTCCTCCTGCGGGCGCCAAGACCTCCGAGCTCGGCTGCCCTGCGACGTCGATCCCACGGTGCCCCGTCGCGGTATAGGTGCCGCCGCCGTAGTCGAAGCCGCGAATGACCTCGCCGGCCGCCGGCCAGGTCCAGGCGGAACCCGCGGGCGGAGCAACCAGAGCCACGAGCGCCAACGCCGTTGCCAGCCGGGTGAACATGAGCTCGAAGCTAGCAAGGCGCCCGGCTGTTGTCGAGGACGGCTACAGCGAGGAGTCGTAGAGGCGCTTCTTCGACACACTCGTCAGCCGCGAGACGACGTCCGCCGCCGCCTTTCGAGACGAGCCGGCGCGGACGAGGTCGGCGACGGCTGCAAACGCCTCGTCCTCGTCGGCCGCGAGCTCGACGTCCGCCGGCCCGACGACGACCGTGATCTCTCCCTTTGCCCCGTCGGCAAAGCGTTCTGCCACGTCCGAAGCCGGCCCGCGCACCACCTCCTCGAACCGCTTGGTCAGCTCCCGGCAGACCGCCACCGGCCGGTCGGGAAGCGTCTCCGCCAGGCTCCTGAGCGACCGAGACAGGCGGTTCGGCGACTCAAACGCGACAAGAGTGTGACGCCATTGCGCCAACTCTCCCCAGAGCGCCGAGAGCTCTCCAGCGCTTCGCGGAAGGAACCCGACGAACTGATACCGATCGACCTCGAAACCGCTGGCCGCGACTGCGCTCTCGACAGCGGAAGGCCCCGGCAGGACGGACACCGGAATCCCAGCCTCGAGCGCGGCGCCGACCAGCCGCGCGCCCGGATCGCTTATGCCTGGCATCCCTGCGTCGGACACGAGCGCGATCCGCTCGCCGACCGCGAGTCGCGGCAGCAGCTCGGCCGTTCGCTTCGCCTCGTTGTGCTCGTGGTAGCTCACCAATCGCGCCTCGATCCCGTGGCGGGCGAGCAGGCCGCGGGTGTGGCGCGTGTCCTCGCAGAGGACGACGTCCGCCGCCCGCAGCTCGTCGAGGACACGGATCGTGACGTCCTCGAGGTTGCCAATCGGGGTCGCGCAGACGGCGAGCGGCACGCTAGTCCCAACCGTCGAGCGCCTCGAATCCGACGAGCGCGGCTCCGACCATTCCTGCCTCGGGCCCAAGCTCCGCAAGCGCGATCCGCACGACCTCCCGCGGCAGTGGAAGGCCTTCAACGTCGAGCGTCTCCCGCGCCGGCCCGAGGATGAGATCACCAGCGTCCGAGAAGCCGCCGCCCACGATCACGAGCTCGGGGTTGAAGATGTTCACGAGCGACGCGATGCCGGCTCCGAGCCTGTGTCCGAGCTCGGCAAGGTCCGACCTTGCCCCCTGATCACCAGCCTCGGCCTCGTCCACCAGCCTGCGGGCGTCGGCGCCCGCGCCGAAGCGCGCCTCGGCGAGCGCGTCGGCCGCCGATCCGGCCGCGAGCGCCTCAAAATGGCCATTGCCCGTGCAGGCGCCCTTGCACGGCGGGCCGCCGTAGTCGAGGACCATGTGCCCGAGCTCAGCACCCGCACCGACGGACCCGCGGAACGGCCGCCCGTCGAGGATCAGCCCCCCTCCGATTCCGGTCCCGAGGGTGAGGAGCACGAGCGTGGACGCCCCGCGGCCCGCGCCCAGCTTCCACTCGGCGATCGCGGCCGCGTTCCCGTCGTTGTCAATCCCGACCGGGAGCCCGAAGCGGTCCCCGATCCGGTCCCGCAGGTCAACGTCGGTCAGCGGGACGTGGACCGACGACACGGCCCGGCCGGTGCGCTGGTCGATCTGGGACGGGATTCCGAGCCCGAGCGCCGCGACGTCCTCCCCGACCAACGACTCGACGACCCCCTCCAGCGCCTCGAGGAGCTCGTTCTCCGAGGACACGGGGGTCGGAACCGTTGTCCGCCGGTCGACCGTCCCGTCCCGATCGACGACGCCGGCCAGGATCTTCGTCCCGCCGAGATCGAGGCCGATGGCTCGGGAGGCGCTCACGAGCGGCGGCTACGATACCCCGCCGGATGGCCCGCGAAGACAAGCCGTACCGCGTCTACCGCGGGGGCCGTGCCACAGGCGGCGTGCCCACCCTCCAGAGGCCTCCCAAGCCCGAGCGGCGGACGAGGGCTTCCCGCGAGGCACCAAAACCGCGGCAGTACGCCGGTCCGGGCCCCGCAAGACCGACCCGTCGGTTCGGTACCGGGAGAATCATCACGCTCGTCGTCGTCGGACTGATCCTGCTGCTGATCGGCTGGACCGTTGCCGGCTACCTGGCGGTGCGGCGAGGCGTGGAGAAGGCCAACGACCGGCT
>DASZEE010000100.1:0-2091 GCA_035941215.1 Gaiellaceae bacterium
ACACCGCTCCGGGAGGGCCATGCCTGACGAACAGCAAAGCGACCGCGCGAACGCCGGCCGCGTCAGCGAGATCAAGGGCGTCGTCATCGACGCCGTCTTTCCGAACGAACTGCCACAGATCTACTCGGCTCTCCGCATCACGGTCGACGGCCGCGAGCTGATCGCAGAGGTGCAGCAGCACCTGGGGGACGACCGCGTCCGCGCCGTCGCCATGGACTCCACCGACGGGCTCGCCCGCGGGCTCGACGTCGAAAACACGGGCAAGCCGATCTCCGTGCCGGTCGGTGACGTCACGCTCGGACGGCTCTGGAACGTGATCGGCGACCCGATCGACAAGGGCGACGCGCTGCCGGCCGACGCCGAGCGCTGGCCGATCCACCGCGACCCGCCGAGCTTCCGGGAGCTCTCCCCGACGGTCGAGATCTTCGAGACCGGGATCAAGGTCATCGACCTGATCGCGCCCTACGTGCAGGGCGGCAAGGTCGGCCTCTTCGGGGGCGCGGGCGTCGGCAAGACCGTCCTGATCCAGGAGCTGATCCACAACGTCGCGCAGGAGCACGGAGGGGTCTCCGTCTTCGCAGGCGTCGGCGAGCGCACGCGCGAGGGCAACGACCTCTGGCTCGAGATGGAGGAGTCCGGCGTGCTCGACAAGGTCGCGCTCGTCTACGGGCAGATGAACGAGCCGCCCGGGGCCCGGCTCCGCGTCGGCCTCTCCGGTCTGACGATGGCCGAGTACTTCCGCGACCAGGGCCAGAACACGCTGCTCTTCATCGACAACATCTTCCGCTTCGTCCAGGCGGGCTCCGAGGTGTCGGCGCTGCTCGGCCGGATGCCGAGCGCCGTCGGCTACCAGCCGACGCTCGCGACCGAGATGGGCCAGCTCCAGGAGCGGATCACCTCGACGCGCACCGGCTCGGTCACGTCCGTGCAGGCGATCTACGTGCCGGCCGACGACCTCACCGACCCGGCACCCGCGAACACATTCGCCCACCTCGACGCCACGACGGTCCTCTCGCGTGCGATCGTCGAGCAGGGGATCTACCCGGCCGTCGACCCGCTCGACTCGTTTTCCCGCGCCCTCCAGCCGGGCATCGTCTCGGACGAGCACTACTCGACCGCGACGCGCGTCCAGGAGGTGCTCCAGCGGTACCGCGACCTCCAGGACATCATCGCGATCCTCGGGATGGACGAGCTCTCGGACGAGGACAAGGTCGTCGTCCAGCGGGCGCGCAAGATTCAGCGCTTCCTCTCGCAGCCGAACTTCGTGGCCGAGCAGTTCACGGGCACGCCCGGCAAGTACGTCAAGCTCGAGGACACGATCGAAGGCTTCCGCCAGATCCTGGACGGCAAGCACGACGACCTCCCCGAGCAGGCGTTCTACATGGTCGGGGGGATCGACGAGGCCGTGCAGAAGGGCCGCGAGCTGAGCGGCGAGGAGCCGGAGCAGCCCGAGGCCGAGGCCGAGGAAGAGGCTCCGGAAGCCGAGCCCGCTGAACCCGTTCCCGCGTAGGTGCCCCTCCCAGCAATGCACGCCGGCCTCTCGCCCGCTATCACGCTGCGCCAGAGCCCACCCTCGTCCTTACCAAGGCTGACTAGCCTTGGCGCGGCCGAGTGCGAGCTCTGGCTTGGTGCTCACGACCGAGAGACTCGCCAGCATCACTGGAAGGGGCACTAGTGGCCGACGAAAGGCGCACGTTCGACCTCTCGCTGGTCACGCCCGACGGGGCCGCGTTCGAGGGCGAGGTCGAGATGCTGATCGTCCCGGGCCAGGACGGCGAGATCGGCATCCTCGCGCGGCACGCCCCGCTCGTCGCGACCCTGAAGGCGGGCGGGACACGTGTTCACATCCGGCGCGACGAGGAGATTCGCGAGTTCGCGACGGGGCCGGGGTTCTTCAAGGTCGAGCAGGACCGGGCGCTCGCGCTCGTCGACGACGCAGTCGACGCGCGGGAGATCGACCCCGACCGAGCCCGCCAGCAGCTGGACGACGCTCAGGCGGAGCTGGAGCGGGTCGAGCGGGGCGAGTCCGACGCCGACCGCTGGCAGGTCGAGCAGCGCGTCCGCCATGCCGAGAACCAGCTCGAGGTCTAC
>DASZEE010000101.1:0-2813 GCA_035941215.1 Gaiellaceae bacterium
TCTCACACCGCTACTTCGGGCGCGACTACAACTACGTGGAGGGCGAGAAGCGCCTGATCGTCCGGATCGCGCCCGACCGGGTCTTCGCCCGCGGCTTTTGATCCGCGAGGTCGGGCCGCGCGACGGCCTTCAGAACGAGGAGCAGATCCTTCCGCCCGGGACGCGGGCCGAGCTCGTTGGCCGGCTGGCCGCCGCCGGGCTGAAGCGAATCGAGGCGGCGAGCTTCGTCAACCCGGACCGCGTGCCGCAGATGGCCGGGGCGGAGGAGGTCATCGAGGCACTGGAGAGGACGGACGGCGTCGTCTATTCCGGCCTCGCCTTGAACGAGCGCGGCTACGACCGGCTCCGCGAGGCAGGCCTGGACGAGGTGAGCTTCGCGGTCGCGGCCACCGAGAGCTTCTCCGAGCGCAACGCGGGCGCGTCGGTGGAGGCCGCGCTCGAGGACGCCGAGCGGATCGTCGGGCGGGCGAAGGGAGACGGGATCCGCGCCAGCGTCACGATCTCGGTCGCCTTCGGCTGTCCCTTCGAGGGACCGGTCGATCCGCAGCGCGTCATGGCGATCGCGGAGCGGCTTGCGGATACGCAGCCGGACGAGCTCGTCCTCGCGGACACGATCGGAGTCGCAACGCCGACCCAGGTTCAGTACCTCGTCGAGGGCGTCGCCGCATTGGGGAAACCCGTCGGCGGGCACTTCCACAACACCCGCAACACGGGCTTCGCGAACGCCTACGCAGCGCTCGGCGTTGGCGCGGCGTCGCTCGACTCGTCAGTCGGAGGCCTTGGCGGCTGCCCGTTCGCGCCGAAGGCGACGGGCAACATCGGCACCGAGGATCTCGTCTACCTCCTCGAGGGCGAGGGCATCGAGACCGGCGTCGACCTCGAGGCGCTGATCGCGATCTCCGAGTGGCTGGAAGGACTGCTCGGGCGCCAGCTCGAGGGCTACCTCTACCGCGCGGGGCCGTTCAGAGCACAGCCCTGACGAGCAGGACGATCGCGGCAATCGCGGCAAGGCCGAGGAAGACCGCGAGGAACCCGACGAGCACCAGGTTCACGAGCTTCGACATCGAGTCGTCGGACCCGCCGGGCTCGAAGCCGGCCAGGACCTGCTCGTGGACTCTGCGCTTGATCTGCTCGGCGAGGTCGTCCGCGGAGGTCGTTGCCGGCGCCGTTTTGACGGGAGGGAACTCCCCGGAGTGCTCGGACAACGAGAGCTCGAAGAGCCGCTCGTGCTGGATGTCCTTCAGGTTGGCCCTACCCAGATCGCGGACGGCGGTGCCCTCCGGGATGCTGTTCCCGACGAGCGCACGAGTCGTTTCGGAGAGCAGGATCTGTCCGCCGTGGCCCGCCGAGCAGATACGGGCGGCGCGGACGACGTCCATCCCGAGATAGCCCTCCTCGCCGACGCTGGGCTCGCCTGTGTGCAGCCCCATCCGGACCTTGACCTCCACGTCGTCCGGCCAGCGATGCGTCGCCAGCTCCCGCTGGGCGGCGACCGCGCCGGACACGGCGTCCCGGGCGCGCACGAACGAGAAGAAGAATGCGTCCCCCTGCGTGTCGACCTCCCTGCCGCCCGCCTCCGTGAGCCGCTCGCGGAGGATCCTCCGGTGCTCGCGATGAACCTCGCCGTAGCCGTCTCCGAGCTGCTCGAGCAGCCGCGTCGACCCCTCGATGTCGGAGAAGAGGAAGGTGACTGTTCCGCCGGGGAGGGTCAATCCGGCGGGAGCAAACCGAGGCTCTCCTCGGCGCTCAGGCCGGGATCATCGTCCTCGCGCGGCTCGTCCGCCGGCTCCGGCGGGTCCTCGGGCTCGAGCAGGTCGTCGGGCGTCTCGGTCACAGGGCTAGCCTAATTGCCATGAACCGTCTCGCAAACGAGACGAGCCCCTACCTCCTTCAGCACGCCGACAATCCCGTCGACTGGTACTCCTGGGGCGACGAGGCCTTCGAGCGGGCGCGCGGCGACGACCGGCCGATCCTGCTTTCGATCGGATACTCGGCCTGCCACTGGTGCCATGTCATGGAGCACGAGTCGTTCGAGGACGACGAGACGGCGCGCCTGATGAACGAGCTCTTCGTCAACGTGAAGGTCGACCGGGAGGAGCGGCCCGACGTCGACGCGCTCTACATGGAGGCGGTGGTCGCGCTGACCGGCCACGGCGGCTGGCCGATGACCGTCTTCCTGACCCCTGAGGGCGAGCCGTTCTTCGGCGGCACCTATTTCCCGCCCGAGCCGCGGCATGGGATGCCGGCTTTCCGCGACGTCCTCACCGCGGTCTCCGACCTCTATCGCGAGCGGCGCGCGGCCGCGGCCGACTCCGCGAGGCAGCTCGTGGAGGCGATCCGGGCCTCGAGCCAGGTGCGGCCGTCGACCGACCCGCTGACCGAGAGCCTGCTCGGCGACGCCACCCGCGCGCTGCGCCGCCAGTTCGACCCGGAGTGGGGAGGCTTCGGCGGCGCGCCGAAGTTCCCGCCGGCGCCCGCCCTGGAGTTCCTCTTGCGCCAGCACCTACGCGGCGACGACGAAGCCCTGCCGATGGTCACGAAGACCCTCGACGCCATGGCCGCCGGCGGCATGTACGACCTCCTCGGCGGCGGCTTCCACCGTTACTCCGTCGATCGACGGTGGCTGGTGCCGCATTTCGAGAAGATGCTCTATGACAACGCGCTGCTCGCCTCGACCTACCTCCACGCTTGGGTGGTCACGGGCGAGGAGCGTTACCGGCGGGTCACCGAGGAGACCCTCGACTACGTCCTCCGGGAGCTCGCCCTCCCGGAGGGCGGCCTTGCGTCCGCTCAGGACGCCGACACCGACGGCG
>DASZEE010000102.1:0-7812 GCA_035941215.1 Gaiellaceae bacterium
GCGCCTCGGCGACGTGTCCATCACGGAGGCATGGGCGACGCTGATGGAGCACTTCCTGCTGGAGGCCGGCTGGCTCGCGAGCCACCTGGACTTCCCGCGGCCGGACGAGTTCGCCGCGGAGGCCGCGACCGGCTCGCTGTACCTCCTCCGCCGCTACTGCGGGAAGCTGCTGTACGAGCTCGAGTTCCACGCGGCGACGGAGCTGGACGAGAAGGCGATTTCCTCGCGCTACGTCGAGATCCTCGGCGACGCGCTTAAGATCGAGCCCAGCCCGACGGACTACCTCGGCGACATCGACCCGAGCTTCTACGTCACCGGCTATCTCCGCTCTTGGGCCCTCCAGGCGCAGCTCCGCAACCACTTCCGAGAGCGCTTCGGCTCGGCCTGGTTCTCGAACCGAGAGGCCGGAAGCATGCTCCGCGAGCTCTGGGGCGAGGGCAGCCGGCTGAACGCGGACGAGCTGCTCGCCGACGTCACAGGCGAGGAGCTCGAGATGGAAGCCTTCGCGGAGAGCCTCCGCGAACAGCTCGGTTAGGTGCGGCGACAGTTCGGACGCCGGTTCGCCTCGGCGGCCGTCGCTGGTGTTTGGCTCTACCACGGCGCTTGGTGCAAGCTCCTCGGCGGCTGCCCGGATCAGGTGGACATCGTGGCGTCGGTGCCGTGGCTGCGCGGTTCCCGGGCGAAGCCGGTGCTGCTCGCGATCGGCGTCGTCGAGACCGCGCTCGCCGTCTGGGTCGTCAGCGGCCGGCGGCCTCGAGGCGCGGCGGCTGTCGGCACTGCGCTCGTTGCAGGGATGAACGCCGGCGGACTGACGTTCGGGCGGCGTCACATCCCGGCCGCGAAGACCATGGTCGCCGAGAATGTCGCTTTCCTGGCGCTCGCGTGGCTCGCCGCCGAGGAGGATGCCCGCGCCTGAAACGGCCTGGCAGGGCGGGCGGATCGACCGGCGGGCAGGTGCGCCGGAGCTGCTCTTCGGCCAGATGTACGAAGACAGCGCCGTGGAGCTCGAGACCTTCGAGCCGGGCAGGCGTGTCTTCTGCATCGCCTCGGCCGGATGCACGGCGTTCGAGCTGGCAGCGCGCGGCGACGACGTCACCGCGGTCGACATCAATCCTGCGCAGATCGCCTACGTGCGCCGCCGCCTGGTCGGCGGGGCAATGGAGCGAGGACGCGTCGACGGGAGGCTTGATCGGCTGCGGCGCCTCGCTCCCGCGCTGGGCTGGAGACCCGCTGCACTCGAGCACTTCTGCGACCTCGACCGGACGGACGAGCAGCTCGAGTTCTGGCGCCGCCGTCTCGACACTCGCCGACTGCGTTTTGCCCTCGCCGCAGCCTTCAGCCCGATACTGCTTCGGCGCGCCTACGACTCTCGCTTCCTTCGCGTGCTCCCGGCTCGATTCGACCGCATTCTCCGACGCCGGCTCGAGCGGGGATTCGGTCGTCACCCGAACGCCGCGAACCCGTACGCATCAGCACTGCTGCTCGGCCGACCGCGGGAGACGACGACGGCGGCGCCCCTCGCCCTGGAGACGATGGACGCGGCCGACTTTCTCGAAGCCTGCCCGCCGCGGAGCTTCGACGGGTTCACGCTGTCGAACATCCTCGACGGCGCGGACGAGGACTACGGCGCCCGGCTCTTCGACGCCGTTCGCCGGGCGGCGGCTCCCGGGGCCGTCGTGATCCGACGGAGCTTCCGCGAGCCCGCCGACGACGAAGAGAGCCGGTGGGCCGCCGAGGACCGCGCGCTGATCTGGGGCAGCATCCGCGTCGAGCGCCTCTGATGGGCTATCGGCTTCGACGCCATCCGTTTGCCGTCTCGGCTCACTTCCGGCACAGCCTCGTGCTTGCCTACGCGCTGCCGGCGTCCGCCCTCGAGCCGCTGTTGCCGCCGACCCTGGAGCCCGACCGCCATGGCGAGCTGGGTTTCGCCGCGGCGGCGTTCGTGCAGACCGAGCGCATGCGGCCGTCGTTGCTCCCCGGCAGCCTGGGGCTCGACTTCTTCCTCGGCGGCTACCGGATCTTCGTGAGGGTGGCCGGCCGGCCGAGCCTTCGGGGCCTCTACATCCTCCGCAGCGACACGGACCGTGGGCTCCTGACGGTCTTCGGCAACCTCTTCACGTCGTACCGGTACCGCACCGTGGATGCCGGCTTCCGGCTCGACGGCGAGCTGCTGGAGGTGGTGGTGCGGCCCGGCGTGAGCATCGCCGCCGACCTGAGCCGGAGGCCGGGGCCGCTGCCGCCGGACTCGCCGTTCGTCAACGTCGAGGAAGCCCGGCGCTTCGCGGGCCCGCTTCCCTACACGTTCCACCACGAGCATGAGACGGGTCGCCTCCTCAGTGTTCGTGGGACGAGAAGCGCGTGGGATCCGCAGCC
This sequence comes from Gaiellaceae bacterium, assembly GCA_035941215.1. Taxonomy (GTDB): domain Bacteria; phylum Actinomycetota; class Thermoleophilia; order Gaiellales; family Gaiellaceae; genus JACDAN01. The sequence goes on from DASZEE010000102.1 coordinate 2,374, forward strand.
GGTCGCCGTCGAGGTGCGCGAGCTCGACTTCTTCTCCGCCGGGCGATTCGGCGCCGAGCCGATCCTCGCGAACGCCTTCTATGTGAGCGACGTCGACTACCGCTGGAAGCGCGGCGTGCTCCTCTAGGAGGGTTTGGCGGAGTAGCGCTCGTTGCCAGGGTGCGATGCTCGTTCCCAGGCCAGGACGCAGGGAGCGCCCGTATCGAATGAGATACGGGCGCGACTGAGGACGCAGACCTGGGGGCGAGCAGCGCGGCCTGGCGACACAGCCGGTATTTCGCCAAACCCTCCTACTAGAGCGCGCCGCCGGCGGCGGGCGGGGCGCCGGCCTCGAGCGGGCTCTCGTCGTCGCCGGTCCGCGCGAGGATCTCCTCCACGATCAGGAGGTTGTCGGCCCGCTCGACGGTCGCAAGCAGGTGGGACATCGATGAGACCTCCTCGCGCTGCTCCTGGAGGAACCAGTGCAGGAACTGCTCACCCACGAGCTTCCCCTCCTGCCGGGCGAGCTCGACGAGCGCGACGATCTGGTCCGTGACCCGCTTCTCCTGCTCCAGCGCGAGGGCAACGGGCTCGCGCGGGTCGGCGAAGTCCGTCTTCGGCGCCTCGACGCCCGGAATCCGCACCGGCTCGTCGGCGTCGAGCAGGAACTGCACCATCATCATCGCGTGGTTCCGCTCCTCGACCGCCTGGCGGTAGAAGTGGGCGGCGAGCTCGGGCAGCGACTCGGCGTCGTAGTGCACCGCGATCGCCACGTACTGCTGCGACGCGCCGTACTCGTACGCGATCTGCTCGTTGAGCGCCTCGGCGAAGGTAGCCACGCGACGACTCTAACGCCGTGCGCCGTCCTGCAAACTGAATAGGCTTTATTCATGGATCGAAGACGGGTCGTGATCGTCGGCGCCGCGGGTCGCGACTTCCACAACTTCAACCTCGTCTACCGCGGCCGTGAGGAGTACGAGGTCGTCGCGTTCACGGCGACGCAGATCCCGAACATCGACGGCCGCCGCTACCCGGCCGAGCTCGCGGGCCACCTGTATCCCGCCGGGATCCCCATCCACCCGGAGTCCAAGCTCGAGGAGCTGGTGCGCGAGCATGACGTCGACGAGGTTGTGTTCTCGTACTCGGACGTGACTCACGAGCACGTGATGCACATCGGCTCGCGCGTCCTGGCCGCCGGCGCCTCCTACAGCCTGCTCTCGCCGAACCGCACGATGCTGACCTCGTCCAGGCCCGTGGTCGCCGTCTGCGCGGTCCGGACGGGCTCCGGCAAGAGCCAAACGACCCGCCACATCGCGAAGCTCCTGCGGGACGACGGCAAGCGGGTCGCCGTCCTTCGCCACCCGATGCCGTACGGCGACCTGACGAAGCAGGCCGTCCAGCGCTTCGCGGATTACGCCGACCTGGACGCAGCCGAAGCGACCATCGAGGAGCGCGAGGAGTACGAGCCGCACATCGCCGAGGGCAACGTCGTCTTCGCGGGGATCGACTACGCAGCGATCCTCGACCAGGCCGAGCAGGAAGCCGACGTGATCCTCTGGGACGGCGGCAACAACGACACGCCCTTCATCAAGCCCAACCTCCACGTCGTTGTCATGGACCCGCACCGTGCCGGCCACGAGCTGCGGTACCACCCCGGCGAGACCAACCTCCGCATGGCGGACGTCTGCGTCGTGAACAAGGTCGACACCGCACCGCCGGAGGGCGTCGAGGCTGTGCTGGACTCGATCCGCAAGGTCAATCCCGAGGCGAAGGTCGTACGGGCGGCGTCGCCGTTTCTGTTGGAGGAGAACGGCGAGACGATCGCCGGCAAGCGAGTGCTCGCGGTCGAGGACGGGCCGACGCTGACGCACGGCGAGATGGCGTACGGCGCCGCGGTGCTCGCGGCCAAGGCGAACGGCGCCGCCGCGCTCGTCGATCCCCGGCCGTTCGCGGTGGGCTCGATCGCCAAGACCCTGGAGGAGTATCCGCACATCACCGAGCTGCTCCCGGCCATGGGCTACGGGCGCAAGCAGATGGACGAGCTGAAGGAGACGATCGCGCGCTCCGACGCCGAGGTCGTCCTGATCGGGACGCCGATCGACCTGCGGCGCGTCGTGGACTTCGACAAGCCCGCGCTCCGCGTCACCTACCGCCTCCAGGAGCTGGGCGAGCCGACCCTGGCCGGCCTGCTCGCCGAGCGCGGGCTCACGACCGGGAACACCGAAGCCGCCCTCGCTTGACGACCGTCGTCGCGCTGGGCGGCAACGCGCTGATCCGCGCGGGCGACCGGGGCACGGCTGCCGAGCAGGCCGCGCGGCTACGGGAGACCGCCGACGCGCTCGCGCCGCTGCTTCAGGAGGGGAACCTCGTGATCACGCACGGGAACGGGCCGCAGGTCGGGAACGAGCTCCTGCGGCAGGAGCGCTCGGCGGACGAAGTGCCACCGCTCCCGCTCTATCTGGCCGTGGCCCAGACGCAGGCCGAGATCGGGTCGATGATCGAGACCGAGCTCGGGCCTGCGGCCGGACGACCGGTGGCCTGCCTGCTCACGCACGTCGTCGTCGAGGAGACCGACCCGGCCTTCGAGCGGCCCACGAAGCCGATCGGGCCGTTCTACTCCGGCGAGCAGGCCCGGAAGCTCGAGACCGAGCGCGGCTGGCAGCTCGTCGAGGAGCAAGGCCGGGGCTGGCGCCGAGTGGTTCCCTCCCCCACGCCCCTCGAGATCGTCGAGGTGGAGCAGATCCGCGCGCTGCTCGCCGCGGGATCCGTTCCCGTCGCGTGCGGTGGTGGCGGCATCCCGGTCGTCCGGCGCGACGGCAAGCTTCAGGGAGTGGACGCGGTGATCGACAAGGACCGCGCGTCGGCCGTCCTCGCCGCCGAGCTCGGCGCGGAGCGGCTCCTGATCCTCACCGACGTGCCAGCCGTGAAGCGCTGGTTCGGAACCCCGGCCGAGGAGGAGATCCGCGAGCTCAGGCCCGACCAGGCGGAGAAGCTCCTGATCGACCTCGCGGAAGGCTCCATGCGGCCGAAGGTCGAAGCGGCGATCGCCATGGCCCGCGGCGGCGGCGAGGCGATCATCACGTCGCTCGAAGGCATGCAGGACGCTCTTGGCGGCCGCGCGGGCACCCGAGTCTCCGCCTAGGACACGGGATATCGGTAGGAGCCCGTGGAGACGAACACGTGGCCGTCGTATCCGCGGACGACGGTGTAACGCGCGAGCGGATCCTCCCCGCCTCGCCACCCCCGCGGCACGGAGACGACGCGCCCGAGGCGGTCCCACCTCGCGCCGTTGGCGCACGAGAACCCGAATCGCCGCTCGTCGAACTGGACCCCGCAGTCCTCCTTGTAGCCGCTGACCGAGTCCCGCGGCCAGCCGACCGCGTACAACGCCCTCGGCGTCTTGACGAGGAAGAAGGGCCTGGCTGCGAGGCAGTCGTTCTCCGGCAGGTCGCCGGCGTCGTAGCGCCTGACCGCGCGAGCACCGTATGCGCGGATTCGGTCCAGCACGAAGAAGTCGCATGGCCTCGTCGAGGTGCCGGTCCGGAGCGGCGCCGGGCGGAAGCGCCGAACGATCTCCGCCGCCGCCGCCGTGTCGCGACGAGACGCCAGCCGGCCGGTCCACACGGCGACCCTGAGCTCGATTCCTCCGAACTGGAAGATGCCGAGTCTCGGCCTCGGTCTCGGGCCGACGGGAAGGCGAAGCATGCGGCGAAGCGACAGCGGCAGGCGGTCGTCGCGCAGAAGTGCGTGGTGAGACGGACCTCCCTCTTGGTGCCAGAACCGGACGAGCACGCCGTCGGGCGGCACCTTCGGCGACTGGAGCGGCCACGTTGACGGCTCGACCGCCGGGAAGTTGGCGATTGCGACGCCGTACCAGGTGATGCGATTGAACCCCTGGAAGTGGCCGAGCCGCATCGCGGTCGGGTACCAAAAGCGCCAGCCGAGCACGGGATCCTCGTACTCGCGCCAGGCCGGACGCGTCGCGGCAGCCGCGACCGAGGTCGCGACAGCGAACACGAGGAGCGACACGACAACCAAGCGCCGCATGGCCAGACCCTAGTCGGCCGAACCGCTTTTGACCCCCGAGCGAATGAGCCGCGACCCCAGGCGCCAGATCCCCGGCGCCGAACCGAAAGGAGCCGCACACCATGCGCACGCTCGCACTCGCGATCGTCGGGATCGCAGTCGCCGCCGCAGTGCTCGCCGTCAGAGGCCCGGCCCCCGAGGCCGGCCAGGCATCGAGCCACCGCGAGGCGCCGCTGATCGCCGAGGATCCGACGGCCGACACGACCGACGTCTACGCGTTCAGGAGCCTGGACGCACCGAACCAGCTGACGGTGATCGCCAACTGGATCCCCGCAGAGGATCCTGCCGCCGGGCCGAACTGGTACCGCTTCTCCCAGCGGGCCCGCTACGCGATCAACATCGACCGGGGCGGCGACGGCAAGGCCGACGTCAGCTACCGGTTCCGGTTCAAGAACCGCGAGGACACGCTCTTCCTCGGCAACACCGTGCAGGACTACACAGTCACCCGCGTCGTCCGCGGCCGTGACACCGTCGTCGCCCGCGGTGTGACCCCACCGAACAACATCGGCCCGCGCTCCACGCCGAACTACCGGCAGCTGGCCGATTCGGCGATCACGAATCTGGCCGGCGGCGGGAAGGTGTTCGCCGGACAGCGGGAGGACGCGTTCTTCGCGGACATCGGCGCGATCTTCGATCTCGTCGCGATCCGCAGAGGCACCGGGAACATGGGCGGCGGGAAGGACTTCTTCGCCGGCTACGCGGTCCACGGGATCGCGCTCCAGATCCCGATCTCGCAGCTGGACGACTCCGACCACACCGTCGGGGTCTGGGCAACGACGGAGCGGCCTCGCGTGACGATCCGCGAGTTCCGCCGCAACGGCGTCCGCCGGTTCCACGAGGAGAAGCAGTGGGTGCAGGTCTCCCGCCTCGGCAACCCGCTGATCAACGAGGTAATCATCCCCACCCGGCTCAAGGACAAGTGGAACCGCCTGAGCCCTGCGACGGACGCGCAGTTCGAGCAGTACTACCGCACGCCGATGCTCGCGGCCGTCCTCAACCAGCTGTACGGCCTCGGCGTCCCGGAGACGAACCGCGACGACCTCGTCGCCGTGCTGTTGACCGGCGTCCCCGGCCTGAACAACACCGGGCCGAAGCTCGCCGACATGCTGCGGATCAACCTCTCGATCCCGCCGACTGCCAGCCCGAACCGGCTCGGTGTCTTCGGCGGTGACACGGCCGGCTTCCCGAACGGGCGCCGGCTGGGAGACGACGTCGTCGACATCGCCGAGCGCGCCGTGGCCGGAAAGCTCAAGGGCCATCCCCCGGGCGACCTCCTCGGCGACGGCGTCGACGGGAACGACGTTGCGAACCGGACGTCCTTCCCGTACGAGAATGACCCGCCGAGCGGGTTCGACAACTCGAAGGGTCAGCAGA
>DASZEE010000103.1:0-1910 GCA_035941215.1 Gaiellaceae bacterium
GAGCTCGAGGAGCAGCTGCTCGCGGAGGTCGAGGTCGACGAGGGTGAGCTCGTCGACCCCGAGACGGGGGAGCTGCGCGAGCCGCCCGAGCCGGAGCTCGACCCCGAGAAGCTCGCCGAGCACCGCGACCAGATCGAGGAGCACGACGTCACCCCCGAGGACTTCGGCCGCATCGCCGCCCAGACCGCCAAGCAGGTGATCCTCCAGCGCATCCGCGAGGCGGAGCGCGACATGATGTTCACCGAGTACCAGGACCGCGTGGGCGAGCTGATCACGGGCATCGTCCAGCAGTCGGACTCGCGCTACACCCTGGTGCAGCTGCGCGAGCGGGTGGAGGCGCTGCTGCCGCGCGGCGAGCAGGTGCACGGCGAGCGCTACGACCACGGTCAGCGCATCAAGGCCATCATCACCGACGTCTCGAACCAGGCGAAGGGGCCGTCGATCATCGTGTCGCGCCGCTCGCCCGAGCTGATCCGGGCGCTGTTCGAGCTCGAGGTGCCGGAGATCGCGGACGGGCTGGTGGAGATCCAGAACGTGGCGCGCGAGCCGGGCTACCGGTCCAAGATCGCGGTGGTCTCGCACGCGAGCGGGGTCGATCCGGTCGGCGCCTGCGTGGGTCCGCGCGGCTCGCGGGTGCGGATGGTCGTGTCCGAGCTGCGCGGCGAGAAGATCGACATCATCCCGTTCAACGAGGAGCCGGCGCGCTTCGTGGCGAAGGCGCTGTCGCCCGCCCGCGTGCGCGAGGTGCTCGTGGACGACGAGGCGAAGCAGGCGACGGTGATCGTCCCGGACGACCAGCTCTCGCTGGCGATCGGCAAGGACGGCCTGAACGCCCGGCTCGCGGCGCGGCTGACCGGCTGGCGCGTGGACATCCGCTCGGAGACGGAGTTCGCCGAGGAAGAGGCGACGATGGGCTACGCCGAGGAGGAGGTGGCCGGCCGCTGCGCCGCGATCCTCGCGAACGGAAAGCGCTGCCCGAACGCGTCGCTGCCCGGCTCCCGCTACTGCGGCCTGCCGGCCCACCAGGCGCTGGAGGGGACGGAGACGGACTACGTGGTGCCGCCGGACGACGAGGGCGAGACGCCCGAGGAGGGCGCGGAGGAAGCGGCCGAGTCGGGAGCCGCCGAAGAAGGCGCACCGCCCGAGGAGGTCGCGGCCGCGCCCGCTCCGGACGAGCTCGCCCCGGACGAGATCGCGGCGGACGAGCTCCCATCGGAGGAGCCCGCGGCCGAGGTGCCTTCTTCGGATGCGGTCGGGGCGGAGGAGGTCGCGGCGGACGAGCTCCCATCGGAGGAGCCCGCGGCCGAGGTGCCCGCTTCGGATGAGGTTTCGTCGGAGGAGGCCGTCGCCGATGAGTCCGCGTCGGAGGAGGTCGCCACGGACGAGCCTTCTTCGCAGGAGGTCACCGCCGGGCAGCCTTCGGCGGACGAGCTCGTCGCGGACCAGCCGTCGGTGGACGAGGTGCTCGGGGAGCAGCCCGGCGCCGAGGAGGTCGTCGAGGATCAGCCCTCGGTCGAGGAGATCGTCGACGGTCAGCCGGCGGCTCCGGACGCCGCCGAGCCGGATGCCGCCGGTGCGGAAGCCGCCGAACCGGTCGGCGAGCCCGATGCGGAGGAAGAGAGGTCGTAGATCCCCTTCGCCGCTGCGTCAGCTGCCGCCGCTCGCTCCCCAAGCGCGAGCTGCTCAGGCTGGTCCGCGGTGAGGATGGTGGCGTCCGGGTCGATCCGGACGCCCGGTTGGAAGGGAGGGGCGCCTACGTGTGCGCCCGCCCCGAGTGCGCCGCGGAGATCGCGGGAGGGCGTGCCCTCGCGCGATCGTTACGGGCGCCGGTGACAGTCAAACAGGAGACCATAGACTTAGTTCGCGAATGGCAAAGAAGCGCGTCCACGAGATAGCAAAGGAACGCGGAA
>DASZEE010000104.1:0-4327 GCA_035941215.1 Gaiellaceae bacterium
CCCAGCGTCCCGAGGGTCGCGGCGTGCGTGTGCGGGATGACGAAGCTGTAGTTGTTCGGAATCAGCGCGACGGCTGCGGTCAGCGCCGCCGCAAGGAAGGCGCCGAGCGGCTCGACGAGCGTCCGGGCCAGCGCGTAGGTACCGAGGACGATCGCGCCGGTCACGAGCAGTCCGAGCGCGACCGCAGACCCGAAGCCGGAGCCCCCGGCCAACACGGCGACGGCCGCCAGCGCGGGCGCCAGGGGGCCGTAGAAGTACGTGAGATCCCGGTAGAGCATCTCGCCGTCCGCCATGCGGATCCCGGCAACCAGGTCGTAGCCCGTGTCGCTGTCGAGATCGCCCCAGGTCCCCCAGACGAGCGCCAGCAGCCCGAGCGAGAACACCGCGAGCCCACCGAGCGCGAGCGCGTCGGCTCCCACGCGGAGCTGCTCGGCCCGCGCGCGGATCGCGACGGCCGCGGCGGTCACGCCGCCACCGCCTCTCCACGGGCGGCGCGAAGCCGCTCGAGGATCCCCGGGACGACGCGGTTCGTGACGCCCATGGTCGCCTGGCCGCTCGAGATCTCGGGATAGACGTGCGCGAGTGACGCCAGGGCGAGACCGGGCGCCGGGAACATCTCCGGCAGGTTCGACGCACCGCCGAGCAGGTGCACCGGCTCCGTGACCCGGGCGCGCTGGAGCTTTCGGTGGAGGATCACGTCGTCGGTGAGCTCCGGGAAGATCCGGCGGGCCTGGGCCAGGTAATCGGACTCGAGCTCGTCGACCGGCCGCTCCTGGTCGGGATGTCCGGGCTCGACGTAGCGTGTGACGTAGAGCAGATGCCCCCCGACGTACTCCGGGTCGACGACGTGCGTCGTCTCGACCACGGTCGTCAGCGGCACGCGCCGGTCCGTGATGTTCAGGTGGTAGTACGGGCTGATCTCCCTGTTTGTCCGCAGGAGCAGGCAGATGACGCCCAGGTAGCGGAACCGGTCGGCGTGCGCGTACGCCTTCAGCTCAGGAGAAAGCACCGAGGCGGCCTGCGGCGGAGCGAGCGTGCAGAGGACGAGGTCGAACGGCCGGTAACGGCCCTCGACCACGAGACCCGTGGCCGCGCCCCCCGCCTCGGCGATCTGGTCGACCTGCGTGCCGGTATGGAACTCGCCGCCAAGCTCGCGGATCCGGCGCTCCAGGGCGTCGATCAGCGTCGTGTAGCCGCCCTCGAGCCAGCCCATGATCTCGGCGCCGCTCTTGTCCCTCGTCTTGGACATCCGCTTGGTGCGGGCCCAGATGTAGGTCGCGGGGAGATCGTCGTATGCTCCGTCGAACTTGGAGTCGAGCAGCGGCTTCCAGAGCTTCTCGACGACGCCGCGGCCGCAGAGCCGGCGGAGCCACTCCACGAGCGGCGTCCGGTCGAGCTCGTCGTGGTCTTTGATCAGCTGGCACCGCGCCACGAACGCCGCGAGCCGCATCCGCTCCCACGGCTTGAGGAGGGGGAAGGTCAGGAACTCCTTCGGCGACGTCATGGAGAAGAGCCTGTCCCCGCCGTAGAAGCCGACCTTGGTAGGCCGGAAGCGGAACTTGTCCCGCAGGCCGAGCTCCTCGGCGAGGCCGAGAACGCGGTCGTCGGTCGGGAGGTTGACGTGGTAGAAGCGGTCGACCGGGTGCCCCTCGAAGTCGAACGAGCCGACGAGGCCGCCCAGGTCGGGTGCGCGCTCGTAGACGGCGACCTGCACGCCGGCCTCTGCGAGCCGGAGGGCCGCGGTCATTCCCAGGATCCCGCCCCCGACGATCCCGACTGTCGGCCGGGTCATGCGGCGATCGGGTCGCGGGCCAGGCGCTGGCGTGCCATCAGCCGCCAGTAGTGGAAGATCGTCTTGAAGATCGGCATCTTGCTGTCGCCGACACGCTTGGACGTGTCGAGACCGACGTCGACCTCCTCGATGCGGACGGACATCGACGAGAGCTTCGACAGCAGCTCCGCCTTGCAGGCGAAGCCGGGCTCGCGGATCAACGCCTCCCCGTAGCGCGCGGCGGCGGCCCGCAACGTCGACGCCCGGTAGACGCGGTAGAAGGAGGAGACGGTCTTCGCCTCGACTCCGAGAATCCGGTTGATGATCTTGGCCGCGCCCTCGCTGAGGATGCGGCGGAAGTGACTCACGTTCACCATCACCCACGAGGCCAGGACGAGCTCGGCTCCCGTGTACGCCCGCCGGATCATCTCCGGGAGCGCGTCGAGGTCGCTGGTCGTGTCGGCCTCGAGAGTCACGACCAGGGCCTCGCCGTCGCACTGCTCCAGCGCGGCGGCGAAGCCGGCGCGGAAGGCCGCGCCCGGACCCTGGTTTCGCCCGAGGCGAATGACCTCGGCAGGGAGAGGACCCGAGTACCTGTCGACGATCGCCGCGGTGTCGTCCTGCGATCCGTCGTCCACGATGAGGAGGCGACTGCCCGGAGGGAAGAGTGCAGGGCGGCTCTCGAGATCCGCGAAGAGGCGTGGAAGATTCGCCTCCTCGTTGAAAGCCGGCACGACGAAGAGGTTGGGCACGGCCTGAGTGATGCGCGGCGCCCCGTAGGTGCGCGCATCCTCACGTACTGCTTCTATGGCTGCCCCCGCAGCCGCCGCAATCGAGCTCATCCGCTTCCTCGCTCCCCCTGCTCTCTCCCAGTTCCGGACGACTCCCCTCGAGCCGTCTGAGTCAGAGCCTTGCAAGGCGCAAAGGCCCTTTAAAGGCCAGAAAACAAAGACTCACCGGGGGTCGGGTCACTACCCGATCGGGGAGGGGGCGACGGCTCTCCGAGCTGAATCCTGGCCACACGCTGACCGTCTCGGGGATTCACTCAGCGCCGGTGGGCGCCCAAGATTGTCGTGTGGCCGCTACAGCAGAAGCTGCAGTCGCTCGTGCGCCTGCGCGCAGGGCGCCCAGGCAGGCTCTCGCAGGCGCGGGGCTCGTCTCCGCGGCGACGCTCGGCGCCGGGATCCTGATCTACGGCTTCCACGTCCTTGCGGCGCGAAAGCTCGGCCCCGAGGCCTACGGGCAGATCGCGGTGCTCTGGGCCGCGCTCTTCCTGACGGTGATCGTGCTCTTCCGCCCGCTCGAGCAGACGACCTCGCGGGAGACGTCCAACCGGCTCGCCCGCGGTGAGGAGGCCGTGTCCGTTCTTCACGCAGTCGCGCGCCTCGCGGCGGGCCTGCTGCTGGCGCTCGGCCTGGGGATCGCGCTCGGGTGGTCGTTCGTCACCGAGCGGCTCTTCCTCGGAAACGACGGGATGACCGCGATGCTGCTCGCCGGAATCGTCTTCTACGGGGGTGCCTATGTCACGCGCGGGCTGCTGGCCGGCACACGCTGGTTTCCCGGATATGGGCTGGGACTGATCGCCGACTCGGTCGTCCGACTGCTCGTCGCGGCGCCGCTCGTGGTCTTCGCGTCACAGGATCTCGCCGCGGCCGCGATCGCGGCTGCCGGACTTGGCGGCCTCCTCGTCCCGCTCGCAGTCGGAAGGAAACGGCTCAGGCGCTCGATTCAGGGCGCCGACCACTCGTCGTTCCGGCTCGGCTCGGCGCTCGGCTTCGCGATGCCTGCGGGTGTCGTCGCAGGCGCCGACCAGGTGCTCGTGAACGGCGGGCCGCTGCTCGTGATGCTCGGCGGCGGGGCCGGCGCCAGCAAGGCTGCCGGGGTCGTCTTCGCCGCCACAATGCTGGTTCGCGTCCCGGTGTACCTCTTCCAGGGGCTCGCCGCCTCGCTTCTGCCGAACCTGACCCGCCTGCAGGCGGTCGACGGCGGGCTTCGCTTCCGCAGGGCGGTCCAGCAGACGGTGGGCCTCCTGTTCGCGGGCGGCGTCGTGATCGTGGCCGGAGCTGCCCTGGCCGGGCCCGAGGGCATGCGGATCCTCTACGGCGACGATTTCACCGCCGGGCGCCTGGAGCTCGTGCTCCTCGCCGCCGGGGTCGCGTTGTACCTCGGCGCCGCCACCTTCTCGCAGGCACTGCTTGCGTTGGGAGCCGCCGGCCGCGCGGCGATCGGGTGGACGACCGCGGCCACGCTGTTCGTCGCCCTCTACGCCGTCGTGCCGGGTGAACCGCTCTTCCGCATCGCCGTGGCCTTCCTCGGCGCCACCGCCGCCGCGCTCGTCGCCACCTCGGCGACGCTGCTCCGCCTCGGCACGGACTAGGAGGGTTTGGCGGAATAGCGCTCGTTGCCAGGGTGCGAGCAGCGCAGCCTGGCGGCACAGCCGGTATTTCGCCAGACCCTCCTAAAGAGGGCGCCCGAAGCGCCCTCTCGTCGGGCGCGTCTCTCTCGACCAAGCAGAGGCCGCCCGAACTGCATCGTAGACCGCTGCACCCACGGTCG
>DASZEE010000105.1:0-3125 GCA_035941215.1 Gaiellaceae bacterium
AGGAGTCTTCCACGCGACGATAGGGTCAGGGCGTGACTCTCGCCGAGCTCGCCGTCACCGTCGGGATGCTCGGTGTGCTGGGGCTGATCGCGAGCCGCTTCGGCCTCTCGGCGATTCCCGCATATCTCCTCGCGGGCCTCCTCCTCGGGCCGAATGAGCCCAAGATCGTGACGCTGATCAGCCCGTCGGAGGTCACGGACTTCGTCGCGGAGGTCGGCATCATCTTCCTGCTCTTCTTCCTCGGCCTCGAGTTCACGCTCACCCGGCTGTCGCGGAGCCGCCGCCACGTGGTCTTCGGCGGCCTCTTCGACCTCGTCGCCAACGCCGGACTGGGGTTGCTCGTCGGCATCGCGGCGTTCGGCGTCAGCTTCGCGGCGCTGATCCTCGCCGCGGCGATCTACGTCTCGTCGAGCGCGATCGCCGTCAAGGGCCTCATCGACTTCCGGCGCCTGGCGGACGACGAGACCGACCTCGTCCTTGCCATCTTGATCGCGGAGGACATCGTGATCGCGCTCGTGCTCGGCTTCGCCGCTGGCGGCGGCGGTGCTGCCGGGGCCACGCTCGCGATCGTCGCGAAGGCAATCGGCTTCATCGCAATCTCGCTCGCACTCTCGAAGTGGCTCTCGAGGCCGATCGACCGGATCCTCGACTGGCTGCCGCGCGAGTTCTTCCTGCTCGCGGTGTTCGGCTTCCTGATCGGGATGGCTGCGGTTGCCGACGCGCTCGGCCTCTCCGAGGCGATCGGTGCCCTCATGGCCGGCGTCGTCCTCTCCGACACCTCGATGCGCGAGGAGATCGAGGAACGCTTCTTCAGCTTCCGCGACATCTTTGCCGCGCTCTTCTTCTTCGTTTTCGGCCTCTCGATCGACATCTCGGCGGTCGGCGACGTCGGATGGCTGCTTGCGCTCGCCGTGCCGGCGGCGGTGATCGGCAAGATCGCGACGGGCCATGTCGCCGGCAGGCTCGGAGGCTTCTCCGCGCGCCAGAGCTTCAACGCCGGCGTGGCGCTGATCGCCCACGGCGAGTTCACGATCATCCTCGCGCAGGTCGCCTCCGCGAACGACGAGCTGCTGGCCGACCAGCAGGCGACCTTGATCGCGTTCGCCGGGCTCTACGTCCTGATTACGGCGACCATCGGCGTGATCCTGATGAAGGAGTCGAAGATCCTCGGCCGCCGCCTGTTCCCCGTCCCTACACTGGCCGAAGGAGGCTGACGCGTTGCCCACTCAACTCGAGGAGACCCGTCTTCCCGGGATCGGGACGAAGTTCACGATCCGGACCGGCGAGGGCTCCCGCCTCACCGTGATCCTCCACAACGACGGGAAGCGGGAGCTTTACTATTTCCGCCGCGGCTCCGACGACGAGCCGCGGTCGGTGATCACGCTCGACGACGACGAGGCGCGGCAGCTCGGCGCCGTCCTCGGCGGCGCCTACGAGCGGCCGAAGATCGTCGAGGAGCTCGAGATGGCGCTCGGCGAGCTCCTCATCGAGTGGACCCCGGTGCCCGACACGAGCCCATGGATCGGCAAGAGCCTCGCCGAGGCCGGGTTCCGCGCGAACCTGGGAATCACGGTGATCGCGATTCTCCGTGAGCCGGAGCCCGTCACCGGCGCGCTGCCCGACGACGTGATCCAGCAGGGCGACACCCTGGTCACGGTCGGAAAGGCCGGCTCGTACCCCGCTTTCCAGCGTGTGCTGGCCGAGGGTTAAGAGGGCTCGGCGAAACGCCTGCTGAGCCGCCGGGCCGCGCTGCTCGCCCCGAGGACTGTGTCCTCAGTCGCGCCCGTATCTCATTCGATACGAACGCTCCCTGCGTCCTTGCCTCGGAACGACCATCGCACCCCGGCGACGAGCGACGTTCCGCCAAGCCCTCCTAGAGCGCTCGGCCGATCTCGTCCAGCGCCTCGGGGTTCTCCAGCGACGACAGGTCGCCAAGGTCGGCGCCCAGCGCCTTCGCGCGCACGGCGCGGCGCATGATCTTCGCGCTCCGGGTTTTCGGCAGCGCGCTCACGAAGACCACTCGGTCCGGCCGAAACGCCTTGCCGAGATCGCGTGAGACGAGCTCCGAGACCTCGCGTGCGAGCTGATCGCCGCCGTCGGCGCCGGGCGCCGCGATGCAGAAGATCCACGCGACCTCGCCCTTGACCTCGTGCGGGATGCCGACCGCCGCCGCCTCCAGCACGGATGGGTGCTCGACGGCTGCCGACTCGAGCTCCGCCGGGCCGATGCGCTTGCCCGCGATGTTGAGCGTGTCGTCTGACCGGCCGTGGAGAAACCAGAAGCCGTCCTCGTCCACCGACGCCCAGTCGCCGTGCGTCCAGACCCCGGGAAACCGGCTCCAGTACGTGTCGAGGTAGCGCTCGGGATCACGCCAGAACCCGCGCGTCATTCCGGGGAAGGGCTTGCGGCAGATGAGCTCGCCGACCTCCCCGCTCCCGACCAGCGAGCGGCCCTCCGCGTCGAAGACGTCCATCGCCATCCCGAGCGCCGGTCCACCGAGGGAGCAGGCCTTGATCGGGATCGCCGGGGTCGGGGAGAGGAAGCAGGCGCCGACCTCCGTCCCGCCGGAGCAGTTGATGATCGGGACGCGCCCCCCGCCGACCTCCTCGAAGAGCCACCGGTACGGCTCGGGGTTCCAGGGCTCGCCGGTCGTCACGATCGTGCGCAGGGACGAGAGGTCCGCCTCGGGGTCGCCGTGCGGGATCAGCGCGCGCACGAGTGTCGGCGAGATGCCGAGGATCGAGACGCGCTCCTGCCCGATCAGCCTCCACACGCGGTCGGGGGGCCAATCCGGGGCGCCTTCCGCGAAGACGAGCGTCGACCCCATGGCCTGACCGCCGACGACGGTCCACGGGCCCATGATCCAGCCCATGTCCGTGGCGAAGTGGATCACGTCGTCCGGTCCGGCGTCCGCCTGGTAGCAGACCTCCCGCGCGATCGAGACGAGGAAGCCGCCCTGGACGTGCACGACGCCTTTCGGCTTCCCGGTCGTCCCTGAGGTGTAGGTCAGGAGATACGGCGTCTCGGACGCGAGCTCCGCCGCGGGGAGCTCCCCCGGGAGGTCCTCGACGAGCTCGTCCCACGGCGCGAGGACGACGTGCTCGACCGACGGCGACTCGGCGCGG
>DASZEE010000106.1:0-8162 GCA_035941215.1 Gaiellaceae bacterium
CCGCCTCCTCGAACCCGTACAGCGTGGCTCCGTTCGCCTCCTCCTGTGGGCGGAGATCCGCCTTCTCGAGGACCTCCTCCACGCTCCCGCCCCGCGTGTCCAAGGCTGCGACGAACGACACCTCGCCTTCACCACCGAGGAGGGAGATCGGATCGCCTGAAATGCCGATCGCGATGTCGTTTCCGAGCAGCGGCTTGACGTCGTCCCCCCAGTCGGGCCCGACCTCTCGGAAGGTCTTCTCCGCGTACTCGTCGAGGCTGAGCTCACGGTCGGATTCCTCTCCGACCACGAGACGCCGAAGCGCGTGTTCGTCGAACCGCTCCCACTGCTCGCTGTCGACGTCCGTGGAGAAGAGGAGAACGGTCGCTGCCTCGGCGGGTAGGTAGGCGAGCGCGTCGCCGGCACTTCCGCTCCCACCGCTGGACGAGCCGCAGCCGCTCGCGGCAACGGCCAGCACGACCAGCGTGAGCAGCCGCACCGCCATCCATGACCGATGTACCCGCAGAGGGCTGATCTAACCTTTTCCCGATGGCAGCGATCGATGAGCTCGTCGACGAGCTGGAGCGCTCGTACACGGAGGCGCAGGAGCGCATGTCCGACCCTGCCGTCTACAACGACCATCGGCAGGCTGCCGACGCCGGGCGGCGGCTGAAGGAACTCGAGGGCCCGTACAAGCTGGCGCGTCAGTGGCGCGAGGCTCAGCGAGACCTCCAGGCGACGAAGGACGATCCCGAGCTCGCCGAGCTCGCCCCTGACCCGGCCGAGATCGAGCGGCTCGAAGAGGAGCTGAAGCTCGCGCTCGTCGAGGCGGACCCGGCCGACCGGAAGGACGTGATCGTCGAGGTCCGCCAGGGCGTCGGCGGCGACGAGGCCGGGCTCTGGGCCGCCGACATCTTCCGCATGCTGACCCGGTATGCCGAGCGGCGCGGGTTCTCGCACGAGCAGCTGTCGGCCAGCCCCAACGAGGGCGGCGGCTTCAAGGAGGTGACGTTCGCGGTCAAGGGCGACGGCGCCTACTCCGTCTTCAAGTGGGAGGGAGGCACGCACCGCGTGCAGCGCGTTCCGGCCACGGAGTCGCAGGGGCGGATCCACACCTCGACGGCGACGGTGGCCGTGATGCCGGAGGCCGAGGAGGTCGAGGTCGAGATAGACCCGAACGACCTCAAGATCGACGTGTACCGCTCCACGGGCCCGGGTGGGCAGAGCGTCAACACGACCGATTCCGCCGTCCGGATCACCCACCTCCCGACGAACCTCGTGGTGTCGATGCAAGACGAGAAGTCCCAGATCCAGAACCGCGCGAAGGCGCTGCGCGTCCTGCGCGCGCGGCTCTACGAGCTCGAGCGGGCGAAGCAGCGGGCGGAGCTCGAGAGCGCGCGCCGGTCCCAGATCGGCAGCGGCGAGCGGGCGGAGAAGATCCGCACCTACAACTTCCCGGAGAACCGCGTCACGGATCACCGGGTCAAGCTGACGGCACACCGGCTCGACGCGGTTCTCGGCGGCGAGCTGGACGAGTTCACCGGCGCGCTGGGCGACGAGGAGCGGCGCCGGGCGCTCGAAGCCGCAGCGGTGTGACCGTTCGGAAGGCTCTCGCGGAGGGGACCGCCGCGCTGGAGCAGGCCCGGTGCCCCTCGCCGGCGGTGGACGCGGAGTGGCTGCTCGCGCACGTCCTCGGCGTGAGCCGCAGCGCACTGCACACCGATGGGCGGGAGCTCGCGGCCGCCGAGCTCGACCGCTTTCGCGCGCTCCTCGCCCGGCGGGCGTCGCGCGAGCCGCTCGCGTACATCCTCGGCGAGTGGGGCTTCGGGCGGCTGACGCTGAAGGTCGATCCGCGGGTCCTGATCCCGCGGCCGGAGACCGAGAGCGTCGTCGAGCGCTGCCTTGTCCTCCTTCGCGGCGTCGAAGAGCCGTCCGTCCTCGACATCGGGGCCGGTTCCGGCGCGATCGCGCTGGCGATCGCGGACGAGCGGCCGGACGCCCGGGTCGTCGCGACCGACGTCTCCGTGTCCGCACTCGAGGTCGCGGAGGAGAACCGGCGCCGCGCGTCCGTAGACGGGCGGGTGCGGTTCGTCCAGGGCGACCTGCTCGCCGGTGAGGCCGGCCCGTTCGACCTGGTCGTTTCGAACCCGCCATACGTTGCGCCTGACGAGCTGGCCGCGCTCGAGCCGGAGCTGCGCTCGGAGCCGCGGGAGGCGTTGGTCGGTCAAGGAGGCCACGGGACCGTTGCCCGTGCCGCGCTGGAGACGCTGGTCCCTGGAGGCGCGCTGGTGCTGGAGGTCGCCGATGGTCAGGCGGGGGAGGTCGCAGGCCTGCTGGAGGAACTCGGGTTCCGCGAGGTCACCGTCTCGGACGATCTCGCCGGACGCGAACGCGTCGTGGAAGGACGGCGGTGAGCGAGCTCGTCATCGAGGCGATCCGGGCAGGGAACCCGGTCGTGCTGCCGACGGACACGGTCTATGGCCTCTGTGCGGACGCGTACCGCGAGGAGCCGGTGCGTCTGCTGTACGCGCTCAAGGGGAGAGGGGAGAACCAGCCGACTGCGCTCCTCGCCGCGGACGTGGACATGCTCCTCGATGCGGTGCCGGAGCTCCGCGGGCTTGCGGGAAGAGTTGTCCGGGAGCTGCTCCCCGGCCCGTACACGCTCGTTCTGCCGAACCCCAGCCGGCGGTTCCGCTGGCTGACGGGCGAGCGGCCGGAGGCGATCGGCGTGCGCGTGCCCGACCTGCCGCGGGAGACGCAGACGGTGCTCGACCGAGTCGGCGCCGTCGCCGCGACGAGCGCGAACCTCCCCGGCGGCCCCGACCCCCGTCGGCTCGAGGACGTTCCCGAGCACCTGCGGGCCGGCGCCGGCGCCGTTCTCGACGGCGGCGAGCTGCCGGGAACACCCTCGACCGTGCTCGACCTGACCGGGCCGGAGCCGGTCGTGGTCAGGGAAGGCGCAGTGTCGGCGTCCGAGGCGCTCGGGCGGGTCTCACCGGCCTGAGTCCGGGGTACGATCCCCGGGATGGCGATCGCGCAGGAGACGCTCGACCAGCTCCGGACAGCGGGGCTCTCCGACGTCGATCCAGAGATCGCCGACCTGCTTGGCCAGGAGCTCGAGCGGCAGCGCGGGCAGATCGAGCTGATCGCCTCCGAGAACTTCACCTGGCCCAGCGTCTTCGAGGCGATCGGGAGCACACCGACCAACAAATACGCCGAGGGCTACCCCGGAAAGCGGTACTACGGCGGCTGCGAGGTCGTCGACGAGATCGAGCAGCTGGCGATCGACCGCGCGAAGTCGCTCTTCGGGGCCGACCACGCGAACGTCCAGCCGCACGCCGGCGCCCAGACGAACATGGCCGTGTACATGGCGGCGCTCAAGCCGGGCGACACGATCCTGTCGCTCGAGCTTTCGCACGGCGGCCATCTCACGCACGGGCTCAAGGTCAATTTCTCGGGCCGCCTCTACACGATCGTCCACTACGGCGTCTCCCGCGAGACGAACATGGTCGACTACGACGAGGTGCTCCACCTCGCGAAGGAGCACCGGCCGAAGCTGATCGTCTGCGGCGGATCCGCCTATCCCCGCACGGTCGAGACCGACGAGTTCCGCAAGATCGCGGACGAGGTCGGCGCGCTGCTCCTCTGCGACATGGCCCACTTCGCCGGGCTCGTCGCCGCCGGGCTGCATCCGAACCCCGTCGAGCACTGCGACTTCGTCACCTCGACGACCCACAAGACGCTCGCCGGTCCGCGCGCCGGGTTCGTCCTCTGCCGCGAGGAGCACGCGCAGGCAGTCGACCGGGCCGTCTTCCCCGGGATGCAGGGCGGGCCGCTCCAGCACACGATCGCGGCGAAGGCGACCTGCT
Source organism: Gaiellaceae bacterium (assembly GCA_035941215.1). Lineage (GTDB taxonomy): Bacteria > Actinomycetota > Thermoleophilia > Gaiellales > Gaiellaceae > JACDAN01. Next base: position 3,849 of record DASZEE010000106.1, read on the forward strand.
TCAAGATCGCGGCCACCGAGGCGTTCAAGGACTATCAGCGCCAGGTGCGCGCGAACGCGGACACGCTCTCCGACACGCTGATGAAGGGCGGTCTCGACGTCCTCACCGGAGGCACCGACACACACCTCCTCCAGCTCGATCTCCGCGGGACGGAGTGGACGGGCAAGGACGCGGAGGAGCGGCTCGCCGAGGTGAAACTGACCGTGAACCGGAACACCGTGCCGTTCGACGAGCAGCCGCCGACGGTGGCGTCGGGCGTCAGGATCGGCACGCCGGCGGCGACCATGCGCGGCTTCGTCGAGGACGACTTCACCGAGGTCGGCCGGGTGATCGTCGAGGCACTGGGCGACGGCGCCGACGTCGGGGCCCTGGCGGCGCGAAGTGCGGCACTCTGCGACAAGCATCCGCTCTATCCGGGGTTCCGCGGGTTCACGACCTACGTCGCGTGAGCGCCGTCGCCACCGAAAAGCTGATCGAGGTCCGCCACCCGCTGGTGCAGCACAAGCTCTCGTACCTCCGCGAGCGGGACACGCCGACCGTCCACTTCCGCAAGATCGCGAACGAAGTCACGCTGCTTCTCACTTACGAGGCGACGAAGGACTTCCCGACCGAGGACGTCGAGATCGAGACGCCGCTCGAGCGGACGACGGTGCAGCGGATCTCCGGGAAGAAGGTCGCCGTCTGTCCGGTGCTCCGGGCCGGGATGGGAATGCTCGACGGGGTTCTTTCCCTCGTCTCCGGCGCGCGCGTCGGCTTCATCGGGCTCTATCGCGACGAGGAGACGCTCGAGCCGGTCGAGTACTACGTGAAGCTGCCGAACGACCTCGAGGACCGCGACGCGATCGTGCTCGACCCGATGCTCGCGACCGGGAACTCGAGCGTCGCGGCGATCGCAAGGGTGAAGGACGCCGGCGCGAGAACGGTCACGCTCGTCTGCCTCGTCGCGGCGCCGGAGGGGATCGAGCGGGTACACGCGGAGCATCCCGAGGTCCGCATAGTCACGGCGTCGGTCGACCGGGGCCTGAACGAGAAGGGCTACATCGTGCCGGGTCTCGGCGACGCCGGAGACCGCCTCTACGGCACGAAGTAGGGGTCTGTGGACACCCTTCGAGACAACCCGGAGGTCATCTGGGGGTTCCTGCTCGCCCTTGTGGTCGTCCTGCTCCTGACGCCCGGCGTCGGGCGGTTCGCGCGTTATATCGGCGTCGTGGACGAGCCGGGGGACACGCGGCGCGTACACGTGCACCCGGTGCCGCGGCTGGGCGGGATCGCACTCCTGCTCGGGATCTTCGTGCCGGCGCTCGCGTTCCTCGAGCTCGACGGGCCGTACCGCGGGATCCTGCTCGGCGGGGCGATCGCGACGACGGTCGGCGCGATCGACGACTTCCGCGGGCTGCCGTGGTGGGGGAAGCTCGGCGGCCAGGTCGCCGCCGGAGCGGTCGCCGTCGGCTTCGGCGTCACAGTCGATCGCTTCACGTTCCCGGGCTTCGGCAGCCAGGAGCTGCCCGAGTGGGCGGCGGGCGCGGCGACCATCGTCTGGGTCGTCGCGATCATGAACATGGTCAACTTCCTCGACGGGATGGACGGCCTGGCGGCCGGCATCTGCGCGATCGCCGGCTCGACCTTCGCGATCATCGGACTCTCGCTCGGGGCGCCGGAGGCGGCCCTGCTCGCGGCGATCGTCGCGGGCGCCTGCTTCGGGTTCCTGCACCACAACTTCTACCCGGCGCGGATCTTCATGGGCGACTCCGGTGCGCTCTTACTCGGCTTCCTGCTCGCAACCTTGGCGATCGAGGGGCTCGTGAAGACGGCCGCGTTGGCGACGCTCGTCCTGCCGCTCCTGGTCCTCGCGATTCCGATCGTGGACACGTCGTTTGTCTTCGCGAAGCGGCTCAAGTACCGGCAGCCGCTCTACGAGGCCGACCGGACGCACCTCCACCACCGGTTCATGAACATCGGGTTCTCGCAGAAGCGCGCCGTCGTCTACATGTACGCGTGGTGCGGGATCCTCGCCGCGGCCGCGCTCGCCACGCGCTTCCTGCCTCCGCGCCCGCGCGGCGACTGGGACCTCTCGAACACGCTGCTCGCGGGCGGCATGGCGCTCCTGGCGCTCGCCGCTTCGGTCTACATCGCGTACCTCCTCGAGATCATCAAGCTCGCGAACCCGCGCATTCGACGCCGCGAGGAGCAGGCGCGAGACGAAGCCCGTCGCAGCGCCTGAGCGCAGGAGGGTTCGGCGCAAAGGCAGCTGAGCCCCGGGGCACGCTGCTCGATCCCATGCTGCGTCCTCAGTCGCGCCCGTATCTCATCGATACGGACGCTCCCTGCGTCCTTGCCTGGAACCGAGAATCGCACCCCGGCGACGAGCACCTTACGCCAAACCTCCTCGCTACAAGCTCCGGCAGTTTTCGCTGAACCATGCGGGTTTCCGCTGTTACAAGCTTTGGTATGCTCGGCACGGAATGGAGCCCGCCCCTCGCGCGTCGCTAGACCCGGCCGGGGCAGGCGCCGTCCTGCTCGGCACCACCGTGGCCGGCATCGGCGTCGGCGCGCTCGTGGGCTGGCTGGTGGGCGCCTGGCCGATCGGAGCCCTCGTCGGGGCGATCCTCGGCATTCCCGCCGGGATCTTCGCCGTCTACCGCCGCTACCGCGGAGTCTTCTCGTGAAGGACGTCTGGGCGACGCCGCGGCCGGTCCCGAGCCGGCTCGTGCCGGTGGCCGGAGGCGCGGCTGTCGTCGCACTTGCGCTTCCCGTCTTCGCAGTCGCCGGCTGGTCGCTCCGCGGCTGGGCGCTCGGCGCGATCCTCTGGCTCTGCGCACAGGTGCTCGGCGTGCTGCTCTCACGCCTGCAGCTCGGCGCCGATAATCTCGCCGCCTCAGGCGTGAGGGGAGTCGGGATGATGTTCAGGCCGGTGGCCGTGATGGTGGTCGTGATCGTCGTCGCGGCGTCGAACCAGGAGGTCGGCCTTGCGGCGGGCGCGGTCTACGCGCTCGCGTACACGCTCGAGCTCGGCCTCTCGCTTCTCACCTACTTCGGGAATCCGGCGCACCGATGAAGCGCGCGCTTGCATTCGTCACCGGTCTCGCGCTGACGCTTCCGGCCTCCGCGCTCGCCTCCACCGTCGAGGGCGAGGAGGAGGAGAAGTTCGACCCGTCGCACGAGTGGCTGCTCCACGAGTGGATCCCGATCCACCTCGGCCCGCTCGACCTCTCGATCAACAAGGCGGTCGCCTACCTGATCCTCGGCTCGGTGCTGACGATCCTCCTCGGCTGGCTCCTGATGCGCTGGCGTCTCGGGACCGACCCGGACCGCCGCCAGACCGTCGGCGAGTGGGTCTACGAGATCACGCAGACGCAGATCGCCGAGCAGGGCCTGCCGACGAAGGCGATCGCGCGCTGGTTCCCGTACGTCGCCTCGCTGGCGCTCTTCATCTGGGTGGTGAACATGATCGGGTTCATCCCGCTGCCGCTCTCGGACGAGACGTTCGAGCTGTTCGGCGTCGAGCTCCCGACGCTCGGGATCTACGCGGCGACCTCGACGCTGTCGGTGACGCTCACGCTCGCCCTGATGACGTTCGTCTTCACGCACATCGAGGGCATCCGCGCGAACGGCGCGGTCAAGTACTTCAAGAGCTGGATCCCCGAGGTTCCCAAGGCCATGTACCCGCTGATCGTTCCGCTCGAGATCCTCGGGCAGTTCATGCGCCTGATCAGCCTGTCGATCCGGCTCTACGCGAACATGCTCGCCGGCCACATGCTGATCCTCACGTTCATCGGGCTGATTTTCGTGCTCGATAGCGTCGTCCTCGCCGTGGTCGCCGTTCCGGCCGCGACCGCCTTCTACCTCTTCGAGGTCGTCATCGTGGTCTCGATCCAGGCGTACATCTTCGCCGCCCTGTCCGCCATCTACATCGGCTCGGCCATCGAGCCCGAGCACTAAGGAGGACCCTTGTCCATGCTCTCGTCGCTCTTCTTCCTCGCCGCCGCGGAGGACGGCGCGGACGCCGGCAAGGCGATCGCGCTCGCACTCGGCATCGGTCTCGGCTCGCTCGGAGCCGGCATCGGCATCGGCAACATCTTCGGCTCGATGATCCAGGCCGTCGCCCGGCAGCCCGAGCTCCGCGGTGAGCTCACCGGCATCCAGTGGCTCGGCTTCGCGCTCACCGAGGCGGTCGTCTTCTACGGCCTCATCGGCGGCCTCCTCGCGTACGTCCTCGTCTGAGCGATGCACTTCTTCCTCGCCCAGGCAGCCGAAGCGGAGGAGTCGTCCGGGGGTCTGATCGACGTCGTCCCCGGGCTGATGATCTGGACGCTG
>DASZEE010000107.1:0-8754 GCA_035941215.1 Gaiellaceae bacterium
GTACGAGGGCCTCTACTGCGTCGGCTGTGAGGCGTTCAAGAGCGAGGACGAGCTCGTAGACGGGAAGTGCCCGGAGCACGACACGGTCCCGGAACGGATCGAGGAGAAGAACTACTTCTTCCGCCTGTCCGCGTACCAGGAGCGATTGCTCGAGCTCTACGACGAGCGCCCGGATTTCGTCCTGCCCGACTTCCGGCGGAACGAGGCGCGCAGCTTCATCGCCGGCGGCCTCCAGGACTTCAGCCTCAGCCGCGCGGGCCAGCCGTGGGGCGTGCCCGTCCCCTGGGATCCCGAGCAGGTTGTCTACGTCTGGGTCGACGCGCTCATCAACTACCTCAGCGCGCTCACGTACGCGCGGCCCGGCGAGGACCTTCGAGAGCAGTACTGGCCCCACGTTCGGCACCTGATCGCCAAGGACATCCTCAGGTTCCACTGCGTGTTCTGGCCGGCGCTGCTGCTCTCGGCCGGCTACGAGGTGCCGCAGCGGATCTTCGTCCACGGCTACCTCACGCTCGACGAGCGCAAGATCTCCAAGTCGCTAGGCAATGTGATCGACCCGCTCGGGCTGATCGAGGTCTACGGCTCGGATGCCGTCCGCTACTGGGCGACGCGGTCCGTGCAGTTCGGGCAGGACGGCTCTGTCTCGATCGACTCCCTGCACGAGCGGTACGAGCGCGAGCTCGGCAACGACCTCGGCAACCTGGTGTCGAGAACGACCGCGATGATCGCGAAGTATCGGGACGGGCGGATTCCGATCGCGCCCGGGGCGGCGGGTGCGCCTTCACTCGACGCTCTCGGCGCTGAGGTGGAGAAGCGGCTGGACGACTTCGACCTCACCGGCGCAATCGATTCGATCTGGGACACCGTCCGCGCGCTGAACAAATTCGTCACCGACGCTGCGCCGTGGGAGCTCGCGAAGGACGAGGCGAACGCGCAGGAGCTCGACCGCGTCCTCTACGCCCTCGCAGACGGCCTCCGGGTCGTTGCCGTTGCGCTGTACGCCTTCCTGCCGGAAACGGCGCCGCGGATCCTGCGCGCGCTCGGCCAGCGGGAGGACTTCGGCTGGACGGGTGTCCAGCCCGGCCGCACCGTCGAGTCGACGGACGTCGAGCCGGCGCAGCCGATTTTCCCTCGCGTCGAGGCGCCAGCCGCCGCTGCGTGATCGACACGCACGCGCACCTGCACGCGTGCGCCGATCCCCTCGAGGAGCTGGTCGACCGGGCCCGGAAAGCGGGTGTCGACCGGATCCTCGAGGTCGGCGCCTGGCCCGACCGCTGGCCTGAGGTCGCGCAATTCTGCAACAAGACGGACGGTGTCTTCCCGATCCTCGGCATCCACCCACACGACGCCGGCGCTGCGGATCCCTCGCGGCTCGAGGCGCTGCGCGAGCTCGATCCGGTCGCAGTGGGCGAGACGGGCCTCGACTACTACCGCGACTACGCGCCGCACGACGCGCAACGCCAGCTCTTTCAGGCCCATCTCGCGCTCGCCGAGGAGCTCGGCAAGGCGGTCGTGATCCACTGCCGCGCCGCCGACGCCGACGTCGCCCGGGCGCTCGGCGACTTCGACGGCACCGTGATCCTTCACTGCTTCTCGTCGCCGGCGCTGCTGGGGCCCGCGCTGGAGCGCGGCTACTACGTCTCGTTCGCGGGGAACGTCACCTACCCGAATGCCTATGACATTCGTTCCGCCGCCCGCGATGTCCCGGACGACCGGCTGCTGGCCGAGACCGACAGTCCGTACCTCTCCCCCCAGCCGCGGCGCGGCAAGCCGAACGAGCCTGCGAACCTCGTCCACACCGTCGCCGCCCTGGCCGAGGTTCGCGGCAGCGATGCCGATGAGCTGGCGTCGCTGCTCGATCGCAACGCGGACGCAGCTTTCGGCGTCGCGTGAGCGACCTCCCGACTCCGAGCAAGGAGCTCGGCCAGCACTTCCTGATCGACGAGAACATCGTCCGCGTGATCGGCCGCCTGGCGGACATCCGAGGCGATGACGTCGTGCTCGAGATCGGGCCGGGACAGGGTGTTCTGACCGCCTACCTCGCCGAGCACGCCGGCGTCGTCCACGCGGTCGAGCTCGACAGGCGGCTCGGGCCGCACCTCGAGGAGCGGTTCGGCCAGGCACGGAACGTCCGCCTCCACTTCGCCGACGCGTTGGCACTCGATCCCGCGGAGCTGGATCCGGCGCCGACGAAGCTCGTGGCCAACTTGCCCTACAACGTCGCGACACCGATCGTCGTCGAGAGCCTCGATCGGCTGCCGTCCGTGAACTCGTGGTGCGTGATGGTGCAGCGGGAGGTCGCGGACCGGTTCTTCGCCGAGCCCGGAACGAAGGCCTACGGCGCGGTCTCCGTGCTGATCCAGCTCGCGGCCGAGCGCACCGGCGCGCACCCGGTGTCGCGCGAGGTGTTTCGCCCGCGGCCGAACGTCGACTCGGCGCTCGTCGCCTTTCGGCGCCGCGAAACGCCGCCGCCGTTCCCGTGGGTCGAGCTCAAGGCCGTCGTGGAGGCAGCGTTCGCGCACCGCCGGAAGCGCCTTCCGAACTCCGTCGAGCTGGCCGGGCTCGCGGACCGCAGCAAGGCCGAGACCGCGCTCGCCGCGATCGGCCGCCCGCCCACGGCGCGTGCCGAGGAGCTGTCGCCGCCGGAGTTCGTCGAGCTCGCAGGGGCGCTTCGGTGAGCGAGCTGCGCGCTCCCGCCAAGCTGAACCTCGCACTCGTGGTCGGTCCGAAGCGGGCGGACGGGAAGCACGAGGTCGCGACGGTGCTCCAGCGCGTCGCCCTCGCCGACACCGTCCGCCTCGAGCCTGCGGACGCGCTCGAGGTGCGGGGCTTCCCGGACGACACGCTCGTCCGCCGGGCGCTCGAGCTCGTCGCCGCCCACGCCGGCGTCGAGCCCCGCTGGCGCGCGGCGATCGAGAAGCAGATTCCGGTCGCGTCGGGCCTGGGCGGCGGCAGCTCGGACGCCGCCGCCGCGCTCCAGCTCGCGGACGAAGCCCTGGGCGGCGCGTTGTCCACGGAAGACCTCCACCGCCTCGCCGCGAAGCTCGGCGCCGACGTCCCGTTCTTCCTCACCGCAGGGCCGCAGCTCGGCGAGGGCGACGGCACCGAGCTCACACCCCTCGATCTCCCACAGGACTACTGGATCGTCCTCTTCCTGCCCCGCGGAGAACACAAAGGCTCGACCGCCGCGGTCTACGACGAATTCGAGGCCCGAAACGGCTCCGAAGGCTTCGTGCAGCGGCGCTCGGAGCTCATGAAGGCGCTCGTCATCGGCGATCTCGCCGCGCTTCCGCGGAGCGACCTGGCCAACTCGCCGCTCGCCGAAGATCTGGTCGACCAGGGCGCCTTCCGGGCGGACGTGACGGGAGCCGGGCCGACGGTCTACGGGCTCTTCGCCGAGGAGGCCCAGGCCGTCACGGCTGCAGCCGCGCTGGCGGTGAGCGGCGAAACCTGGATCACGACACCCGGCTGGTAGCGTCCTCCGCTGTGATCGAGCAGCCGGTTCTCGAGCACGGATCCACGCGCTCCGGGCGATGGCTCCGACGCCAACGGACGACGATCGCACTGGTGATCGCCGTGATCGAGGCGATCCTGCTCGTCTTCGGCGCGATCAACCGGCCGCTGGCAATCGTCGTCGCCGTCGCCGTGATCGTCCTCTACCTCTGGATCGGCAGAAGGCTGCGACCGCCGCTGCACAACGTCGCCTGGATCGCCGCGGTTTCGCAGGCGCTGGTCGCGCTGATCCCCCTGCTGCTCCTCGTCCTGACGACCGTCGCGGTCATCGCCGTCGCCGCCCTTGCCGTCGTCGCGCTCATCGTCCTCTTCAGCCGCCGGTAAACTCGATCATCGGTCGGGGTACCACCTTTTGGGGCGTAGCCAAGTGGTAAGGCAGCGGGTTTTGGTCCCGCGATCCCAGGTTCGAATCCTGGCGCCCCAGCCATTGTGCGAGAGCCCGTGAACGGATCGGAACTGGCAGCCGTCGTCCTCGCCGGAGGGCTCGGCACACGGATGCGCTCGGCGACGCCGAAGCATCTCCACCTGCTGCTCGGCCGGCGCCTCGTCGACTGGGTGATCGAGGCCGGGCGTGCCCTCGATCCGGCGCGCCTCGTCGTCGTGAGCTCGCCGGACTTCGCGAGCGAGTTCGACGGAGTCGAGGTCGCCGTCCAAGAGACCGCTCGGGGAACAGGCGACGCGCTCGCCTCGGCGAGGGATTCGCTTGCGGCCCACGCAGGTGACGTCCTCGTGCTCTCGGGCGACGCGCCGCTCCTCCGCACCGAGTCCCTCGCCTCACTCCTGGAGACACATCGGGCCGCAGGCGCAGCCGCGACCGTGCTCACCTTTCGCAGGGGCGATCCCGGCGACTACGGCAGGATCGTCCGCGGCAACGACGGTGGCATCCGGGCCATCGTCGAAGCGACCGACGCAACGCCCGAGCAGCTCGCCGTGGACGAGGTCAACTCGTCGATCTACGTCTTCCGCGGGGAGGCGCTCTGGCCGACTCTCGAACGGCTCGATCCGGCGAACGCCCAGGGCGAGCTGTACCTCACGGACGCCGTGCGCCACCTCGTCGACGCCGGGGAGCGGGTCCTTGCGCACGAGGCGGACGACCCGATCGAGCCGGAGGGCGTGAACACCCGCGTCGAACTGGCCGCGGCGGCCGCGGCCCTCCGTGACCGCATCAACGAGGCGCACATGCTCGCGGGCGTCACGATCGTCGACCCGGCAACGACCTGGATCGAGGCATCGGTCGAGATCCAGCCGGACGTCGTGATTGGCCCGTTCACGATGCTGAACGGCGGCACGACGGTCGGCGAGGGCGCGAGCGTGGGGTCGCACGTGGTCGCCGTCGACGCCGTGATCGGCCCGCGTGTGCTCGTGGGTCCGTTCTGTTACCTTCGCCCCGGCACGGTTCTCGAGGCGGGCGCGAAGGCGGGCACATTCGTGGAGATCAAGAACTCGCGCGTGGGCGAGGGCACCAAGGTGCCTCACCTCTCCTACATCGGCGACGCCGACGTCGGTGACGGCGCAAACGTGGGTGCGGGGAACATCACCGCGAACTTCGCGCACAAGCCCGGTCAGCCCAAGGGCCGCACGACGATCGGCCGGAACGTCAGGACCGGTGTCCACAATGCCTTCATTGCTCCGGTCGAGATTGGGGACGGTGCTTGGATTGGCGCGGGATCGGTCATCACAAGGGACGTCCCGGCGGGCGCGCTCGGCATCGCGCGGGCGCGGCAGGAAAACAAAGAAGGCTACGCCGAGCGTGGAACCGACAGAACCGAGGGAACCAGTGACGACGACTGAAGTCGCGCCGCTGCCCGGCCTGGAGGCTCCGGCCACCCAGGCCCAGCCGAAGCCGCAGAATTGGCTCGAGCGCGGGCCGTCGAAGCGGCTGATGCTCGTCTCGGGCCGGTCCCATCCGGACCTGGCGGAGGACATCGGAGCGAAGCTCGGCGTCACCTGCAGTCCCGTCGAGCTGAAGACGTTCGCGAACGGCGAGGTCTACTGCCGGTACGAGGAGTCGGTGCGTGGCGCGGATCTCTTCATCGTCCAGTCCTGCGCGGGCGTGGGGAAGGTCAACGCGTACCTCTGGGAGCTCCTGGAGATGATCAACGCGGCGAAGCTGGCCTCGGCCAAGCGGGTCACGGCTGTAATGCCGTGGTTCCCGTACTCGCGGCAGGACAAGAAGTCGGCCCCCCGTGAGCCGATCTCGGCGAGGCTGCTCGCAGACACGCTCGAGAAGGCGGCCGGCGCCGACCGCGTGCTGACGATGGACCTTCATACCGGCCAGATCCAGGGCTTTTTCACGATCCCGGTCGACCACATGACGGCGCTGCCGTTGTTCGCACAGTACTTCCGCGACAAGGGGCTCTCGGGCGAGAGGGTCGTATCGGTGTCACCGGACGCGGGACGCGCGAAGCTGGCGCGCCGGTTCGGGCAGATGCTGGAGGGCGACCTCGCGATCATGAACAAGACGCGGCCGGCGCACGATCAGGCTTCGATCACCGAGGTCATCGGCGACGTCGAGGGCAAGACCGCGCTGATGGGGGACGACATGATCCTCACCGGCGGCACCCTGCTCGCGGGCGCGAAGGCGCTGCGTGAGGCGGGCGCCAAGGAGGTCTATGTCTTCGCCACCCACGGCCACTTCGTCGGCGACGCGCTCGAAAAGTTGGCGACCGACGACCTCGCCGAGATCGTCGTCACCGACACCGTGCCGCTGAACCCGCTCGAGCGGCCGGACATGCTGACGGTCCTGCCGGTCTCCGGGCTGCTGGCCGACACGATCATGAACGTCTTCGCCGACGAGTCCGTCTCGGCGGTCTTCCAGGGCGCGAATCAGCTCTTCTAGAGAACGGCTGCTCGCCAGCGGTGTCGTCGCCGCGCTGTGCGGCCTGCTCCTGTACCGGCTTGCACCCGACGTCGGCGACAAGCCGCTGTACGAGGACGAGGCCGTCGCCGGCCTGATCTCCATGCGCCCGCTCGGCGAGGTGCTCGAGACCGTGATGCTCGACCGCGGCGGCGCCCCGCTCCACTTCGTGCTCACCCACGGCGTCTTCGTGGTCGACGCGAGCGCCGAGGCGCTCCGCTGGCTCTCCGTCGTGTGCGCGCTCGCAGCTGTGCCGCTCTGCTTCGACCTCGGGCGGCGACTCGGCGGGCCGGCCGCAGGACTGGTTGCCGCGGCGGTCGTGGCCTCGTCGACAGCACTCGCGGTCTACGGGAGCTTCGGCCGGATGTACGCGTTGTACGTCCTCGTCGCTGCGCTGGCGGCCGACCTCTTCGTGCGGGCCCTGGAGCATCGGACCCGTGGCGCCGTCACCGTCGCGGCCGCGGCCGCGTGGCTGCTCCCGGCGGTTCATCCCTACGGCCTGATTCCCGCGCTCGTCGCGCTGGCCGTTGCGGCCGTGGTCTGGCGACGGCGCTCGCTATGGGATGCGCTGCCGGTTGTGGTTGCGGTGCTGGCTGCGATCCCGTTTGTGTTTGCCGACCTCCGCCTCGCCGGCCGGTCCGAGGTCGGAGAGGGCGGCGCAACGCTCGCGTCGCCCGGCGACGCTTGGGGCGAGCTGGTCGCCGCCGTCTCGTCGTTTGCGGGCGGCAGCGGCGTTCTCCTTCTGGTCTTCACCGCGCTGGCAGTCGCAGGCCTGGTTGTGCTCGCGGCGCAGAAGCCCGCAGTCGCGTTGCTGGCCGCGGCCGTCGCCGTCCCGCCCGTGCTCTTCGTGCTGATCCCGGCGGGCTCCGAGCCGGATCTCTCGCCCCGGCACCTCTTCTACGGTCTGCCGCTCTGGGCAGCGGCGATCGGCGTCGGCGTCGCCTCCCTGTGTCGATGGATCCCCGACCGCGCGTGGCCGGTCGTCGTCGTGGCCGTAATCGCATTGGCCGTGGTCGCGCCCGCCAGCGCATTGAAGGATCCGCGCGAGCTCGGTCTGCTGCCGACGGAGACGCCGACCGTCCAGGCCGGCGCGGGCGACTTGCTGTTTCCCTACGCGACACCCTTCCTGGCTGGGCTCGGCGACGTGCGGGAGGCGCTCGCTCTCCCGCAGGGCCCCGGCGATCAGATTCTGCGGACGCTCGAGCACGCCGACGAGCCAATCCGAGCCGTTCATGTCGCCATGCCGAGAGACGAGTGGGAGGTCGTCACGCTTCGAGGGCCGTTCGACGAGGAGAGCGCGTTGCTCGCCGCCGCTGATGCGATCGCCACGGCACAGCGGCCGCCCGAGCTCGACTGGTGGTACGTGCTCGTCGAACGAGGCCTTCGCGCCGCTACACTGCCGCGCCGTGGCGGGTGAACGAGTCAAGCTGGAGGTTGCTGAGCGCGAGGGACGTGGTTCCTCCGATTCGCGCCGCCTCCGTCGCGAGGGGGTCATCCCCGGCGTCCTCTACGGACGCGGAAAGACGCCGCACGCGATCTGCGTCCACGAGCGAGAATTGCGCCGCGTCCTGACCGGCCCCTCGGGCCTGCACGCGATCCTCGACGTCGTCCTCGAAGGCCAGAAGACGACGCACGCGTCGATCCTCAAGGACTACCAGCAGGACGTCATCACCGGCCGCATCGCCCACATCGACCTCCAGGAGGTCCGCCTCGACCAGCCGATCCAGGCGCAGGTCGTGATCGAGCTCGTCGGCGAGTCCGCCGGCACCAAGGAAGGCGGAGTGCTCTCGCAGGTCTCGCGCGAGATCAACGTCGAGGCGCTGCCGATGGAGGTTCCCGAGCGGATCGAGGTCGACATCTCCGGGTTGCAGATCGGCGACACGCTTCGCCTGGCCGACGTCGCCCGGCAGGACGGCGTCACGTTCCTCGACGATCCCGAGGAGACGGTGCTCGCGACGGTGACGCTGCCGACGCAGATCATCGAGCCCGAGCCCGAGGAAGAGGAGCTCGAGGAGGGCGAGGAGCTGGCCGAGGGCGAGGAGCCACCGGAGGGCGCAGCCGAGGGCGAGGAGCCGTCCGCCGAGGCCGACTCGGGCGAGGGCGGCGAGCCCGACACCACCGAGGGCTAGGTCGTGCGCCTGCTGCGTCGAGGCGAGCGCGCCTCGACGCTGGATCTCCTCGTCGCAGGTCTGGGCAACCCGGGCCGCGAGTACGACCGCACTCGCCACAACGCCGGCTGGATGGTCATGGACGAGCTGGCTCGGCGGCACGGCGGATCCTTTCGCGGCAAGTTCTCCGGGCAGCTCTCGGAGACGCGGCTCGACGACCTGAAGCTCGCGCTCCTGAAGCCCGAGACCTACATGAACCTCTCCGGCGGCTCGCTC
>DASZEE010000108.1:0-4813 GCA_035941215.1 Gaiellaceae bacterium
CGTCTTCCCCTTCGACTGGCAGGTGCACGACTCGTACTTCATCGTCGCGCACCTGCACTACGTCCTGTTCGGCGGCTCGATGTTCGGGGTCTTCGCCGCGCTGGACTACTGGTGGCCGAAGATGTTCGGCCGGATGCTGAACGAGAAGCTCGGCAAGTGGCACTTCTGGCTCGTCTTCGTCGGCTTCAACCTGACGTTCTTCCCGCAGCACATGATGGGAATGCTCGGGATGCCGAGGCGTGTCTACAACTATCGCGACACCGATCTCCTGGCGGAGTACAACCTCGTCTCGACGACAGGCTCGTACATCATGGGGCTCGGGATCCTGATCTTCGTGTTCAACATCTTCTGGTCGCGCAAGGGGCGCGAGCCGCGGGCGCCGAACGACCCGTGGCTGGCGGACACGCTCGAGTGGTACACGACCTCGCCGCCGCCGCCGCACAACTTCGACAAGGTTCCCTACGTGACGAGCGCGAGGCCCCTTCGCGACCTGCGGCGCCGGATCGGAGAGCGGCGTTGAGGGCCGGGCCCTGGCTTCGGCTCTGCGGCCTTGGGGCGAGCGCGGTCGTCCCCGCGGTGGTCGCGAGTGGTGAGCTCGGCATCGCTCATCGGGCGCTCGTGCTGGTGGCGCTTCCGTTGCTCGTGGCGATGGTGCTCGGCTCGTGGTTCGCGCACCGGCGGGTTTTTGGACCGGCCGTCGCATCGCTGGTCCTGTTCCTAGCTGCCGTCGCGAGCTGGTGGTCGCCTGCGCTGCATGTCGCGCTGGCCGCTCTCGCTGCGGCGGCGACCGTGGCGGCGACCGCGCTGCTCTATCGCGGCGCGCGACCGGCTGCGGTGGCGTGGCGCGACTACGTGGCGCTGACGAAGCCGCGAATCATGTCGCTTCTCCTCCTGACGGGCGCGGCCGGGATGTTCGTCGGCGCGCAGGGTTGGCCGGATCCCGGTCTCTTCGCGGCGATGCTGGCCGGTCTCGCGCTGGCGTGCGGCGGCGCGAGCGCGCTGAACCACGTGCTCGATCGGGACATCGACCGCTCGATGAAGCGGACGAGCTCGCGGCCGGTGGCCGACGGCCGGGTGAGCCCGGAGCTCGCGCTCGAGTTCGGGCTGGCGCTCTCGGCACTCTCGTTCGTGCTGCTGGCGTCGGGGGTCAACGTGCTGACGGCATGCCTCGCTCTGGTCGGGAACCTCTTCTACGTCCTCGTGTACACGCGGTGGCTGAAGCGCTCGACGCCGCAGAACATCGTCATCGGCGGCGCGGCCGGGGCCGTGCCTCCGCTCGTCGGCTACGCGGCGGCGACTGGGAACCTGGCTCTGCCGGCCCTCTTCCTATTTCTGATCGTGTTCTTCTGGACGCCGCCGCACTTCTGGGCGCTCGCGCTGCTGATCAAGCGCGACTACGAGGCGGCGAAGATCCCGATGCTCCCCGTCGTGCGCGGCGATCGCGAGACGGCACGGCAAGTGCTGCTCTACACGGTGCTCCTCGTCGGGTTGACGCTCGTCCCCGTCCTGACCGGAACCTTCGGGTGGCTCTACCTGGTGGCTGCCCTGATCCTCGGGGGCCAGTTCATCCGGCTCGCCGTCCGACTCCGGCGGGTGACTGCGCCGGCCCAGGCCGGCCGGCTCTTCCACTACTCCCTGGCCTATCTCGCCTTGCTCTTCGTGGCCATGGCGATCGACCCGATGGTGGTGCTGTGACCGATCTGACCGAGCCCGTCGAGGAACCGCCGTCCGCCGAGGTGGTGCCGGAGCCCGTCGATCCGGTCGAGCCGGAGGATCCGCACAGCGCCGTCGCGCAGAAGAACACGGGCCTCGGGTGGGCACTCTTCGGCCTCTTCGTGCTGCTCTTCGCGGGCACCTGGGCGGTCGCGTTCGTCTATCTGGCGATCGCCTGAGCCGAGGCCCCCGCCCGGGTGGGGGGTCCCACGGACCCGGCCCAAACGCTAGCCGGGAAAATCGCACCCATGCGTGCCGAAAGCGAGCCGAATGACGAGGGCATCTGGCTGGCTCGGCCGAGCCCTGTTCCGGCCGACGGCATCCCGCTCGCCGTCAAGGATCTCTTCGACACCGCCGGCATCACGACCACCTACGGGTCGATCCTCTTCGCCGACCACGTCCCTGAGCGAACCGCCGAGGCGGTCGTGCGCCTCGAGCGGGCCGGCTACGCGAACATCGGCAAGACGAACCTGCACGAGTTCGCCTACGGCGTCACCTCGCAGAACCCACACTTCGGCACGGTTCCGAACCCGATAGCGCCCGGGCGGATCGCCGGCGGGTCGAGCGGAGGCTCAGCCGTAGCGCTCGCCGCCGGGCTCGCCGACGCCGCGCTCGGCAGCGATTCCGGTGGCTCGATCCGAATCCCCGCCGCCTGCTGTGGCGTCGTCGGTTTCAAGCCGACGTACGGGCTGGTGCCGCTCGACGGCTGCTTCCCGCTCGCACCGACCTTCGACCACGCCGGGCCGATGGCCAGAACGGTCGGCGACTGCGTGCGGATGCTCGAAGCGCTGGCGCCGGAATTCGATCGTGGAGAGAAGGCAGACGCGGTCGTCGGTGTCGGCTGGGCCGAGCACTGCCGGCCTCTGGTCGCCGATCGCGTGAGAGCCGCCGGCGAGCACCTCGACTCGCGCCCCGTGGACTTCCCGCTCCCGGCCGGCCTCGGCCCGGCGTTCATGGCGGAGGTCGCCGACGTCCACCGCGACCTCTTCGCCGAGAGCGCCGAGAGCTATGGCGCGAACGTCAGGACCAAGATCGAGCGCTGCCTCGTCCTCGCCGACGCGGAGATCGAAAACAGCCGCCGAGCGAGAGCCGAGTACGCCGACCGAGCCCTCGCCGCGCTGGACGGCTACGACCTCCTCCTCGTCCCCACGCTCCCGTTCGTCGCGCCGCCGCTCCCCGACGACGAGCTCGACGTCCGCGAGGAGCTGATCCGGTTCACCCTGCCCTTCAACGCGCTCGGCTGGCCGGCCCTCGCCCTTCCGGCCGGGCCAGCGGAGGACGGCCTCCCCGCCTCCGTACAGCTCGTCGGCCGTCCCGGCGACGACGCACGTGTACTCGCCGTGGGCGAAGCGCTCGAAACATCCCTCGTTCGAGGGACAGGCTGACTCCCAGCGCCTGCTACACGGCTCGTCGATCACCCCGGCGACCGCGACCGTCCTGCCGGTCAAGCGCGACGTCTCGTATTACCGCGTCCGCGGTCTGAACCCGTCGCTTCCGAAGAAGCCCGAGTTGACGTGGTCGCAGCCGGTTCGGCTCCGAGTCGCCGGCCCGCCCTTCCGCATCGTCGCCGTTAGACATTGCGAGAGGGACGGGTCCCTCGCCCCCCTCGCTGGCGCGCGAACGCGCTTCCTTGTCGCGGTGGACTAGGCGGCGCGGAGCCGCGCCACCGCATCGCCGAGCCGGTGCTCGATGCGGAAGATCCGGTCGAGGCCCGTGATCTCGAGCGTCCGCAGGATCCGCCGATCGTCCGAGACAAGCACGAGATCGCCCCCTCGCATCCGGAAGCGAGGTTGATACCGGAGCAGTAGGCCCAGCGCGGTCGAGTCGATGAATCCGACCTCGGCGAGGTCGACGACGACCGTGTTGCCCCCGAGCTCCAGAACCTCCACGAGCTCGCGCTCGAGCTCCGGCGCCCTGTGCATGTCCGCCTCTCCCCTGACCGAGACGACGAAGCCGTCGTTCCCCATGTCCGCAGTCTTCAGCTCGAACTCCAGCTCCACGCGGCGCACGGTAGCCGCGGGTACCTGAGCGTTCAGCTATCAGTGCCTCTGGATTCGCTCACAAACCGGCGTCGACCGCCGAGAGCTTGTAGCCGACGCCGCGAACGGTGACCACGCGCTGCGGATTGCCCGGATCGTCCTCGATCTTCTGCCGAAGATTGGAGATGTGGATGTCGCACGCGCGCTGGTCGCCGACGTACGTCGAGTCCCAGAGGTGCTGCATGATCTCGCGCCGGCTGAAAACCCGCTCCGGATCCTGTGCGAGCAGAAGCAGGAGCTTGAACTCCGACGGCGTCAACCGCCGCTGCTGACCCTGGATCCTGACGACGTGCCTGATGGCGTCGAGCTCGAGGTCGCCCACCCGGATGACGCTCTTGGCGCCCGACCGGTCGAGCTGGCGCCGCCGGAGGATCGCCCGGATCCGCCCGATCAGCTCCGCCATCGAGAAGGGCTTCGTGACGTAGTCGTCGGCGCCGATCTCCAGGCCGAGCACGCGGTCGAGCTCTGCCCCCTTCGCGGTCAGCATGATGATCGGAACCGCGCTCTCGCTCCGCAGGCGCCGGCAGACCTCGGTGCCCGACATCTTCGGAAGCATGAGGTCGAGAATCACGACGTCGAACTCGTCGTCGAGCGCCGCCTGGAGGCCCGTCTCCCCGTCGGCGGCACCCCGCACCTGGAAGCCCTCGCTGCGAAGCGCGTACTCGACGGCATCCCGGATCCCGGGCTCGTCGTCGACGACCAGGACGCGGTTCACGTGGACACCATCGCGGCTGCCTTGGGGAGCCGGAGGCGGATCGTTGTGCCGGTTCCAACCTCCGAGTCGAGCTCGAGCTCGCCGTCGAGCGCGTCCGCGACGGCCCGGACGATCGCCAGGCCGAGCCCGAACCCCGGCTTCGTGTCGGCGTCGGCGCGGTAGAAGCGGCCGAAGACCCGTGATCGCTCGGCCGGGGCGATGCCCGGCCCCGTGTCGGAAACGGTGATCTCGACCCCCCCTCCGCCCGCATCTGCGCCGCTGAGCACGATCCGGCCGGTGCCTGCCTGCTTGGCCGCGTTCTCGGCGAGGTTCACGACCGCCTGTTCCACGAGCTCGCGGTTCGTCA
>DASZEE010000109.1:0-3360 GCA_035941215.1 Gaiellaceae bacterium
CATTCCGGGCGCGACGCTGTACGTGACCGGCCAGTCGGCGATCGAGAGCGACCTCGAGCCGGTGCAGAACCGCGACCTCTTCGTCGGCGAGGTGCTGATCGCGATCCCGATCGCGCTCGTGATCCTCGTCTTCGTCTTCGGAACGCTCTCGTTCCTGCTCCCGTTCATCCTCGCCGCCGTCGCGATCCCCACGACGCTCGCATTCGTCTGGATCTTCGCGAACTTCATGCAGCTCTCGACCTACCTGACCAACATGGTCACGCTGATCGGGCTCGGCATCGCCGTCGACTACTCGCTCCTGATGGTGCACCGCTACCGCGAGGAGCGGAAGACCGGACGGTCGAAGGAGGACGCCGTCGCCGTGACGATGTCCACGGCCGGCCGCGCCGTGGTCTTCAGCGGGACGGCGGTCGCGATCGGGCTCGCGCTGATGCTCTTCATGCCGCTGCCGTTCATGCGCGGCTTCGGGCTCGCAGGCCTCTTGATCCCGCTCGTCTCCGTGGCGGCAGCCATCACCCTCCTGCCGGTGCTCATGTACTGGCTGGAGGACCGGATGGATCGCGTGCGGCTGATCCCCAAGCGTGTGATCGAGCGTCGCGAGGACTCCGAGGGGAACTTCTGGGCCCGGCTGGCGGATCGGATCATGAAGCGCCCGCTCCTCTTCGCCGCCGGTACGACCGCCGCGCTGCTCCTGCTCGCGGCGCCGTTGCTGACGCTCGAGCTCGGGCCTGGCTCCAACGAGGGCATTCCGCAGGATCTCGAGGCCGTCCAGGGCCTGAACATCCTGACGGAGGCCCTCGGCGAGGGCGCGTTGGCTCCGACGGACATCGTGATCGACACCGGCCGCGCCGGCGGGGCGACGGACGGAGAGGTGCGCGGCGGCGTGGAGCGGCTCGCAAGCCTCCTGCGCGGCGACTCCGAGGTGGCCGACGTGATCGCGGCCGGGCCGCAGACCGTGGACGAGACCGGCCGCTACCTGCATGTTCAGGCGATCGGGAAGCACGAGTACGGCCTCCCGGAGTCGCAGGAGTTCGTCGAGCGCCTGCGCGACGTGATCATCCCAGCCGCGGCGTTTCCGGCCGAGACCGAGGTGCTCGCCGGCGGCGGGCCGCCGTTCGGTGTCGACTTCCTCGACATCACCTACGGCGCCTTCCCGTGGCTCGTGCTGGCCGTGCTGCTGCTGACCTACGTGCTGCTCGTGCGCGCCTTCCGCTCGCTGATCCTGCCGCTGAAGGCGATCGTCCTCAACCTGCTCTCGATCGCGGCCGCCTACGGAATTCTCGTCCTGGCCTTCAAGCTGGGCGCGGGAGAGCCGTTCGGCCTCACCCAGTTCGACCAGATCGAGGGCTGGATCCCGGTCTTCCTCTTCGCGATGCTCTTCGGCCTCTCGATGGACTACGAGGTCTTCCTGGTGTCGCGGATGCGCGAGGAGTGGGATGCGACGAAGGACAATGAGGCCGCCGTGCGCCAGGGGCTGGCCAAGACCGGGCGACTCGTGACCGCGGCGGGCCTGATCATGGTCGCCGCCTTCATGGGCTTCGTCGCCGGGTCGATCGTCGGTCTTCAGCAGTTCGGGCTCGGCCTCGCGGCGGCGATCCTGATCGACGTCACGATCATCCGAGCCCTGCTCGTGCCGAGCGCGATGAAGATCTTCGGCCGCTGGAACTGGTGGCTGCCTGACGGCGCTGCGAAGGTCTTCCGCGTCAAGCCGTCGCCGCTCGAGGCGCACCCGGCACCTGCGCTGCGCCCGGCAGGCAAGTGAGGGCTAGCGGAAGAGCGCGATCACGATCAGGACGACCGCGATCAGCAGCGGGATCCACGCCAAGCGGAGGACCCGGTAGGCGCGCTCCTCGCCGGGGCCAGGGCCTGTGTCGGGTGTGTAGGGATCGAGCGGCGGGGCCGGCTCTACCGGGAAGTCGTCCTCGCCCTCCACGACCGGGATCGGACCTTCGTCGTCGACGATGTGCTCGTGTTCGCGGTCGTTGTCGCTCACGGCGGCAGCCTAACCCTTAGCATCGGCGACCGATGAAGGGCGTCATCCTCGCCGGCGGCAGCGGCACGCGGCTCCATCCGCTCACGCGGATCACGAACAAGCACCTGCTGCCGATCTACGACCGGCCGATGGTCACCTACGCGATCGAGGCGCTCGTCTCGGCGGAGGTGCGCGAGCTGATGGTCGTGACCGGCGGCACGCACGCCGGCGAATTCCTCCGCCTGCTCGGCAACGGCCACGAATGGGGGATCGACCGCCTGTCGTACGCCTACCAGGAGCGGGCCGGCGGGATCGCGGAGGCGCTCGGCCTCGCAGAGCGGTTCGCGGGAGGTGACCCGATCGTCGTCATGCTCGCCGACAACGTGATGGAGCGGTCGATCAAGCACGCGGTCGACAACTTCATGGCCCAGGGCGCCGGTGCGCGAATCCTGCTCGCGCGCGAGGACGACCCCGAGCATCTGCGGCATCTCGGTGTCCCGGAGCTGGACGGAGAGCGCGTGATCCGGATCCACGAGAAGCCGGAGGAGCCGCCGAGCTCGTTCGCGGTCACCGGCATCTACTTCTACGAGTCGGCGGTCTTCGAGGTCATTCCCGAGCTCGAGCCGTCGGGCCGCGGCGAGCTCGAGATCACCGACGTGAACAACTGGTTCATTGACCGGGGGACGATGGAGTACGACGTGCTCGAGGGGTTCTGGGGCGACGCCGGCGAGTCGATCGACGCGTACTACGCCGTCAACGACTTCGTCCGCTCGAACGGCGCCAACAAGCCGTGATCTTGATCACCGGCGCCGGCGGTCAGCTCGGCGCGGCGCTGGCGGAGGCGTTTCCGGAGGCACGGGCGGTGGCTCGCTCGGAGTGGGACGTCGCCGAGCCGTACCCCTTCGACGAGCGGCCGGAGCTCGTGCTCCACGCGGCGGCCTGGACGAGGGTGGACGACGCCGAGTCGGATCCGGACGGCGCCCGGCGGGTGAACGTCGAGGGGACGCGGAACGTGGTCGAGCTGGGCGCCCCCGTCGTCTACTTCTCGAGCGACTACGTCTTCGACGGCGCGAAGGGCGAGCCGTACGTGGAGAGCGACCCCCCGAATCCGCTTGGCGTATACGCGCGGACGAAGCTCGAGGGCGAGCGAGAGGTGCGGGACGGCTGGATCGTGCGCTCGTCGTGGCTCTTCGGCTCGACGGGGCACAACTTTCTCCGGACGATGCTGCGGCTCGGCGCGGAGCGCGACGAGGTCTCGGTCGTGGACGACCAGCGCGGCTCGCCGACGTACGTCGGGCATCTCGCGGAGGCGACGCGGAAGCTGCTGGACCGCCCGTACGGCGTCTACCACTTGGCGGCGGAGGGCGATTGCACCTGGGCCGACTTTG
>DASZEE010000110.1:0-4249 GCA_035941215.1 Gaiellaceae bacterium
GCCGGTGTGGTGGCGACAGCGCTCCTCGGCGCGGCGCTCCTGCTCGGCCGCCTGTGGTTTTTCGACTATCGCGAGGTCTTCGCCCTGGAGGGGATCGTGTGGCTCGTCGTCCTCCGCGACCTGGTGCTCGTCGTCCTCTACGGCGTCCTTCTGAGGACGATGATGCCGTCCTCGTCGAAGACCTTCGACCACGAGCCAGAGCGAACCAGTGCGGCGAGCGGCGCTGCGGTCGTCGAGGGATCAGACCGCCTGTCGAGATAGGACGCGCGCTTCAGGTCGACCGCGACCCACTGCGAGTCGCGAACGACCGGGAAGCTGTGGATCCGCCGGCGCTCCGACAGGTGGCCGCCGAGACCGTTCGTGCTCGAGACCGGCGCTTCCCTCGGGATCAGGGCGACGGCACGCTCTGCGACCCGGTCGTGATCCGAGCGCCGTTCCGGCACGAGCTCGCCCGCGCGGAGCGGCCCGATCGCGATCCCCATCACCAGGGAGAACGCGAGAATCGCCGCGGCGGCCTCCCGGCGACGCTGGAACTGCGACGCGCCGAGGATGGCGGCGGCGAACAGGAAGGGAGTGATGGGCGCGGTGTAGTGAAACCGGATCGACGTCTGGTTCGAGACCGACGAGAGGAGGTTGGCGAGTAACTCGGGTACCGCCGCGATCAGTGCGAGCGGCGCGAGGAAGAACAGTCCGGCCAGCGGCAAGCCGAGCTCTACGAGGTAGAGCAGATCCCGTCGGTCCGTTAGCGCTTCGGCGATCGCGAGCGGGTCAGTCACGGCGGTCTTCACGATCCCGGCCGGCGAGCCGCCAACGGCGTCGTAACGGCCGTAGAACGCCGGTTCCGCTCCCTCGCGGAAGTGCGGCATGACCACACCGAGCCAGACGGCGGTCGTCGCAGCGCCGATCACTGCGATCACCGCTCCGGCGAGGCGACGTCCCTTGGCGATCGCGTACCAGACGCCGAGCACACCGACGATCAGCGGGATCTCCTCCTTCGTCAGCGCGGCGAGTAGCGCGAACGGCACGAACGCCCAGAGGCGATCCTCGTCGAGGTACCAGAAGGCGAACGCGAGCAGTGGGCAGGCGAGAGCGACGGGGTGGAACTCGTCCAGCGCGAGCCACTGAACCGCCGGGTACACGAGGTACGCAGACCCGCAGAGGACGCCGGCCCACTCCGAGCCGAGGTGCTTGCGGCCGAGCCAGAAGATCGGCAGTGCCCCGAGTGCGATCACGGCGGCCTGGACGACGAGGAGCATGGTCGGGCTGGGCCAGACGAGCCACAGCGGCGCGAACAGAGCGAGGAACGGGTCGACGTGGGCTCCGAGCCGCGAGATCTGGTCTCCGCCCAGCTCGGTGACGTCGAGCGGCCGTCCTTCGGCGGTCGACCAGACGGCCTGGGTCATGTTGCCGAGGTCGAACCGCCCGGTCTCGAACGCGCGGTGCTCGAGCGCCGCGAGTGCGCCGAAGCCGGCGGCGTACACGGCCATCGCCGCCCAGAGGACGGCCTTCGGGCTACGGGCGCGTTGCGAGAAGGAGGTAGCCCAGCGCGCCGCGCTCGACGCCGACGAAGAGCCGGTCGACTTGGAGGAGCGCTCCGACGACGGCGACGAGGGGTCGGTGCCGGCCGTCGGGCCGGGCGGGCCCGTGCCGGTCGAGGTACCGCTCATAGACGTGGCGATGGTAGAGGCGCGAGAACGGAAAGCCCCAGCCGAGGCACTGGTGGACGGTCAGGCCGGCGCTCGTGCAGGCCCCCATGAGCGCCGGACGCGTATAGCGGCGGACGTGTCCGGCCCACTCGTCGCTCGGGCCGTAGAGCGCAGGGTTCGCCGGGACTGACGCCGCGAGGACGCCGCCGCGCCGAAGGACCCGCGCGAGCTCTGCGAGCGCGGCGCGATCGTCCTCCACGTGCTCGAGGACCTCGCCGAGCACGACTCCGTCGAAGGTTGCGTCGCCGAACGGGAGGTCGGTCACGCTTGCCTCGACCACCGGCCCCGCGAGCTGTGTGCGCAGGACCTCGACGGCCGCTTCCGAGACGTCCGTGCTCGTGACGTCGTAGCCGAGGCGCTGGAGCCGGGCAGACATCGTTCCCTGGCCGGCGCCGGCGTCGAGGATCTCCGGCCCCGGAGAGGCGGACAGGAAGAGGTCGAGGAGCAGGCGCTCCCGGAGCTCGTGCCTCGGGCCCACGAACTCCGGCGCCGTTCCCCACGCGTGCTGCCCGTTCATGCGACGCGCTCCAGGATCTCGCGCCAGCGCCGGCCGAGGACTTCCTCACTCGCCCGCTCGCGGTACAGGTAGCGACCGCCGGCGCCGAGCCGGCGCGCGAGCTCCGGGTCGCCGGCGAGACGTCGCAGCGCGTCCGCCAATGCCTGCGGGTTCCCAGGCGGGACCAGGAGTGCGCTCTCGCCGTCCTGAAGCAGCTCGCGTGCTCCTGGCGTGTCCGCCGTGACGAGCGGGGTGCCGCAGGCGAGCGCCTGGAAGGCCTTGTTCGGGATCACGCGCTGAGCCTTTCCGGAGGTCCCGAAGATGCCGAGGGCGCACGAGGCGCGACGCAGCTCCTCCGCGAGGAGTTCGTACTCGACCCATGGCACCCACTCGACGTTCGCCGGCCGGGCGGCGAGCACGTGGTCGAGCTGGCCGCTTCCGACGACGCGCAGTCGCAGCTCGGGCGCGAGCCGAGCCGCCTCGAGGATCGTCTCCAGTCCGTGCAGCGGGATCAGCTTGCCGACGAAGAGCGCGGTGAACGACGCATCGGGATTCCAGCCTGGCCCGAACACGCGCTCCTCCGCGCCGACGAAGCAGACCTCGAACCGGTCGCGCGGCAGTCCGGCCAGGCCGGCCAGAAAGTCGGCGTGCACGCCCGTGTCGGTGACGACGAGGTCGGCGCTCCGGAGGGCCCGCCGGTCGATCGCGCGAAGCGCACGCTCGGCGGGCGAGCCGCGCCGAAATCGGCCGCGGTCCTCGACCAGCGTGTCCGCGAGCGACACGAGTGGGTTGAAGACGACCGGCGCCCCACGGGCCGCCCGTCGCGCCGCGAGCAGATCCAGATGTCCCGGATAGCCGACGAGGACGACGTCGGGCTCGGGCCCACGGCGGGCAAGGAGCCGCAGCTCCGCGAGCATGAGCCGCGCGGCCGCAGCCGGGCCGAGCGACCACTTCTCCTCCTGCCCTTCCCAGACGGGCTCGTGCCGCTCGATCACCTCGGCGCCGGCGCCGCGAAGCGCCGAGATCACCTGCGCGTTACGCGGGTAGCGGCGCTCGTAGGTTCCGAAGTAGAGGACACGCACGCGGCGCTTACCGCGCGACTGGCTCGGGCCGCACAGGCTCGAGGATCTCGTCGACGTGAAGCTCGTCGGCCGCCCCGGTCCGCTCCTCGTGATGGCTCGTGATCAGCTCGGAGAGGAGCCCGAGCGAGAAGAACTGGAAGCCGACGACCACGAGCAGCACGCCCAGCGTTAGCAACGGCCGATGGCCGATCGCCGCGCCGGTGAGCTTGAGGATCGTCAGGTAGACGAGCACGACGCTGCCGATCGCCGCGAAGACGAGTCCCAGCCCGCCGAAGAGATGGAGCGGCCGATGCCGGTACCGGCCCATGAACGACACGGTCAGGAAGTCGAGGAAGCCCCGCGCGTACCGCTCGACGCCGTAACGCGATCGTCCGTGCTCCCGCGGCCGGTGATTCACCGGCAACTCGGCGACGCGGAAGCCACGGTCGTGCGCAAGCACGGGCAGGAAGCGGTGGAGCTCTCCGTAGATCCGGAGCGAGCGGACGACTTCGGCGCGGTAGGCCTTGAGCCCGCAGTTCATGTCGTGAAGCTTGAGGCCCGAGGCCCGGCCGACCACGGAGTTGAAGATCTTCGAGACGAGCCGCCTCGACCACGGATCGCGGCGATTCGTCTTCCAGCCGGAGACCAGGTCGAAGCCCTCGTCGAGCTTTGCGAGTAGCCGCGGGATCTCGGCGGGGTCGTCCTGAAGGTCGGCGTCGATCGTGACGACGACTGCTCCTTCGGCGTGTCGAAACCCTGCGGCGAGGGCCGCGGACTTGCCGAAGTTGCGGCGCAGCCGAACCACCCTGACATTCGCCGCACGGTCGTGGAGCCGGGTGAGCGCTGCGAAGGATCCGTCGGTCGAGCCGTCGTCGACGAACACGGCCTCCCAAGGCCGGTCGAGAGGGTCGAGGGCGCTGGCGAGCTCGTCGTAGAGGAGCTCGACGCTTCGATCCTCGTCGTGGACGGGGACGACGACCGAGATC
>DASZEE010000111.1:0-9406 GCA_035941215.1 Gaiellaceae bacterium
TTGAGATACGGACGCAACCGAGGACGCGGCCTCGCGGCGCCCGGTGCGTTCCGGCGGCACAGTTCCCCGCGATGAGGGTGGCTCTCAAAGCCATCGGGCGACGTCCTTGGCCCAGTACGTCACGATCACGTCGGCGCCCGCGCGCTTGATTGCGGTCAGCGACTCGAGCGCGGCTTGCCGCTCGTCCATCCAGCCGGACGCGGCCGCCGCTTTCACCATCGCGTACTCGCCGGACACGTTGTAGGCGGCGACCGGGAGGTCGAACCGCTCGCGCACGGCGCGGATGATGTCCAGATTGGGCAGGGCTGGTTTGACCATCAGCACATCGGCCCCCTCGGCCAGGTCCAGCTCACACTCGCGGAGCGCCTCGCGGACGTTCGCCGGATCCATCTGGTAGCCGCGGCGGTCGCCGAACGCAGGCGCCGAGTCGGCCGCCTCGCGGAATGGCCCGTAGAACGCCGAGGCATACTTGGCCGCGTAGGACAGGATCGGCGTCGAGTCGAAGCCGGCGTCGTCGAGCGCGCCTCGAAGCGCCGCGACCCGTCCGTCCATCATGTCGCTGGGGGCAACGGCGTCCGCGCCCGCCTCGACGTGGCTGACCGCGGTGCGCGCGAGCAGCTCGACCGTCGCGTCGTTCGCGACCTCCTCGCCCTCGAGGACGCCGCAGTGGCCGTGCGACGTGTACTCGCAGAGGCAGACGTCCGTGGTCAGGACGAGCCCCGGCACCGAGGCCCGCACCGCCCGCAGCGCCCGCTGGACGACGCCGTCGTCGTCCCAGGCTCCCGAGCCCTGCTCGTCCTTGTCCTCCGGGATCCCGAAAAGGATCACCGCCGGCACGCCGAGACCGCGCAGCTCCTCCGACTCGGCGACGAGGTCCTCGACCGAGAACCGTCCGAGCGCAGGCAGCGACTCGTTCCGCTCCGTCGACGGCCCGACGAAGAGCGGGAAGACGAGGGACTCGAGGTCGAGTCGCGTCTCGCGCACGAGCGAGCGCAGCGCGCCGGTCGAGCGCAGGCGGCGGAGTCGCGTCAGCGGGAAGGTACTCACGGGCCCACGTTAGCCCGTGGTGGGACCGGGGCCTCCTGCACAGGGGGCTCGACCTCGACCTCCACCGGCACAGGGCCCTCACCGCGCCAGTCCTCCAGCTCGACGCGCTCGCCGGCGAACTCCCAGATCGCGCGGAGGACGGCGAGCAGCGGCAGGGCGACGAAGATCCCGGCGAGCCCGTAGATCTCCCCACCCGCGAGCAGGCCGAAGATCACGAGCAGCGGGTGGAGCCGGAGCGCGCTCCCCATCACGTTCGGGACGACGATGTGCCCCTCGATCTGGTGGATCGCGAGGAAGAGCAGCGTGACCCAGATCGCCGAGACCGGGTCGACGATCAGCGCGTAGATCACCGGCGGGATCGCGCCGAGCCAGGGGCCTAGGTATGGGATCAGCTCCATCGCACCTACCCAGGCCCCGAAGAGCAGCGCGTACTGGTCCATCCCCTGCGCCCAGCCCAGGGTCCCGAGCACCCAGAGGCCGACGCCGGCGCTGACGCCGATGATCAGCGAGAGCAGCACCTGGCCGCGGACATAGCCGGCGAGCGCCTTCTCGATCCTGGGGATCAGCGAGCCCGAGTCCGGCCGGGGCGGGAAGCGGCGGTCGATCGCCGCCGACAGCCTGCCCATGTCGAGGAGCATGTAGACCGACACGACGATGATCAGAACGAGCGAGAAGAGGAGCTCGAAGATCGAGAGCGCGGCCCCCTCGAGGAACTCGATCACCCGCGACGTGTACTCCTGCGGATCGGCCTCGCGCAGCGAATCGACGAAGTCCTGACCCTGCTCGCGAACCTCGATTCGCTCCAGCCCGTTGTCGTCGAGCCAGCCCTGAAGCCGCTCGACATCCCGCTCCGCGTCCGTCTGGCTGCTCTGTCCGCGCTCGACCGTAAGGTAGTCGTCGATCCGGTCCGCAGCCTCACGAGATTGGTCGACGACCACGACGCCGATGGCGATCATCCCGACGACCAGGGCAGCCGCGAAGGCCAGGAAGACGACGGCCACGGAGAAGCCCCTCGGTATCCGCAGCTGCCCGAGCGCCCGCACGAGCGGGTCGAGCAGGAGCGCGATCAGCGCGGCGACGGTGAAGAGGAAGACGACGTGAGCGACCGTGCTCGCCAGCGTCCAGAGGAACAGCAGGACGAGCGGCAGCCCCACGAGCTGCATCCAGCGCGGGATCTGGAGCTTGTGCGCCGCCGGCGGCATCCGGCTGATCGTACTGCGCAGGTTGTCGCACTCAGGCCGCCGGCGTGGTCGTGGGATTTCGCGGAAGATGGGAACCTTGCGTTGGCGCGAGACGGGCAGTGGACCGAATTGGCTCTAGAATCGCGCCCCGCCGTGTCACAAGCAGTGAAACCGAAGCGCGAGCGCGTTAGTGTCCGCGCGATGCCGTCCCGCAGGGCAGTGGAACAGGCGCGCCGCGCCCGTCGGCGCCGCGCGGCCGGACAGCACCGTGTGCGGCGGGTCGCAGCACTCGTCGTCGTCTCGGCGGCGGTCGTCGTGACGCTGCTGCTGTCGGCCTTCGATTGGGGGACGAATGCGCAGAGGGTCTCGACCGCGCCAGCCCCGGCGCAGAGGCTGCTCCCGACCGGGCCGCCGCAGCCCCAGGTCGTGGCGGTGCACAACTCGCTCCAGCTGCGCGTGCCGGTCGCACAGCAGCGCATCACCGCGGTCGGGTACCACGCGGTCGACAACGGGGCGCTGCCGCTCGAGCCCGTCGGCGAGCAGGCGAACAAGGGTCTCTTCGCTCGCCTGGTACGGCGGCTCGCAGGCGGTGACAGGACGGGCCTCGCCTGGTACCAGCTCGGGGGCGACGGGCCGGCGAACGCCGTCCTCGACGTCGGCGCCGCGCCGGGCACGGACGTCTACGCGCCAGCCGACGGCGTCGTCGTCGGGATCAGCGACTACGTGATCAGCGGCAAGCGGCTCGGCTCGAGGGTCGACATCCAGCCGTCGAGCGAGCCGTCGCTCGTCGTCTCCTTGACGCATCTGCGGACCGACCCCGCGTTGACGGTCGGAGCCGCGGTCACAGCCTCGAGCTCCAAGCTCGGCACGGTGATGGACTTCTCGCGCTTCGAGCGCCAGGGCCTCGCCCGGTACACGCAAGACGCGGGGAACCACGTCTCGCTCGAAGTCCATCCCGCCGCAACTCTGTCCGTCCAATAAGACTCCTCTTCGTCGCCGACGTGAACGGCGCGCCGGGCCGGCGGGCCGTCGAGCGACTGCTGCCGGGGCTGCGCGAGGAGCTCGACGTCGACTTCTGTGTGGTGAACGGCGAGAATGCCGCGGACGGGCTCGGGATCACTCCGCGCCTCGCCGAAGTGATCCTCGCTTCGGGCGCCGACGTGATCACGCTCGGGAACCACACCTTCCGCCGGCCCGAGATCGCGGGCTACCTGGCCGAGTCCGAACGGGTCATCCGGCCGGCGAACCTCTCGAGGCACTCGCCCGGAAAGGGCCTGACCTTCGGCGAGAGCCGGGGCGGTCAGACCGTCGCCGTGGTGAACCTGCTCGGCCAGCTCTTCCTGGCGCCGCCGCACGGCCCGTGGGAAATGGTGGACGAGCTGGTGGAGGAAGCGAGGCGCCGGACGCCGGTGATCCTGGTCGACTTCCACGGCGAGGCGACGAGCGAGAAGGTGGCGATGGCCGCCGATCTGGACGGAAAGGTCACGGCCGTGATCGGCACGCACACGCACATCCAGACGAACGACGCGCGCGTGACCCCAGGTGGGACGGCGGCAGTCAGCGACGCAGGGATGACCGGCCCGCACGACTCGGTCATCGGCGTCGTCACCGAGCTGGCGGTCAAGCAGATGCGGACCGGGATGCCGGTGCGCTTCAAGACGGCGCAGGGCGACATCCGGCTCGAGGGCTGCCTGGTCGAGTGCGGCGACGACGGACGGGCTACGCGCTGCGAGCTCGTGCGGCGGGCGCTCGAAGAGTGAGCACCGCCAGGAGCGCGACGAGCGTCAGGTCTCTGAGCAGGACGAGCCACGACGCGACCGAGTCGAACTCGAGCGCCAGTTCCCAGTAGCGGTACGGGAACCAGAGCTGGGTCAGCACCAGGGCGAGGGCGAGCACGCCACTCGCGGTGAGGCCGCGCCGCCCACGGACGAGCGGGACGAGCGGGATCAGCCAGAGCAGGAACTGCGGCGAAAGGACCTTGCCGAAGGCGATGAAGGCGCAGACCACGGCGGCGCAGGCGCGGAGCAGCCGGTCGCGGTCGGCCGGGCCTCTGACGTACCAGACCCAGACTGCGACAACCGCCGCGATCTGGAGCAGCGTCGAAAGGACGGCGAGCGTGCCCGCGGCGCCACCGGTGAGGTTCTGCGAGCCGTGGCTCGACTCCATCGTCACGTCGAGGCCGAAGAGCTGGTGCGCTGTGAGCAGGATCCCCGAGCCGAGGCTCTCGATCTGGAGCGGGCGGCCGGCCTGCACCCAGAACGCGTCCCAGACTCCGCCCGGTGACAGCACGGCAAACGGGAGGACGATCGCCGCGATTGCGGCGAGGAACGCGCCGCCGCAGACGAGCGCCTCGCGCCGGCCACGCGTTCGCCAGACGTGGGCGAGCAGGAGCGGCGCCAGCAGCGCCGGGTAGACCTTCGCGGCGGCCCCGAGGCCGAGCACGCCGAGCCCGAACCGAGAACGGCCGGCGAGAAAGAGCGCCAGCGCGCCCACCGTCAGCAGCGCGGGCCAGAGGTCGAAGCGGCTGAGGACGACCGACCCGAGCAACAGCGGGGAGACGGCGACGAAGAGCGGCGCCCACCACGAGATCGTCAGGGCGGCGACCAGCAGGACGATGCCGACGCCCGACGCCGCCATCAGCCCCTCGAACGTCGCGCTGTAGTCCCCTCCCTCGACCGGCAGCCTGAAGACGGGAAGCGCGGCCGGCGGATACTCGACGGCGAAGTCGCGGTACGGCACCTGTCCGTCCGCCATCGCTTCGCCGTACCGCTCGTAGATCGGGGTGTCCACGATCTGGTCACGCTCGTAGAAGCCCTCGTGGAGCAGCACCCACGAGACCAGGAAGAGCGCGACTGAGCTAGCCGGCCGGAACCAGCTCGGGAACCGGGCGCTCAGGCTCCACCGCCTCCTCGGGCTCCCGCCGGACGGCCGGCGCGAGCACCGCGAAGGCGACGAACGGGAAGAACCACGGGATGTAGAGGAAGAACCAGTGCGTCAGCACCAGCTCGAAGCCGAGCAGCAACGCACCGGTCAGCGCGGCGAGCTGGAGCGGGGACTTCCTGCGCGGCCAGAAAGCGACGGCGACCGAGCCCGCGAGGACGAGCCCGATCAGCGGCAGCTGGACGAGATGGAGGTCGGGGATCCCCTCGGCCCGATACTGGCCCCAGCCCCAGATCGAGAACGGCGACTCGCGGCCGAGCTGCCAGCCGAACGTCCGGTTCCAGAAGACCCGTGCAGCGTCGAGCGGGTCGGGCTCCAGCAGCAGGATCGAGAAGGACGCGAGCGTCGCGGCCGCGAAGCCGGCGACGAAGACCGAAACGGCGCGCGGGCGGCGAAGCCCGTCCGGGTACGACGCCCAGAGGGGCACGACGAGTAACGGCGCAAACTTCGTCCACGCCGCGAGCGCGCTGAACGCGCCGCGCGCAAAGCTGGACGACGCGAGCCAGAAGCCCCAGACCAGGAAGAGCGCCGGCAGGGCGTCGTTCGTGTTCGAGCTCGACACGTACTGGGTGAACGGGTAGGCCGCCCAGGCGAAGGGCAGGACGGCCGCGAGCCGCAGCCCGCCGAACCGCCGCCCGACGAGCGCGAGACCAAGCATCACGAGCAGGTCGAGCGCAATCGACGTGAAATGCGCGGCCGGCAACTCGTCCCACTTCCCGCTCCAGCCCAGCAGCGCGTAGCCGGGCAGGTAGGCGATGTACGAGACTGGGCCGTAGGTGTCGCCTCGCTCGTTGGACGACTCGCAGCGGCCGTTGGTCTGGATCCGCTCGCGCACCTCCCCTTCGGCATCCGCCTCGCCGCACCTGCGCAGCTTCCCCTGCGCGGGCATGTGGCCGTAGGGCATCTCGCCGTTCGCGATGCGATGGGCGCCGATGACGCCCGAGTACCCGACGTCGATCACGTTCGAGTCTTCGAGGTTGAGCCCGATCCGGAAGCCGGCGAGGAAAACGGTGGCGGCGACCAGGATCCAGACGGGCCAGACCGCTGCACCCGTCGACCCGCTCCGGCCCCGGATCCCGACCCAAGCCATGCGCGCAAGGAGGTAGGCCATCGGCGGGTACGCGAGGGCCATGCTCGCGAACACGTTTCCGTCGTTGAAGAACCAGAGCGAGACGGAGAACGAGAGCAGCGCCACGAGGTCGAGCGTGCGCAGGCTGAGAGGCCGGCGCCAGTCGACGAGCCCGAGCAGGAAGACCGCGCAGAGGACGAGCCAGACGTCGAGCCGGTTGATCGACTTCCCGCCGAACGCGCCGTCGTAGCCGCGGGCCATCTTCCAGGCGACCTGCGGGCCGGTCCACGCCTCGGTTACCCGGCCGGAGGAGTCGCTGACCTTGCCGGTCGCGATCTCGCCGGCCTCGTCCCACCAGACGTGCACCGTCCACGAGCCGGTCTCCGCGTCGAAGCTTGCGTCGGTGACGCGGCCCTTCGCTGGGTAGCGGTCGAGCCAGTCCGCGACCTTGGGGTGGCGGAGAAACGGCGCGGTCGCCTGTTCTTCGGTGAGCCCCGCTTTCGCCGCGTGCGCCGGAGAGACGCCGACGAGGGCGATGAGGACTACGGCCAGAATGCGCACGCAGCCTCATTCCTCGGAGAAAGTCCGCTAGGACTTTCTCCGAAAACTCCAGAGCTTGTTGCCGACGAAGTTCAGCGGCGTGACGAGGATGATCGCGATTGCCTGCGCCGGGATCTTCTCCAGCCCGAGGGCGATCAGCGTCTCCAGGATCAGGAGGTTCGCGACGAGCGCGCAGACGGCGACGATCAGGAACCGAATCCCCTGGTAGGCGACATGTCCGCGCTGGCCGGCGAACGTCCAGAGCCGGTTCCAGGTGTAGTTGTTCGTCACGGCGACGAGGAACGACGCAGTCGCGGCTGGGAGGTGATGCCAGTCGGCCCAGAGCACGAGTGCCGAGAACACCGCGAGGTTGACCACGTAGCCCGTGGCGCCGACCGTGCAGAACTTCGCGAGCTGCACCCAGTTGTGCGGCCGCCGCAGCGCCGCGCCGGCGCGACCACCCGCAACAGCGAGCGTCGATGAGAACGAGCGTGACACGGCCGCGGCGAGCCTAGCTAAGCGGCGGACTCGCGGCCGCGGCGAAGTGGGACGCCGCGCTCACGGTAGAACTCGAGCTCCTCCGTGTCGAGCAGCGCAAACGGGGAGTCGATCACCACTTCACCGCCGGCAGGAGATGCCGCGGCCGTGGGCAGGAACCGGTGACGGCCGTCCAGGCAGCGCACCTCGAGGCCCATCGGCTGACCGTCGGTCGCCTCGAGGATCACGTCCACGACGTGCCCGATCCGGACCCCGTGCAGGGTCACCGGCCGTTGGAGCAGCTCTTCCATCCAGACAGTGGTTCCCGCTTCAGCGTGTCGCGAACCCGTGCTCGTCGCGCGGCTCCGCCCACTCCACCTCGACGTCCTCCACATGGGCGGCGGCCGGACCGCGCCGGCACCAGTCGAGGATGGAGTCGACCCGGTCGCGGTCGCCCTCAAACACGGCCTCCAGGGTCCCGTCCGGGTTGTTGCGTACCCAACCCGCGAGACCGAGCGACCGGGCTCGCTGCCCCGCCTCGGCGCGGAAGAAGACGCCCTGCACCCGTCCACGAACCACCACCCGGGCCCGGGCGGCGCTCACCCTTCGAACCCCTCCTCGCCCAAGAGCGGGACGAAGCGGCACGGGACCGACCGGATCACTGCAGGGCCCTCCGGGCTCCGCACGATCACCTCGAGGCGCTGGCCGTGGCGCTTCCCGACCGGGACGACGAGGCGACCGCCGACCTTCAGCTGGTCATAGAGCGCGTTCGGGAATCCAGGGGCGGCCGCGGCGACCGCGATCGCGTCGTAGGGCGCATGCTCGGGCAGGCCGCGCGAGCCGTCGCCGACGTGGACGTCGACGTTGCCGATGCCGGCCGCCTCGAAGTTGCGCCGGGCCTGCTCCGCCAGCTCGGGAATCCGCTCGATGGAGTGCACCTCCTGCGCGAGCTGCGCGAGCACGGCCGCCTGGTAGCCGGAACCGGTGCCGACGTCGAGGGCGCGCTCGTCGCCGTCGAGCCCGAGCTCTTCGAGGATCCGGGCGACCATGTACGGCTGCGAGATCGTCTGGCCCGAGCCGATCGGGAGGGCCGCGTCGTCGTAGGCGCGGCGGCGCAGGTCTTCCGGGACGAACGCCTCGCGCGGGACCCGCTCCATCGCCTCGAGCACCCGGAGATCCGCGATGTCGCGGCCGCGCAGCTGCTCGTCCACCATCCGGCGGAGACGGGCCTCAGGCGGCGCGGGCATACAACGGCGCTTCTATCCCGAAGTGCGCCAGGACGAACGGCGTGACGCCGGCGATCTCCCGCGGCGGCTCCCCGGCGCCGACGACGAGCATCGGAACGAGCGAGTCGCCCTCCAGAAGCGAGCCGTGCGACCCGCCGCCCGCGTGGTGACGGCCGCCGAGGTCGGCGAACTCGACGCCTGCGGCCGCCGAGACCAGCACGTCGCCGGAGTTGGGGTTCGCGAGCGCCCGGCGCGCCCGGCCCTGCCAGCCGTTGTCATCGGCCCCGAGCCGGAGCTCGCCGCCGTCCCGCAACGCGACGGCGTCGCCGTCCTCCGCGAAGAGCGCGACGTCGACGGCGTCCTCTCGCGCGAGGCGCCGGGCGACTTTGCGCGGCTCGTCCGTGTAGACCATCCCCGCCCGGTTCGACGCCGTGACCAGGCCTTCGTCACCGACCCAGTCCTGGAGGCGCGCGACCCGATCGACGTGGGTCTGGCCATGGTCCGAGCACACGACGACGGCGTAGCGCTCCAGGAACTCGTCCAGTCCACCGGCCGCCTCGACGAGGGCGCCGACCGCCTGGTCACTGCGCCGCAACGCCTCCTCCGCTCCGCCGGGCCCGAGCGCGTGGGAGGCGTAGTCGTAGTCGGGCAGGTAGTAGAAGAGGAAGTCGAAGCCGTCGCGGGTCACGAGCCACCGCCCGACGGCGGCGGCATACGCGTCGATCGAGCCGCCGGTACGCGTCCGGATCGCGAGCGGCGCGCCGGTGATGTCCGACTCGAAGAGGCTGAAGTAGAAGAAGCGGCGCGGCCCGTCCACCGGGCGCACGAGCCCGGGCACGGTCGGAAGGTGACGCGTCCGGCCGCGGTAGCACGGCGTGTTCACGGCCGCAGCGGTCAGACCAGCGTCCTCGAGGGACTCGAACACA
>DASZEE010000112.1:0-14791 GCA_035941215.1 Gaiellaceae bacterium
CGTCCAGCCCGATCGACGTCGCGAACGGGTGGACGGTCGGGTCGAGCCGCCACGCCTCGGACGAGTAGCCCAGTCGCTCGAGGATCTCGCGCCCGAAGAGCTCCTGCTTCTCGACCGGGAAGTGCCCATGGGCGAAGCTCGTCTCCACGGGCTCTGCCGCGGCGACCTCGCGGATCAGCGGGATCACGACCTCCTTGATCCGCTCGAAGATCGCCGTGATCTCCTCGGTGCGGGCACCTTCCTGGTAGTCGTCGAGGAGAATGTCGTAGTCCGACTTGCCCGAGTCCTTGAAGCACTCGATGTAGCGGCGCTTCAGCTCGACGTTCTTCTCGAGGTACGGAAGGAAGGCCTCGAAGTCGGAGTTGCGGCGGGCCTCGGCCCACGCCATCACGCCGAGCACCTCCGCCTTCGTGAGCTCGGCCTGGAGCTCGGGCGGGACGCGGCGCGCCTTTTCCCAGTCGCGCCGGGTCACGCGGATCAGAGCGGCGTCGATGGATTCCGGGTCGAGCGCGGACTCGTGCTCCGCGAGCTCGTCGAGGAGCTTGCCAGTCTCGTCCGAGACGAACAGCTCGTGCGAGAACCGGTCGATCGTCGCGAGCTGGTCGGCGCGGGCGTCGTTGCCCGCCGGCGGCATCATCGTCTGCTGGTCCCAGCCGACCAGCGCGCTCACGCGCTTGAGGTCGAGAATCGTCCCGACCCGCTCCCTGAGCTCGGTCAGCCTGGCTTCGTGACTCACTGAGAGGTCAGAGCTCCTTCCGTGTAGACACCGGACGGGTTCCAGAGCAGGAACCCGCCGGACTTCCAGCGCCGGGCGGCGCGGATCTGTTCCTGAACGTGCTCCGGCGTCGTCGTGCCGCTGAAGCTGAAGTCCTCCAGCCACGGGACGAGCTGGGCCTTGCCGCGCCTCATCTGGCGGCGGAAGTCGCGGAGCGACCTGCCGACGGTTCGACCGGGCACCGCGACGGGGTCCGCGAGCCCGTACTCACCCGGGCCGTAGTGCGACGGGTAGACCATCGGGTAGATCGCGTCGACGATCTTCGAGAGCCGGCGAGGCGACTGGCCGATGCCGAGGTCACGGGTCGCCGAGAGGCCGAAGACGTCGACGGAGACGCGTACTCCCATCGGCTTGAGGCGCTTGGTCGCATAGTGGACGAAACGCGCGATCGTCACGCCCATCGCCTCGTTCCGCTTCCCCGGGAAGACCGCGGTTTCGATGTCACCGTCGCTCGGGAACCGGACGTAGTCGAACTGGATCTCGTCGAAGCCGGCCCTGGCGGCGGCCTGCGCGATCCGAAGGTTGTAGTCCCAGACCCGCTTGTCGTACGGGTTCGTCCAGCCCAGACCCGCGTGGTTCTGCCAGATGCCGCCGCCCGAGGTGCGGATCGCGAGGTCGGGTCGGCCTTTCGAGAGGTAGGGATCCTCGAAGCACACGACGCGGCCGATGAGGAAGAGCCCCTCGTCGTGCACCTGCTTCGCGGCCTTGACCGGGTCGTAGTAGCGCATCGCGGCGCCGACGCGCTTGGCGAGCGGCGGGGCGAGCCGGTGGAAGGCGACTTCGCCGTTCTCGTCCTTCACGTCGAGCTGGATCGTGTTGATGCCCGGAATCCGCGTGTACTCGGCGAGCTTGCCGTCGAGGGAAGCGAGCGCCATCGTCACGTGGACGCCGCGGATCTCCTTCGGGACCGGCGGGCCGGTCCGCTTAGGCTGGGCGATCTTCTTCTCCGCGGCCTTCGGCTCGGCGGCCGTCTGGTCTTGACCGCGGTCCGGGAGGAACCCCGCGCCGACCGCAACCGCGGCCGCGGCGAGGAGCAGGGCGATCGCGCCGGCCGTCCGACGAAGCCTCCGACGCTGCCTCGACTGCGCTCGTCGCTGGCGAAAACGGTCGTTCGGGTCGAGAAACGGCTCCATGGGACTCGCAACGGTACAACGCTTAGGAGGGTTTGGCGGAATATCGCTCGTTGCCAGGCTGCGATGCTCGTTCCCAGGCAAGGACGCAGGGAGCCCCCGTATCGAAGGAGATACGGGCGCGACTGAGGACGCCGCCTGGGGGCGAGCAGCGCAGCCTGGCGACACAGCCGGTATTTCGCCAAGCCCTCCTGAAGCGATACGGAGGGATTAGACCCCGGCATTCGCGGGTACTCCGATGCCGTGGGCCTCGTCGTCAGTCTCATCCTGATCGCCGCCGGTGCGATCCTCGTCTGGGGCGTAAACGCTGAGAGCACCGATTTCAACGTGGACGCCGTCGGCGTGATCCTGATGATCGTGGGCTTCGTCGCCTTCCTGCTCAGCCTGATGATGTGGCGCTCTGTCTGGGGCCCCGGCGCCTTCACCTCGCGCCGCACGTACGTCGACGACGGTGCCGCTGCCGCGCCGCCGGCGGCCGACCCGTACGCCGGCCGCCGCCGCGTCGTCCACGAGGAAGAGGACGTCGGCGGCCCGCCGCCCGGCGCTCCTCCCCCTCCCTGATTCGCTGAGCAGCGCCTAGCGAACCAGCCTTCCGTTCGGCTTCATCACGAGCCAGAGGCCGCCGAACTCGTTCACGTTCTGGCACTTCACTTCCCGCGGCCCTTCGTGCGCGTAGTAGTAGAGCGGCCAGCCGTTGTAGGTGACCTGAAGGCGGCCGTTTCTCCTGCGCACGGTGCCGATCAGCGACTGCCTGACCCCGCGCATCGCCTTCACCTGGCCCTTGGAGAAGTACACCGGCCATGCGCGAGCGCACGCGCCGTAGCAGGTGCTCTTGCCGCCGCGCTTGTCGCGGGTGAAGCCGTAGAGGACGCGATCCCTGCCGTCGAAGAGGATCGGCCCGTAGCGGGTATTCCGCACCTTGAGCGCGAGCTTCAGCTCCATGTCGGGGGCGTCCGTCCTCGCCGGGCCCGCACCGCCGGAGGCGGGGATCACGAGGGCGGCGGCGAGCAATACGAGCAGCGTCTTCATCTCGATCCTCCTGAGCGGATTGACGGCCAAACCGTAGGACGCGGCACCTTTCGAGATCCTTAAATCAGCGGCCGTTGCGGCTCGGAAGCAGCCGGCCGAGCGTGTCGGAGGCGATGTACCCGGCGATCTTCGGGTTCTCCTGGAGCCGGCGGAGCGAATACGCGTACCACTGCTCGCCGTACGGGACGTAGATGCGCAGCCGGTGCCCCTGCTCGACCAGCTGCGTCCCTCGCTGGGGTCTGACCCCGAGCAGCATCTGGAACTCATACTCGGCCGGCGAACGCCCTGACTCTCGCACGAGCCGCTCACCTTCCTCGATCAGCCACTCGTCGTGGGTCGCGATCCCGACGTAGGAGCCGCCCTCGAGCAGCGCGGCGAGCGAGCGGACGAAGTTCTCCCGCACCTCGTCGAACCCCTGGAACGCGATCTCCTCGGGCTCGACGTAGATCCCCTTGCACAGCCGGATATTGGGCGTTAGATCCGAGAGCGCCTCGATGTCGTCCAGCGTCCGGCGAAGGTAGGCCTGGAGCACGACGCCGACGTTGTCGAGGCCCGCCTCGCGCAGCTCACGGTAGAGGCGCAGGGTCTCGTCCGTGCAGCTCGAGTCCTCCATGTCGATCCGCACGAAGTTGCGGCGCTCGGCCGCCTGCCGGACGAGCCGCTCGAGGATCTCGCGGCAGAGCCCGTGGTCGAGCTTGAGCCCGAGGCCGGTCAGCTTGACGCTGACGTTCGAGTCGAGGCCCTGCTCGTCGATCGCCCGGAAGACGTTCTCGTACTCGTAGCCGATGTGGCGGGCTTCCTCCCAGGTTGTGATCTCCTCGCCGAGGACGTCGATCGTGGCCAGCTTCCGCTCTGCGTTGAGGCGCTTGACGACGCGGCAGGCGTCCGCGACGCTGGTCCCGGCGATGTAGCGCTCCGAGATCCTGCGGACGATCGGCTTCGGAACGGCCGGCAGGGTGCGGACGATGGCGCGGTCGAGGATTGCCACCTGGCCGGGAATTCTCGCAGCCCCGACCCTCAGGCGGGGGATGCGTAGGAACCAGGTCGAGCCGACTCGTAAACCATCGCTACTGCCGCACGTACCGTGCTCCTCGTTGCGCTCGTCGCCGGCGCCTTCGCTGGCACTGCCTACGCAGGCCTGCGAATGCTCGACACCGGCCCCGACCCGCAAACCCTGCGCGAGCAGCGGTTGAAGCTCGAAGCGGCGTACGAGCGGAAGCAAGGAAAGGCCGGGCGAGCGAAGGCCGGACGGAGGGCTTCCGCGACGACTCCGGCGCCGTCACGACCCAGTCGCCGCTCCTGGGCGGCGAGGGCCGACGACTTGTGCCTGGACGCCCATCGGGACTCGCTCGCACTGATCGAGCGCTACCCCACGCGGACGCCGCAGCAGGTATTGCGATTCCTCGAGGCTGCCCTCCTGGTTCTTGACCGGTTCGTGGTGCGGTTCGAGCGACTCGGCCCAGCGCCGAATCGAGAGGCGCATGCCCGGCTGGTGCGGGAGATCCGGTCCTCAGTCGCGGAGGATCACCGACTCGGCCGCTCGCTCAGGGCGCGTTGGAACCCCGCTGTCGCCAGCCGCATCTACCAGGACGACCAGAGAGACCGCGTCATCCGACGCCTGTTCGAGCGCCTCGGCTCGCCTGCCTGTGCCGACCTCTAGAGCTTTTAGCTCTCGCGCATGAACCCCTGGCGTGCGGCGCTGACCAGCCCCACCGCCTCGGGGAAGAGGACGCGCATGGCGTCGCGCAGCGCGATCGCCTGCTCGTCGGAGCCGCCCTCGACCCGCATCTGGCCGAGCGCGGCAGCGGTGAGCTGCACTGCAGTGTTCAGCGTCAGCGTCGCGAACTGCTCGCGCTGCGCCTCGGCGACCGACTCCGCCTGCCGCTCGGCGAACTCGCGCAAGCCGCGCATCAGGTCGTCGGGGTCACCGCCCATCGGGAAGCCGAAGCCGCCTTCCATGCCCCTACCGTAGCGATTCCTTGTAGTTCGCCTCGACGTCGCTCGTGAACGACTGCACCGCGCCCGCCGAGGCCTTCATCGTCTCCGCAAAGGGCGATGAGCCCGGCGATCCGAGCGCGTCCTCCAGGCGCTTCGTCGCCGCGCCGACCTCGTCCAGGTACCTCGCCGTCGCCAGGCGCGGCGGTGCGCCGAGAGTCTGCTGGAGCTGGAGAACCGCCTCTTCCGCCTCCTCGATGCCCTCGGGGTTCTCGGTCAGCCGGATCGCGACGAGTCGCGACCGGAGCTCGTCCAGTTCGCCGCCCCCCGCGCTCTCCTCCGCGAGCTCGGACAGGGCTACGAGCGATGCCGCCTCGCGCACCTGCTCCCGCTCGGTCACCGGCGTGCCCGAGTCGTCGAGCGCGAGCCATGACACGTCGTCACCCGATCGGAAGGCGCAGAGGTAGACGCGGCCGCCCTGGGCCGGCTCGGCGGCGAGGACTCCCGCAAGCTCCTCACTATGCGACGCGAACTGCGCCGCCGACGCCGCGATCCGCTTCAGATCCTCCGCAAGAGTCACGTGGGGAAAATAGCCCCGTGAAGGACCAGGCCCTCGACCTCTTCGCCCCGCTGGGGCCGACGTACGACCGGTACGCGACCCTCCTCTCCTTCGGACAGGATCCGCGCTGGCGCCGCTTCCTCGTCTCCCGGTTCGAGGTCGACCCGGACGACACGGTGCTCGACATAGCGACCGGAACGGCAGCGGTCGCGATCCAGCTCGCGCAACGCAGAGGCTGCCGCGTCGTCGGTCTCGACCAGAGCGCCGAGATGCTCGCCGAGGGACGCCGGAGAATCGCAGGCGCCGGCCTCGGCGACCGGATCGAGCTCGTACAGGGCGAGGCGGAGCGGCTGCCGTTCGACGATGCGTCGTTTGACGGGCTGACGTTCACGTACCTGCTCCGCTACGTGAACGATCCACGTGCCACGCTCGAGGAGCTCGCGCGCGTCGTCCGGCCAGGAGGGCCGATCGCGATGCTGGAGTTCGGCCTGCCGCGAGGGCTCGCTCGGCCCGCGTGGGAGCTGTGGGTCCGGATCGGGCTCCCCGCCGCCGGCATGCTGATCTCGCCCGGCTGGCGCGAGGTCGGCTCCTTCCTCGGGCCGAGCATCCGAGAGTTCCACCGAGAGCACGACCTCCCGTCGCTGTGGCGAGCGGCCGGAGTCGAGGACGTGCAGTCGAGGCGGATGAGCCTCGGCGGCGGTCTCGTGATGTGGGGTCGCAAGGGGTGAGCCGCCCGGCGTTCTACGCACTCGCCGCGGGAGGCTGGCGCGACTACGTGACGATCCTCCACCTCCCGTACACGGCCTGGCACCTGAGCTACGTCGCGATCGGGGCAGCGCTCGCACCGGAGCTTCACGCCGAGCGCCTGCTCGCGGCGCTCGCGGCCTTCTTCCTCGCGCTCGGGATCGGCGCGCATGCGCTCGACGAGCTCCAGGGCCGCCCGCTCGGGACCAGGATCCCGCCGGCGGTGCTCTGGTCGCTCGCGCTCGGCTCCATCGCCGGGGCGACTGCGATCGGCATCGGCGCCGCCCTGGCGTGGACGCCCTGGCTGCTGCCGTTCGTCGCCGCAGGGGCGTTCCTCGTCTTCGCCTACAACCTCGAGCTCTTCGGCGGCCTGTTCCACACCGATCTCTGGTTCGCGCTCGCCTGGGGCGCCTTTCCGCTGCTGACCGGCTACTTCGTCGTCGCCGAGGAGCTGACGGTCGAGGCGCTGCTCGCCGCGACCTTCGCAGCCGCGACGAGCTTCGCGCAGCGCGCCCTCTCAACGCCCGTGCGCGCCGTTCGCCGAGGGCGAAGCGACGACCCGCCGAGCACGATCGTCGGGCCGGAACGGGCGCTGCGAGCGCTGACTGTCGCGATGGTCGCTCTCGCATCGGCGCTGGTCGCCCTACGATGGTGATCCGATGGGTCCCCTCTCCCGCAGAAGGAAGCAGGCGAAGCGCATCGCCGACGTCGAGGCCGAGCTCGACCAGGCGCGAAGCGAGCTCACGCGCGTCATCCGCGAAGAGACTGCCACCAGCACTGCGGAGATCCAGCGCCTGCTCGCCCGCGAGCGCGCCGACTCGCTCTCCCGGCTCCAGGAGGCTGAGCGGAAGATCGCCGAGGAGCGGCGACGGGACATCCTCGAGCGCGAGCGCATGGCCGGCTCGGAGCTCAGCACCAAGCTCGCGGAGGCGCAGGAGCGGATGGAGCAGCGCTATGCGAGCTGGAGCGCCGACCTCGACCGGACGCACCAGGCGCTCACGGCCGAGCTGAAGAAGCTCGCCGAGCGCCAGAAAGTCCTCGTCGGACAGGCGGAGAGCCGGCTCCAGGACGACCGCGAGAAGATCGACGAGGCCGGGGAGCTCCAGGTCACCGCCGTCCAGAAGCTCCGAGAGGAGCTCCAGCGGGCCTCGGAGCACGCGGCGCAGGAGCTTCGTGCCGAGCTCGACGCTCACGGCGCCGAGCGGCGGCGCGCGTTAGAGGAGATGAGCCACAGGCTGAAGACCCGCGAGCACCAGCTCGCCGAGAGGGTCGAGCGCGAGGAGACCGATGTCGTCCGCAGGATCCAGGCGCGCTTCGTCGACATCGAGCGGCGGCAGGTAGAGGCGCTCGAGCGGACAACGAAGCAGGCGGCGGGCCGCTTTGCCGAGGCCGCCGCGCTCCAGTTCGACTCGGCGGTGAAGTCGGCGCGCGAGGACGCCGCCCGCCGGCTCGCGCGCGAGCTCGACCGCGCAGTGCACATGTTCGCGCGGGAGGCCGAGTCCGTCCTCGCCGAGCGGCTCGCGCAGGTGGCGGACACCGGCACGCAGCGCGTCGAGAAGCGGCTGCTCCAGGTCACGGCCGGCCTCGAGCGGCAGCGCGACGAGTTCATCGCCGCGCTCCAGCAGCGCCTGAGCGAGATGGAGCACGAGGTGCGAGACCGGCTGCGCACGCTCGCCGCCGAGGCGGAGTCGGAACGGTCGATCCTCGACCGCCGCCTACAGGAGCTCGCGCGCCGGGCCGAGGGGAGCGAGCCGGTTCGGCGCTAGCGCGTTTGAGCCAGTTAGCGCGTTCATTCCAACTTCGGCGGGGAGGGTTCGTCTAGGAAAAGACGAATCAGAGCCGATCGAAGGCGTAGAGATGACCGAGATCGTCGAGTACAACCGGAGCGACCGCGAGAAGGTCGCCAGCTGGCGTCTTCACCAGCTCATCGAGGCTGGCTATCCGGTTCATCTTGCGGAGCGGCTCGCGCAGAGCGACGCCGATCTCCATCGCGCGATCGAGCTCCTGCGCATCGGCTGCGACGCCAAGGTCGCGGCCGAGATCCTGCTCTAGAGCTCCTCACTCTCGACCACGTCGACGATTCGCGCCTGCGGAGACTCGAGCCCGAGGTCGGTACCGACGCGGCCCCACAGCTCGCGGAGCCTCGCCCGAAAGGCCTCCGCCTTGCTCGGCTCGTCGAATTCGAGCTCGATGAGCACATGGTTCGGATCATCGGCCGTCCGCGCCACGCGATACCGCAGCACGCCGCCCTCCTTGCGCCCGACTGGATCGCTGTCGAACGCCTGCTTCCAGGCGTCGAAGTCGCGCACTCGATGCTCGATCTGCAAGATCGTCAAGGAGGCGACTCTACTCCCCGACGGTCGTGGCCGAATGGACGCCTGGCTCGGCGGGGTAGCGGCTGGCATCCTGGGCGCTGTGAGCAAGGTCGAAGCGGTGCAGTACGGCGACCGGAAGGTCTACTCCGTTTCCGCGTTCAACCGCGGGGTCGGCGACTGGCTTTCGCGCCTGCCGTCCGTCTGGGTCGAGGGTGAGGTGACCGAGCTCCGCCGCCAGCAGCGGTGGGCCAGCGTCTTCTTCACGCTCAAGGATCCGGCCGACGGCTCCTGCCTGCGGGTCTCGATGCCGCGCAGCCAGTTCGACGCGCTCCGGCTGGATCTCGGCGACGGCGAGCGGGTGCACGTCTACGGACGGCCGGAGCTGTTCGAAGCGCGAGGCGACTTCCGCTTTCGGGCGCTGTCGATCGAGCGCTTCGGGCTCGGCGACCACCTGGCCGCGCTCGAGCGCCTGAAGCGCAAGCTGGCGGCGGAGGGACTCTTCGAGCGCCGACGGCCGCTGCCGCGCTTCCCGCGCCGAATCGGTCTCGTCACCGGCAACGACGCCGCCGCCAAGCGCGACGTCCTGACCGCGCTGACGACGCGGTTCCCCCCGGCGCGAGTGGTCGTCGCCGAGACGTACGTGCAAGGCCCGCGCGCGGCACCGGCGATCGTCGAGGCCATCGGTGCGCTGTGCGAGATCGACGACGTCGACGTGATCGTCTTGGCACGGGGCGGCGGGAGCTTCGAGGACCTACTGCCGTTCAGCGACGAGCGCCTAGTGCGGGCGGTTGCCGGCTGCCGCGTGCCGATCGTCTCCGCGGTCGGCCACGAGCAGGACACGCCGCTGACCGATCTCGCCGCCGACGTGCGAGCGTCGACCCCGAGCGTCGCCGCCCGGCTCGTCGTCCCGGACGCGGACGAGCTGCGCGAGCGCCTCGAGCAGACGCGTGAGCGCCTCCGGCGCGCCCCGCTGCTCACGGTCGAGCGGAAGCGCGCGCGGCTCGACGGCGCCTTCGGGCGGCTGCGAGCCCTCTCCCCCAGCTCCACGCTCGAGCGCGGGTACGCGATCGTCCGGCGCGAC
Source organism: Gaiellaceae bacterium (assembly GCA_035941215.1). Taxonomy (GTDB): domain Bacteria; phylum Actinomycetota; class Thermoleophilia; order Gaiellales; family Gaiellaceae; genus JACDAN01. Next base: position 9,569 of record DASZEE010000112.1, read on the forward strand.
GGTCGCATTGTCCGGGGGTCGGCCGAGGTCGAGCCCGGCGCGCGCGTTGACGTGGAGCTCGGCGAGGGCGGCTTCGGCGCAACCGTGAACGAGACCCGATGACGTTCGAGGAGGCCCAGAGAGAGCTGGAACGGATCGTCCAACAGCTCGAGACCGGCCAGGCGGACTTGGACGAGGCGATCACGCTCTGGGAGCGGGGCGAGGAGCTTTACCGGCTGTGCGCCGACAAGCTGGATTCGGCGCAGGGGAAGGTCGAGGAGCTCGCGCGCAGGGTCGAGGCACTGAAACCTGCGGAGCCCCTGACGTGATGGGGCATAGCGCCTCATTGCGTCAGGGGCTCTCAACCTGCTTAGAATCCCGCCCGATGGCCGACCAGGAATTCACGCAGCTGCTTAAGCAGGTCCCGCTCTTCTCCGACCTCGACAACCGCGAGCTCGGCCAGGTCGCGCAGTCGATGAAGCGCCGCGAGTTCTCCGCAGGCCAGGAGATCGCGCGTGAAGGCGAGAGCGGCGTCGGATTCTTCGTGATCGAGGACGGCAACGCGAAGGTGACGGTGCACGGCGAGGAGCGGCGACGGCTCGGGCCGGGCGACTACTTCGGCGAGATTGCGCTGATCGCGCAGAGCGCCCGGACCGCCTCAGTCACGGCCGAGAGCAACCTGGTCGCACACGGCATGACGTTCTGGGACTTCCGGCCGCTCGTCGAAGGCAATGCGTCGATCGCCTGGAAGCTCCTCCAGGCCTTTGCGAAGACCTACGGCCCGGACGAGCACAACTAGCCGCTCAGGCGCGCGCCGAGCTCGACGAGATCCTCGCGCGCCCGCGCGGGATCGCCGCTGAGCTCGTAGACCTCGACGCCGTCGGGCGGGTCGACGACGCGGCCCCCGAAGAGCGCACAACGGACGCCCTGCTCTGCGCAGAGGCGGAGGACCTCGCCCGGCGCCTTGCCGATCCAGGTCGTCGCGTCGACCGTGCCCTCGCCGGTGACGACGAGATCCGCACCGCCCAGGCGCTCTCGGAGGCCGATCAAGTCGAGGACGAGATTCGCGCCCTCCACGAGCTCCGCGCCGAGCGCGGCCAAGGCAGCGCCGAGGCCGCCGGCGGCGCCGGCTCCGGGGAGCTCGCGATACGGCGCAAGCGACCTTCGATCCAGGAGCCGCCGCTCCAACTGCTCGATCTGCTCCGGCGCCGCCCCCTTCTGCACCGCGAAGACCCGCGCGGCGTCGACGAGCGGCGCGCGCACGTCGCACGCGGCGCGAACCGGCACCCGGAAGCCGCCCAGCACCTCCATCAGCCCCGCGCCGCCGTCGACGGTCGCGGTGCCGCCGAGAAAGACGACGATCTCGGACGGGTCCGCATCCTGCACCTCGGCGAGGAGCTCGCCCAGCCCCCGGCTCGACGCGTGCATCGGATCTAGTTCGTCCTCCGCGATCAGCCCCAGCCCGATCGCCTGTGCAGACTCGACGAACGCCGTGTCCTCGTGCACTAGCCAGCGGGCCGCGACCGGCCGGCCGAGCGGATCGGCGACCTCGGCCTCGCGCCACTCACCGCCGAGTGTCGTCGCCAAGACGTCCAGCGTCCCCTCGCCGCCGTCGGCGACCGGAAGCGCGACCGCGCCGCCCAGACCCTCTGCGAGGGCACCAGCGGCCTCCACAGCGGAGAGGACGGCTTTGAGGCTAGCCGGACATGCGAGCGCGTTCTCGCGGCGCTGCGGGCCTGAGCTCCTCGACTACGGACTCCTCTGATTCCTCCTCGTCCGGCATCCGGCGCAGCGTCTCGAGCGAGAGCCCCTCGCGCATGAGGAAGATCAGTCCGACGCCGACGCCGACCGACATCTCAAGCACCTGAAGGCCGAGTCCGAATGCGAGCCCGGTCGAGTAGGCCACGCCGTACGAGACGAGCGGCAGCGCGACGACAGCCTGGAGCAGTCCGATGTTCCCCGGCCAGAGCGGGAAGATGGTCGCGACGTTCATGAGGAGGAGGACGACGGCCGCGGCCGAGATCGGCGCGTCGATCCCGAACGCTTTCATCATCGACCAGACCGCGAGCAGCTGGATCAGCCACCCGGTCGTCTGGAGCACAGCGGCCAGCGCCGCGGCCCTCGGCTTGCGCAGGACGTGGAGACCGCGCTGGGCCATCGCCAGCAACCGCCGGATCGCCAGCGCCCCTTCCGGGATTGGCCGCAGCTCGCGGCCGGCGACGAGGATCGCGACGAGGAAGACCGCGATGCCGACGACGGCGACCAGCTCGAGACTCGTGACCGCCCAGTGCGGGATCCGCGTGGTGGCGAGCACGAAGGCGGTGAGCAGCAGCGCCGGGACGAGATCGAAGAGGCGGTGGGCGAAGACGGTTCCCAGCAGCCGGCCGGTGATCCCCTCGCCCCTCGGCGTCCGCCTGGCGAGGACGCCGACGCGGGCGAGCTCGCCGATCCGTCCGGGAAGCACGGCGTTGGCCAGCAGGCCGACCGCGAACGCCGAGAACACGCTCGGGAACGGCGGCTGCTGCGAGCTGGGCACCGCCTGGCGGATCACGACGTTCCAGGAAACGGCGCGGACGAGCACGGAAGCAAGGTTCAGGACGAGCGCGATACCGATCCAGCGCCACGAGACGGCTTCGAACGCGTCGCCCACGAGGCTCCAGTCCGGCCCGCGCCACCAGAGCAGGAGCAGGACGGCGGCGATCCCCGGCAGGACGAGTGCTGCGCGGAGGAGGTGGCGTCGCGAGATCGTCACGCCGCGACCGGGATCCGTCCAAGCGTGCGCTCGTACACATCGACGAGCCGCCGGCCGATCCCGTCCCAGGAGTAGCGCTCCTCGGCGAGACGGCGGGCGGCGAGACCGGCCCGGCAGCGCGCATCCTCGTCGGCGAGGAGCCGCGTCAGCGCATCGGCCAGGGCGGCGGGATCGCCGGGCGGGACGCTGAGGCCCGCCTCGCTCGTCATGACCTCCCGGTACCCCTCGATGTCCGAGGCGACGACCGGAGTGGCGCAGGCAAAGGCGCGGGTCAGCACCATCCCGAAGCTCTCGCCGCCGAGCGACGGCGCGGCCATCGCCCTGGCGCCGAGCAGCTCCTCGGTCAGTCGCTCCTGCGGCAGGAAGCCCAGGATCTCGATCCCGTCGGAGGGCGTGCGAAGCTTCGCCATCAGGAGCCGCACCGCGAGCGGGTCGGCGCCGATCACGCGCAGGGTCGCGCCGGTACGTCGGCGGATCTCCGGCCAGGCGCGGAGCAGGATCGGGAGGCCCTTGCGCGTCTCCTGGCGTCCGACGAACAGGATCCGGTGCTCGCGGTTGGACGGGTCCGCCTCGGGCGGGATCAGTACGCCGTTCGGGATCACCTCGTACGCGCCGGGCGCGTACCGCTGCGCCGATGCGCGGGATTGCTCCGAGACCGCGATGCGGACGTCGATCCGGTCGAACAGGAAGCCCCAGACCGGCATCGCGATCTTCGTCCAGCCGAGGTCGCCGGAAGCGTGGAATGTCGCGACCACCGGGCATCTCGCCATGGCGAGCGCCGCGATACAGAGCGTCGGGGTCAGCGGCTCGTGGAGGTGGAGAAGGTCGAACCGTTCCCGTTCGAGCGCCTGCTTGATCCGCCAGACGGAGCGAGGCCCGAGGATGATGTTCGGCAGCGAACCGTTGGCGGGCACGATGGCGGAGCGGCCGACGGGGATCACGTCCGGCGGCGGCGGGCCGTCGCGGCCTTCTCGCGGGTGGAGCGCCCGCGTGAACTGGCCGGGAGGGTCGTTGCCCATGATCGTCCGAGTGTCGATTCCAAGCGAGCGAAGCGCCTCGGCCTGGAGCTCCGCGTGCTCGACGACGGCGCCCCAGAAGGACCAGGAATACGGGACGACGATCCCGACTTTCATGGCCCGGACCCTACCCCGGTGTGGCGGCGTGCCGCCTACGCGCTCTGGGAGACCGCCGTGGCCTGCTGTTCGGAGCGCGCGGCGACGAGCGGGAGATCGACAACGAACGTCGAGCCCTGTCCCTCCTTCGACGTGACCGAGACGCGGCCGTTCATGCGGCGGGCGAGCTCGCGGCAGATGTAGAGGCCGAGGCCAGTGCCGCCCACGCCCCGCGTGAGGTTCGGATCCACGCGGTAGAACTTGCCGAAGATCCGCTGCTGCTCCCCGTGCGCGATCCCCAGCCCCTGGTCGCTCACCTCGAAGCGCAGGCCGCCTTCACGTGGCTCGACGCGGATCTCCACACGACCGCCCTCCGGCGAGTACTTGACCGCGTTGTCGACGAGGTTCAGGAGGATCTGGCGGAGCTTGTCCGCGTCACCCACAACGGGCTTCAGGCGACCGGGCGACACGATCGCGAGCTCGATCCTGCCCCCACCGTCGAGCGCCGCGCGCATCTGCTCGACGACCTCGCCGACGAGCGCGTCGACCTCGATCTCCTCCTGGACGAGCCGCAGTCGCCCCGCGTCGAGCTGGTTCGCGAGCAGGATGTCGCCGACGATCCGCGTGAGGCGCTCGCACTCGTGCGCAATCACCTCCAGTAGCCGCTGCGCGGTGCCGTCGTCGAGTTCAACGTCGCTCCGGCGCAGCGTCTGCGCGCAGCCGTAGATCGCCGACAGCGGCGTCCGCAGCTCGTGCGAGACGGTCGCGACGAACTCGCTCTTCAGCTCGTCCAGAGCCCGTTCCTCGGTGAGGTTGCGGAACGCGTAGACGACCCCCCCGTCGAACTCCACGCCCGAGAGCGACAGCCAGAGCTCCCGCCCGGCCACGTCCAGCGGAACCGTCGCGTCGCGGGCCGACGGGCCCGGCTCCGGCGAGACCGGGACGCCGCCGACGATCGCGTCCCACCCGGGCAGCGCCTCTGCCACCGGCCGCCCCAGCACGCTCGCCGTCGGGATCCCGGTGATCGCCTCCGCGGCCGGATTCCAGTAGAGAATGGTCTGCTCCGCATCCACCAGCACCACGCCGTTGTCGACATGCTCGAGAAGACGGGCGTGCTGCTCGAGGAGCGCCTGCTGGTCGGCCACCTGCCGGTCGAGCCGGCGCATCCGGATCGCGCGCTCCAGCGACGCGACGAAGTAGTCGCGGTCGATCGGCTTCTGCACGAAGTCGTACGCGCCGCCCCTCATCGCCTGTACGGCGAGGTCGCCCGTGACCTGATCAGCACCACAACGCACTGAGACCAGGAGTCGCGCGCAAACGCGTCACCTGGTCCCAGCTCACAGGCTCGCAACGACCCCCTCGGTCCAACAACCAAGGTCG
>DASZEE010000113.1:0-15528 GCA_035941215.1 Gaiellaceae bacterium
GCTTCGACGCGCTGCTGGCCGACAACGCCCAGGCGTGGGAACTGGGTAACGATGGGACCTGGAAGCGCATCCAGCCCGAGAAGAACGAGCGCCCTCGCACCGCGCACGACTCTCTGATGCGCAGCGCCCGGGCCCGGCAACGGCGGGCGGCGACCCAGCGCGCGCGTTGACCTCCGAACCGACTTTCAGAATGGGGCCGCATGCGAGCAGCGGTACTTGATGTCGGCTCGAACACCGTTCGGCTGCTCGTTGCGGCTCAGGGTGGCCGTGGCCTGAAGACGATTTGCGCCGAGGGGGAACACCTCGGCCTGGCGGTGGACATCGAGCGGGACGGCTGGATCTCGGCGCCGAAGCTCGCCGAGGCCAGGATGTTCGCGGCGCACTACGCCGACCTCGCCCGGGAGCACGGCGCGGGCCGGATCGAGGTGGTCGTGACAGCGCCCGGCCGCCAGAGCGCGAACGCGGACGCACTCGTGGACGCGCTGTCACAGGGAGCCGGCGCCCCGGTCCGGATCCTGTCGGCGGAGGAGGAGGGCAGCCTCGCCTATGCGGGAGCGGTCGGCTCCCTGACCTCGCCTCCGAAGAGCGTCGCCGTCTGCGACGTCGGCGGCGGATCGACGCAGCTCCTCGCCGGGACGCTCGACGGCCCCGCCTGGATGCGACCGCTCGACCTCGGGTCGCTCCGACTCACCGCGCGCTGCCTCAGCTCCGACCCCCCGCAGCCCTTCGAGCTCGATGCGGCACGCGCAGAGGTCGAGGAGGCGTTCGGCGCCGTCACTCCCCCGCTCGTCCGGACCGTCCTGGCCACCGGAGGAAGTGCCCGAGCGCTCCGTCGGCTCGCCGGCAGGAAGCTGGGCGAGAAGGAGCTCCAGCGGTGCCTCGAGCTCGCCCTCTCCCAGCCGTCGGCCGTGCTGGCCGAGGAACACGGCCTCCAGCCGGCGCGCGCACGGACGCTGACCGCCGGCACGCTGATCCTGGCCGAAGCGCAGAAGCGTTTCGGCGTTCCGCTGAAGGTCGCGCGCGAGGGCGTGCGCGAGGGAGCGATCCTCACCCTGATCGCTCGGGCTGAAGCCGCGGCCTAGAGCAGGGCGACCGGGCGGAGCTCCTGGTCGAGCACGCGCGTCGCGCCTTTCTTCGTCTTGCCGAAGAGCGCCTCGATCTCGCCTGCGTGCCCGCACAGCACGACCGGCGAGCCGGCCAACTCGTCAAGGAGCCTGCGAACGCCGGCGGGCCCCGATCCGTCCGCCAGGACGTCGGTCGTCTCCACCACCAGCCCGCGGGCTGCGGCCACCGGATCGACGGTCTGGACGCAGCGCACGTACGGACTCGAGACGACGCGCGCCACGGCGTACGGCTCGAGGGTCCCGACGAGCTCCTCGGCTTGACGCCGACCAGAGTCGTCGAGCGGACGATCGGCGTCGTCGCCGTCCCACGTGTTGCGGTCGCCCGCGGACGCATGACGGACGAAGAGGAGCGGCGGCGGCCCAAGCGCCTCGAGCACCTCGAGGTCGCGCTTGTAGCTCAGGAGCGAGGCCGCGCGGGCGGGCGCAAGCCAGCGGACTTCGTCGATCTCCCGAGTGGGCCTGAACTCGCCGCCGAGGGGCGCCATCTCCCAGTAGCGAACGACCTTCGGGCCGGCCAGGGCCCGATAGTGGGTCGTGGGCAGCTCGCGGCCGAGACGGCAGCGCAGGCCGGTCTCCTCCTCGACCTCCCGCAGAGCGCACGCCTCGTCGTCCTCGCCTCTCTTCGCCTTGCCCTTCGGAAACGTCCAGTCGCCGTACTTCGGGCGGTGGACGAGCAGCACCTCGCCGCGGCGACGGACGACGCCGCCCGCGGCGCGGATGGGATCGCTCACGAGAAGGCTTTGTCCCCGGCCTTCCGGAGGCGCTTCCAGGCCGCCGGCCAGGCACGGCGCGCGTGTTCCCTCCGGATCCGCTGCCGCTCGACGAGACGCCCGGCTGCGAAGGCCGTTCGGCCCGTCCCACGCACGCGGGCCAACAGCTCGCGCACGCTCGCTTCGGCGACAACGGCATCCTGGTGCTCGCCGAGCGCCTCCTGAAGCTCCTTCGCCCGCTTGACGAACGAGCCGCCGACGCCGGCCGCCTCGGCCGCATACCGGGCGCGCTTGACGCGGATCCGCGCCTCGTGCAGTTCCTCGTCGACCGGATCATCGGGAAGGGCCTCCACGGTCTTGCGGAGGCGCCTGAACTCGCCTCTGGCGGCCTTTCGAAGTGTTTCTCCTTCCCGGAGTGCCGGCGGGTGCCCGAGCGAGGCGCGCAGCTCCGCGAACCGGGCCGAGTCGAGTTCGACCACGAGCTCGCGGCGAGCCTGGTCCCGCTCCTCGTCGACGAGCTCGAGGAGCGCGCCGAGCGGGGCGCCGTCGAGCGAGTCGAGCTCCCCGACGAGATACTCGATCAGGACGTCCCGATCGCGGACCTCGCCGAGCACCGAGGCGAGCCACTTGAGCTCTGCCCGAAGGCGCTCACCCTCACCACGATCGTCCAGCTGCCCCCGTGTCGACCGCAGCAGCGCACGGATCCGGCGCGTCGCGACCCGGAACTTGTGCAGATCCTCGGGATCGGCGCCGCTGCGCGTCCCTTTCTGCCTGGCGACGAGCTCGGCGGCGTTGGCGCGGATGAAGGACTGGAGCTCGTCCTCGTCGTTGTCGCGCTCGAGCCCCTGGAGCGGATGAAGGGCCTCTGTCTTCACGCGAGCATGGTAGAGGTCCGTTCGTGCGGAGCCGTGTCGGCATCTACGGCCTGGCCGGTGCGGCGTTCGCGCTCGCGCTCCTACTCGCGATCCTCGGAGCCGGCGAGGAGGCCGGCGGGCTCACGAACTGGCAGGCGCTGGTGCTGGGTCTCGTGCAGGGCGCGACCGAGCTACTCCCGATCAGCTCGTCGGGCCACCTGATCCTCGTCCCCTGGCTTGCGGACTGGCAGGTGCTCCAGGAGAACGACGAGTTCAACCAGACGTTTGACGTCGCCCTGCACCTCGGGACGCTCGTGGCCGTCGTCGGGTACTTCTGGCACGACATCGTCCGGCTCGTCGGCGCCTGGTTTCGCTCCGTCCGATCCTTTGCGATCTCGGCCGGCGACGAACGACTCGCCTGGGTCCTGGTGGTCGCGACGATTCCGGCTGCCGTCGTGGGCGCCCTCGGGGAAAACTTCATCGTCGACCGGCTCGGGGAGCCGTGGCAGATCGCGATCCTGCTCGCCGTCTTCGCCCTCGTGCTGCTCGTTGCCGACCGCCGGCCGGCGCTGCGCGGGATCGAGAGCGTGAGCCTCAAGGAGGGTCTCGCGATCGGCATTGCCCAGAGCCTGGCACTGGCACCCGGCGTCTCGCGCTCCGGGATCACGATCTCCGCGGGGCGGTTCCTGGGGCTCGACCGCGACGCCGCCGCCCGGCTCTCGTTCCTGCTCCTGGTCCCGACGACGCTCGGTGCAATCGTCTGGAAGGGCGTGACCGACGTGCTGCTGGGCGACCTGCCGGCGGGTTGGCAAGGGCCCTTTCTGGTCGGGATGCTGGCCGCGGCCGCCAGCGGGCTGCTCGCGATCGTCTTCCTCCTGAACTTCGTCCGGCGGCACACGTACGCACCGTTCGTCGTTTACCGGCTGATCGTTGCCGTCGTCGTGCTGGGTTTGATCGCGGCCGGAGTGCGGGACTCAGCGTTCTGATGACGGATTTCGGGCTCGCCCTCTCGTCCGAGGAGCATCCGCCGAACGACCTCGTCCGGCTCGCGCGCCGCGCGGAGGAGACCGGGTTCGAGTTCGCGATGATCTCCGACCACTTCCACCCCTGGACGGACTCGCAGGGTCAGAGCCCGTTCGTCTGGTCGGTGATCGGCGGGATCTCGCAGGCGACAGAGCGGATCCGGCTCGGCACAGGCGTGACGTGCCCGACGATCCGGACCCACCCGGCGATCATCGCGCACGCCGCCGCCACCACCGCCGCGATGATGGAGGGGCGGTTCTTCCTCGGGCTCGGCACCGGCGAGAACCTGAACGAGCACGTGGTCGGCGAAGGCTGGCCGGCGCCCGACGAGCGGCTCGCGATGCTCGCGGAGGCGATCGAGGTGATCCGGCTCCTCTGGGAGGGCGGCTACATGACCCACCGCGGGGACTTCTACGACGTCGAGCAGGCGCGGCTCTACACGCTGCCCGACGAGCCGCCCGAGATTGCCGTCGCCGCAGCGAAGCCGCTCGCCGCCGAGCTGGCCGGGCGGGTCGCCGACGCCTTCATCAACACGGCGCCGGATTCCGAGCCGATCGAGCAGTTCGAGTCCGCCGGCGGGAAGGGGAAGCCGAAGTACGGGCAGATCACGGGCTGCTGGGCGGCCTCCGAGGACGAGGGCGCAAAGATCGCCTGCGAGGTCTGGCCCAACGCCGCCCTCGGCGGCGACCTCGGCTACGAGCTGCCGCTGCCGCTCCACGTCGAGCAGGCGACGGAGGACGTCAAGCCCGAGGACCTCGCGGAGGCGATCCCCTGCGGGCCGGACGCCGACCGCTGGCTCGAGGGCATCCGCTCCTACGAGGAAGCCGGGTACACGCACATCTACTTCCACCAGATCGGCCGGGACCAGGAGGGCTTCCTCCGGTTCTGGAGCGAGGAGCTCGAGCCGAGGCTCTGAGTCCTGGGGTCTGACCCCACGCGGCTCCGTGCCGCCTTCGCCACAACACCGAAACGGCGGCCGCGATCTCCCGCCGGCGGCCGTAGCGTCGCCGGCATGCCCCGTCCTCCGCGCCTCCAGATCGCCGGCGGTCTCTACCACGTGACTGCACATTCCAACGTCGGAAGGCTTGTTTTCGAAGACGACACCGAGCGAACGCAGTTCCTCGCAGTGCTGGACGAGGGAGTGGCGCGGTGCTCCTGGTCGGTCCGCTCGTACTGCCTGCTTTCCACGCATTACCACCTGCTGGTCGCCACGCCCGATCCCGACCTCTCGGCGGGGATGCAGTACCTGAACGGGTGCTACGCACAGTGGGCGAACTGGCATCGACGCGAGCGAAGCCACTTGTTCGAGGGCCGCTTCGGTTCCGTCCTCGTCGAGACGGAGAGTCACGCACTAGAGGTCCACCGGTACATCGCGCTCAACCCTGTGCGTGCGGGCTTGGTCCGGGATCCGCTCGAATGGCCGTGGAGCAGTGTGCGCGCGATCCTCGGCCGCGAATTGCCTCTGCCGTTTCTCGATGTCCGCGCCGTCCTCGAGGAGTTCGGAGCTACGACGGCAACCGCTCGCCGACGGCTGAGGGCGTTCCTTCGGGACGGCCTCACTTCGGACATGCCTTGAATCGGCCCCGTGAGTCGCCACGACTCAAGGGGTCTGACCCCACGCAGCGGCTCTGGTCTAATCGCGGGGTGAAGTTCGACCGCCGCGAGCTCGCGGGCGCCGTCGCCGACGTCGGCGTGCTCGTGCCCATCGCCGTTGCCCTGATCGTCTCGAACGGCCTCTCGGCGACGGCGGTGCTCCTCCCCGCGGGGCTGCTGTACGTCGCTGCGGCGCTGATCTACGGGCTGCCGATTCCGGTCCAGCCCCTCAAGGCCTTCGGCGCCATCGCGATCGCGAAAGGTCTCGGCTCAGACGAGATTGCAGCGGGTGCGCTCCTGATGGGCGTCGTCTTCGTCGTCCTCGGCCGGCTGCGGCTCCTCGACGTCGCCGCGCGAGCCTTCCCGAAAGCGCTGATCCGGGGCGTCCAGTTGACTGTCGGGCTGCTGTTCCTCGAGATCGCCTGGGGCCTTGTCCTCGATCCGCCGAAGTCGTTCGCCGCGCACGCGTTGCCGAGCGCATGGGCAGTGCCGCTCGCCGCCGCCGGCGTGATCGCTGCGATCTCGCTCCGCAGGTACCCCATCTCGCTGGTGCTCGTGGCGACCGGCGGGGTGCTCATGGCGGTCATCGGCGGGAGCGACGCCGCCCTGGGGCCGTCCAGCCTCGCCCTTCCCGAGCTGGACTGGGCCACGATCGGGACGGCGTTTACGGTCCTCGTCCTGCCGCAGCTCCCGCTCTCGTTCGCGAACTCGTGCCTCGCGACCGCCGACGCCGCCCGCGTCTACTTCGGGGACAAGGCGCGCGACGTGCGGCCCGGGCGGCTGGCTACGAGCTTCGGGTCCGCGAACCTCCTCGCGGGAGCAATCGGCGGGATGCCGGTGTGCCACGGCGCCGGTGGCCTGACCGCCCACGTCGCGTTCGGCGCCCGGACCGCGGGCGCACCGCTTGCGATGGGAATCGGGCTCCTCGTCCTGGCGCTCGGGTTCGGCGCCGGCCTGGCCGCATTGCTGACCGCGTTTCCGCTTCCGATCCTCGCGGCGCTGCTCGCGACGGCCGGGCTCCTGCACATCGGGCTTCTGCGAGACCTCCGGGAGCCGTGGGCGTGGTTGCTGGCGCTCGCCGTCGGGCTCGTCGGCTTCCAGGTTCACCTCGCGCTTGCACTCGCCGGCGGCCTCGCCGTCTACTGGGGAGCTCGCGCGGTCGATGCCCTTGTCTCGATGCGCCTCCGGACCGCCTAGTGGACGACCGGACGCCTGCCTGGGGCATCGACCCCGTCCCGGAGCGCCTGCGCACACTCGGGCTCCTCGACCAGCTCGCGCTCTGGGGGAACCTCGGCGTCTCGCTGCTCGTCCTCGTCATCGGCGCGCTCCTCGTCCCCGCGCTCACGCTCCGGGACGCGCTGCTCGCGATCCTCGTCGGCGGTCTGATCGGGAACGCGATGGTCGGCGCCGCCGGACTGATCGGCGCAGACGCCCGAGTCCCATCGATGGTCTTGCTGCGCGCCCCGCTCGGCCGCCGTGGCTCCTACGTCCCCACCGCCCTGAACGCGCTCCAGTGCCTCGGCTGGGCCACGTTCGAGCTGATCATCATCGCCGCCGCCGCAAGTGCGCTCTCCGACGAGCTCTTCGGGGTTCGGGCCGAGGCCGCGTGGACGATCTTCTTCGGAACGCTCGCCGCGGGCTTCGCGCTGCTCGGCCCTGTCGGCTTCGTCCGCCGCATCCTCCGCAAGTTCGGCGTCTGGATCGTGATCGCGTCACTCGCCTACCTGAGCTGGTGGGCGCTGTCCGAAGCCGACCTGAGCGCTCTCTGGAACGCCCCGGCCGAGGGCGGCTCGTCGTTCTGGCTCGGCGTCGACCTCGTGATCGCGATCACCGTGTCGTGGGTGCCCCTCGTCTCCGACTACACGCGCTTCTCGCGCGATCGCCGCTCGGCGTTTTGGGGCTCGGGCGGCGGGTACTTCCTGGGCGGGACCTGGATGCTCGCGCTCGGCGTCTTCATCGTCCTCTCCCGCGGGATCAGCGACCCCGTGGAGATCCCTCCGGCCGTCGCAGCGGCCGGCCTCGCCGCGGCGCTCGCCCTCCTCGCGGTCACCCTCGACGAGACCGACGAGGCATTCGCGAACGTCTACTCGGCCGCGGTGTCGCTCCAGAACGTGTTCTCGCAGGTCGAGCAGCGCGTCCTCGTCGTCGGCGTGGCGACACTTGCGACGGTCGGAGCGCTGCTCGTCGAGCTCCGGAACTACGAGTCGTTCCTGCTCCTGCTCGGCTCCTGCTTCGTACCGCTCTTCGGAGTCCTGCTCGCGGACTGGCTGCGCTCGGGTGCCCGCTACACGCGCTCCCAGATCTTCGACGCTCCGGCCTGGCGTCCCGAGCTCCTCCTGGCCTGGATCGTGGGCTTCGCTCTCTACCACTGGCTGCACGAACCGCCGCTCGGCCCGTCCTGGTGGGTTGACGTCGTGGAGGAGACCGGGCAGCCGAACCTCGGCATCGGCGCGTCGCTCCCGAGCTTCGCGGCCTCGTTCGCGCTCGCTCTTGGACTCAGCTCCCTCGGTTCGAGGTTGCCCCAACCTGTTTCCAAGTGGTAAGGATCGGCCGGGGGACACATTGGCCGAGGTCACTTTCTCCGACGTAGCGAAGATCTTCCCGGACGGAACGCGGGCGGTCTCCGACCTCACCCTCGATGCGCAGGACGGCGAGTTCATGGTCCTCGTCGGCCCCTCAGGCTGCGGAAAGACGACCGCACTCCGGATGGTCGCCGGCCTCGAGGAGATCTCCGAGGGCGAGATCAGGATCGGTGACCGCGTCGTGAACGAGATGGCGCCGCGCGACCGGGACATCGCGATGGTGTTCCAGAGCTACGCCCTCTACCCCCATCTGACCGTCTACGACAACATCGCCTTCAGCCTCCGACTCCGGAAGGAGAAGAAGTCGGAGATCGACCAGCGCGTGAAGGAAGCGGCGCGGATCCTCGACCTCGAGGCGCTCCTCGACCGCAAGCCGCGCGCGCTCTCCGGAGGGCAGCGCCAGCGGGTTGCGATGGGGCGCGCGATCGTCCGCCAGCCGGCCGCGTTCCTGATGGACGAGCCGCTCTCCAACCTCGACGCGAAGCTCCGCGTCCAGATGCGGGCCGAGATCTCGAAGCTCCAGCGCGAGATCGGTGTCACCACGATCTACGTCACCCACGACCAGGTCGAGGCGATGACGATGGGTGACAGGGTCGCGGTCATGCGGAAGGGTCAGCTCCAGCAGGTCGCCCCTCCGCAAGAGCTCTACGACCGGCCGCTCAACCTCTTCGTCGGCGGGTTCATCGGCTCGCCAGCGATGAACCTCGTCGAGGGGCGGCTCGAGCGGGAGGACGGCGGGCTGGTCGCGGGGCTCGGCGACGCGCGACTGCGCCTGGACGACGAGAACCTCGCCGCCCGCCCCGCGCTCCGCAACTTCGTCGGCAAGCCCGTCGTCGTCGGGATCCGGCCCGAGCACCTCGAGGACGCGTCCATTGCGCACGACAACCCACGCGACCGCCGCCTGACCGGCCACGTCGAGCTTCGCGAGGCGCTCGGCTCCGAGTTGATGGTGCACTTCGCCGTCGACGTGCCCCCCGCGATGACCGAGGAGGTGCAGGAGCTCGCCGAGGACGCCGGCACGACCGCCGAGGATCTCCAGGGCGGCGACAAGCACCGCTCGGTCGTCGTCGGCCGCTTCGGCGCCGACTCGCAGGTGAAGGAAGGGCAAGATGCCGAGGTCGCGGTCGACACCCGGGCGCTGCACTTCTTCGATCCTGACACTGGACTAGCCATCTACGACGACAGCAACGGCACGAAAGGAGCTCGCGAATGATGAGACGGTGGTTCATTCCCGCCGCTCTCCTCGCCGCCATGGCGCTCGCTCTAGGCGCTTGCGGAGGGGACGACGGAGGCGGGACCGAGGAAGGAGACGGATCGATCACCGTCTTCTCGCTCTGGGGCGGATCCGAGCAGGAGGCGTTCCAGAAGGTCCTCGACCAGTTCACGCAGGACACGGGGATCGAGACCAAGTACGAGTCGGTCCGTGACTTCCTCCCGGTGATCCGGACGCGGCTCGCGGCCGGCAACCCGCCGGATGTCGCGATCATCCCGCGGCCCGGCGTCGTGGCGGAGCTCGCGCGTGACGACGCGCTGATCCCGCTCGAGGACATGGGCCTCGACCCGGACACGATCAACGAGAACTACAGCGACACGTGGACGAGCCTCGCCACCGTGGACGACACCCTCTACGGCGTCGTTGCGAAGGCGAACTCGAAGAGCGTCATCTGGTACAAGCCGACGTCCTTCCAGGAGGAAGGCTTCGAGATCCCGACGACCTGGGACCAGCTCCTCGACATCACGGAGCAGTACAACAGCAAGGGCAAGAAGCCGTGGGCGGTCGGCGCGCAGGGCCGCGACAACTCGTGGACTCTCACCGATTGGTTCGAGAACATCTACGCCCGCCAAGCGGGGAACGACAACTACACGAAGCTGTTCAACGGCGACCTGCCGTTCAACGACCAGACCGTCAAGGACGCGCTCACCGAGATGGTGAAGATCGTCAACGACAAGTACGTTGCCGGCGGGATCGACACCGCACTCGGCATCACGTTCGTCGACGGCATCGGCCGCGTGTTCAGCAAAAACCCGGTTGCGGAGATGTACATGGAGGGTGGCTTCGTCGGCGGGATCGCGCTCGGCGACGTCAACCCCGATCTCGAGGTCGGCACGGACATCGACTTCTTCGAGTGGCCGACGATCAGCGAGGAGCACGGCAACCCGCTCGTCGGAGGCGGCGACGTTGCGTCCGCATTCGTAAACAACGAGGACAACAAGCAGCTGATCGAGTACCTCGCCACGCCCGAAGCGGGCACGATCTGGGTCTCGACCGGCGCGATCGCCTCACCGAACGAGGGCGTCGCCGAAGACGCATACCCGAACGACCTCGTCGCGAAGGAGGCCGAGCAGCTGAAGACCGCCGAGTCCTTCCTCTTCGACGGCTCCGACCTCCTGCCCGGGACCCTCGGTCAGGACTTCGGGACGCTGCTCCAGAACGTCATCAAGACCCCGAACAACATGGAATCACTCCTCGACGACTTCCAGGCGGAGGCGGAAGCCGCCTTCGCGGGCAACCAGTAGAGCCATGAGCAGCTCCGCCGTCCCCGGACCAGTCGGAAGACCCCGGGGACGGCGGCTGCCGTCGCTCTTCAGACGCCAGGGGTGGCAGGCGTTCCTCTTCGTCGGCCCGGCGCTCTTGCTCCTGGGCGTCCTGATCGTCTACCCGATGATCAGGACGAGCATCTACAGCTTCGCGAACCTCAACTCCCGCCTCGAGGTCACCCGCTGGATCGGCTTCGACAACTACACCCGGTTGTTCACGAAGGACAAGAGCTTCCTGAACCTGGAGGAGTTCCCGCCGAGCGGGGCCCTCGCCAACAACATCAAGTGGATGATCCTGTACACCTCGCTCTCGCTCCTGCTGGGCCTGCTGATCGCGGTGCTGGCCGCCCGCGTCCGGTACGAGTCGCTCCTGAAAGCAATCGTCTTCGTCCCGATGGCGATCGCGGCGACAGCGGTCGCGATCATCTGGAAGTTCGTCTACGAGCCCGACCCGAGCCTCGGCTCGCTGAACGCGTTCATCACGACCTTCGGCGCTGATCCCATCGCCTGGTACGGCCGCGCCGACACGGTCAACTACGCACTCATCTTCGCCTACGTCTGGGCCTCGACCGGCTTCGCGATGGTCGTGCTGTCGGCGGCGCTGAAAGGCATCTCCGAGGAGGTGATCGAGGCGGCGCGGACGGACGGTGCGAACGAGTGGGACATCTTCCGGCGGATCCAGCTGCCGCTCCTCTCTCTGCCGATGGCCGTCATCACCGTCTGGCTCTTAGTGAACGTGATCAAGGTCTTCGACCTCATCTATGTGATGACCGGAGGTGGGCCCGGCGGGGCCAGCGAGGTGATCGCGGTCACGATGGTCGACGAGTTCGGCAACGGCGAGGCCGGCTACTCGGCCGCGATCGCGGTCGTGATGATGCTCCTGATCATCCCGATCATGGCCTTCAACATCCGTCGTTTCCGCAGCGAGCGGGTGACCGGCTAGATGGCTGCCGCCGACGTCACGGTTGCGCGTCCGCGGGCCACGCCCAGCGAGCGGATCCTCGGGTTCATCACCCGAACGCCGGTCCACGTCGGCCTGATCGTGATCGCGGTGATCTGGCTCGTGCCGACGGTGGGCCTCGCTGTGACCTCGTTCCGCCCGCGCGGCGACATCCAGGGCTCCAGCTGGTGGAGCTCCCTGACCGAGCTCGACTTCACGCTCGACAACTACACGGACGTGCTGAACCGGGCCAGCATGGACGAGGCGTTCGTCAACAGCCTGATGATCACCATCCCGGCGACGCTGCTGCCCCTGGCCGTTGCGGCGCTAGCCGCCTACGCCTTCTCCTGGATCTCTTTCCCGTTCCGGGACACGATCTTCCTGATCGTCGTCGCGCTGATGGTCGTCCCGGTGCAGATGGCGCTCGTGCCGCTCCTGAGGATCTTTCGGGACCTGGGGATCGCCAACGGCTTCGGCGGAATCTGGCTCGCGCACACCGCGTTCGGCCTCCCGCTCGGCATCTTCCTGCTCCGGAACTTCTTCATCACGCTGCCGCGCGACCTGATCGAGGCGGCCAGGGTCGACGGCGCCTCGAACCTGAGGATCTTCCTGAAGGTCGTGCTCCCGCTCTCCGTGCCGGCGCTGGCCTCGTTCGGGATCTTCCAGTTCCTCTGGGTGTGGAACGACCTCCTGATGGCGTTCATCTTCATCCAGAACGGCGAACTGCTCCCGATGACGGTCCGCATCAACCAGATGCAGACGACCTACGGCGGCGAGTGGCACCTGCTCAGCGCCGGCGCCTTCCTGCTGATGATCGTCCCGCTGATCGTGTTCTTCGCGCTTCAGCGCTACTTCGTCCAAGGATTGCTCGCCGGCTCGGTCAAATAGCCGCGCCCGTTCACCTCGTTCCACACACCCACTGGGACCGGGAGTGGTACCTCCCGTTCCAGCGGTTCCGGCTGAAGCTGGTCCGGCTCGTGGACTCGCTCCTCGACGCGATGGAGGCGGACGAGCGTTACCGCTTCACGCTGGACGGCCAGCTGGCGACGCTCGACGACTACCTCGAGGTGCGGCCGGAGGCAGCGAACCGCGTGCGGCCGCTCGTCGAGGAGGGGCGGCTGGCGATCGGGCCGTGGCAGGTGCTGATGGACGAGTTCCTCGTCTCCGGCGAGACGATCGCCCGCAACCTGGAGTACGGACAGCGACGCGGAGCCGAGTTCGGCGGCGCCATGGCCGTCGGCTACCTGCCGGACATGTTCGGCCACGTCGCCCAGATGCCGCAGATCCTGCGCCAGGCCGGCATCGACACGGCCGTCGTCTGGCGCGGCGTGCCGGGCGCGATCGACTCGCACTCGTTCCGGTGGGAGGCGCCGGACGGCTCCTCCGTCCGGGCCGAGTACCTCCCGTACGGTTACGGCAACGGTGCGTACCTCCTGGACGTGCCGGGCCAGCTCGGCCGCGGGCTCGAGGCAGTCCGAGAGTCGCACCGCGAGTTCTTCGGAGACGCGCCGATCCTCGCGATGTTCGGCGCCGATCACATGGAGCCCGTCCCGCAGCTGACCGAGCTGCTGAAGGAGAGCGGCGCCGCAGCGCAGGTCTCGACGCTGCCCGACTACCTCGAGTCGGTCGACGGGGGCGTGGACGACCGGCGCTGGCGCGGCGAGCTGCGCTCGAGCGCGCGGGCGAACATCCTCATGGGGACGCTCTCGGCCCGCCTCGACCTCAAGGCCGCGATGGCGCGGGCCGAACGCGCCCTGACCCGGTACGCCGAACCGTTCCAGGCGCTGTACGGCACGGCCTGGCCCGAACGCCTGCTCGACCTCGCCTGGCGACGGGTGATCGAGAACTCCGCGCACGACTCGATCTGCGGCTGCTCCGTGGACGAGGTCTCGACGCAGGTCCTCGTCCGCTGCTACGAGGCCGAGCAGATCGCCATGGGCCTCGCAGAGGACGCCGCACGCGAAGCAGCAGCCGAGGCCCCGATGGAGTCGGTTGTGGCCTTCAACCCTTCACCGACGGCGCGCTGGGACAACGTCGAGCTCAGCCTCGGGGTCCCGGCCCGGTGGCAGGACATCGCGCTCGAGCTGCCGGACGGTACCCGGGTCGCCGCCCAGCGGGTCACGCGCAACGAACCCCTCCTGTACGAGGAGCGGATGCGGGGAGCCGGAGTCCCCGAATGGCTTCGCCGGCGGCTGCACGGACGTGAGCTCTTCGGGCGGAGGCTGAACCGGATGACGATCGAGGAGCGGACGATCACCTTCGAGGTCGACGATGAGGCCGACCCGATCTGGCTCGACCTCGACGAGCTGAAGAACGAGCTCGAAGTTGCGACGAGCGCCGAAGAGGGTGAGTGGGACGTCCGCATCGTCGCCCGCCGGCGCTCGACGGTGGTCGCCAGGGTGCCCGCGCCGGCGCTGGGGTGGACCGCGCTGCAGCCGGTGGAGGGAACCGGGCCCGTCGATGACCCGGTGAGGGTAACCGGAGAAAGCCTCGACAACGGCCTGCTCTCGATCGGCGTCGGCGCCGATGGGACACTCTCGTTCGGCGAGGTCGAGGGGGTCGGCCGTCTCGTCGACGGAGGCGACGAAGGCGACAGCTACAACTACGCGCCGCCCGCGGAGGACCGACTCGTCGAGGACCCGGAGGACGTTCGTGTCTCGGTGCTCGGGGAGGGGCCGGTGCGAGGAGCGCTCAGCATCGTGCGGTCGTACCGATGGTCACCGGCCGAGGTGGCGGTGGAGGTCGAGACGAGGGTCGAGCTGCGGGCCGGTGAGCCGTTCTGCCGTATACGAATCTCCTTCGAAAACCCCGTTGGGGACCATCGCCTTCGGTTTCACGTTCCGGTCCCGCGCGAGGCGCGGTTCTCGGCCGCCGAGGGCCAGTTCGCCGTCGTCGAGCGGGCGCTGGAGGCCGAGGCCGGATTCGGCGAGATCGCCCTCCCAACCTTCCCCGCATACGGCTTCGTCGACGCGGGCGGGATCGCTGCACTGCTGGAGCACCCGATGGAGTACGAGCTCGTGGAAAACGGCCGCGAGCTCGCCTTGACGATCCTCCGCTCGACCGGGCTCATCAGCCGCAGCGCGCACGCATACCGGGAGAGCCCGGCCGGCCCCGAGATCGCGATCCCGGCCGCGCAATGCCGGGGCCCGTGGAGCATCGGCTTCGCCCTCTATCCGCACGACGGGAAGTGGCACGAGGCCGGCGTGCTCGCCCAGCTCGAGCAGTACCTGCACCCGTTCCTGATCGCGCCCGGAAAGGCGCTCGACGGCCCGACGAGCCGGACCGGGCCCGAGCTCCAGGGCCAGGGAATCGTCCTGTCCGCGCTCAGGCTGCAGGGCCGCCGGCTGGCGGCACGGGTCGCATGCGAGCACCCGGAGCCGGTTCACGGAAGTTGCGGAGAGGTCGAGCTGGATCTCCGTCCGTGGGAGATCCGCTCGGTCGAGCTCGAAGGCAGCGGCCGCGCCGGCAAAGCCGGCACAGCCTCTTAGAGTCGTCGCAAGCGACGACTCAGTAGCGACAGGCGCGGCAGACCGACTCGGCGAGGCCGAGGCAGTCGCGCCGATGGACCGACCCGCCGCAGCGGCGGCAGTCGACACCCGAGTGCTGCATGGCGAATGCGCGGAAGAGCTTGAACACCAAACCCAAGCTAACGACGATCCGCACGATCGCAAGCCGGCGGGCCGCGGACTTTACAGACGTTTTACGGGAGCCGGAATTCGCCCCTGGCGACCGTCACGGCGGAGCCGCCGACCTCGACGTTCTCGACCTGATCCGGCGAGCCCTCGACGCGCGCGAAAAGCGTGGACGGACGTCCGATCTCCGCTCCCTGCGAGATCTCGATCTCGTCGCCGAACGCGATGCGCCCGTGCCGGGCAAGGTGGAGGGCGAGCGGGCCTGCCGCCGAGCCGGTCGCCGGATCCTCGGGCACACCGTCGGCGGGAGCGAACATCCTCGTCTTCCACTTCGTGCCGGAGCCGGCGAACGTGCTGACGCCCATCTCTCCGAGGAGGTCGGCCAGCGTCGCGAAGTCCGGCTTCACCCGCGCGACTTCGTCCTCGGAGCCGAGAGCGACATACGCGTGGGTCATCCCGTTGTCGTAGACCTCGATCGGAAGCTCGGAGCGCTCGAGGCGCAGAGCCGCAAGCAGCGCGGCCTCGTCGGGGA
>DASZEE010000114.1:0-3217 GCA_035941215.1 Gaiellaceae bacterium
TCACGTCCCGCCCCCTCCGCCGCGCCGCCGCCGGCCCCGGAAGCGGGTGGTCGTCGCCGTGCTCGGCGCAGTCTTCGCGCTGGCGACTTTCGCGTACTTCCTCCCGCAGATCGCGGACTATCGGGACGTCTGGGGCGTCCTCAAGGGGCTCTCCTGGGAGTGGATCGCCGCACTCGCCGCCGCGACCGTTCTCAATCTCGCGACCTTTGCACCGCCGTGGCAGGTCGCTCTTCCCGGGCTCGCGTTCCGGCCGGCGTTCGTGCTCACGCAAGTCTCGACGGCGCTGTCGCTGGTCGTGCCGGGCGGAGCCGCGGTCGGGATCGCAGGCTCGTACGGGATCCTTCGACGGTGGGGCTTCCGTGGAAGGGACATCGGGCGCGGAGTCACGCTCGTGAGCATTTGGAACCAGTTCGCGAACCTCTCCTACCCCGTTGTCGCGGTGTTCCTGCTCGCCGTCGAGGGGAGCAGCTCTGCGGTGCTCGCGACCGCGGCGTTCGTGGGGGCAGCCGTGCTGGGGATCGCCGTAGCCGCGTTGGGCGCCGTGCTCGCTAGCCGAAGGGCGGCTGCCGGGATCGGCGAGCTCGCGGCACAGCTCGCCGACTGGGGCTTGGGCAAGTTCCGCCGCGGGCCGGTCACCTGGGGCGGAGAGAGCTTCGAGCGGTTCCGCCTCGAGGCCGCCGATCTGCTTCGCCGCCGCTGGCACGTCCTGACGCTGGCGACCTACGCGGGGACGCTCACCGTCTTCCTCGTCCTGCTCGTCTCGCTCCGCGCCTGCGGCGTGCCCGTGTCCGAAGTCTCGGTGATCGAGGCGTTCGCCGCCTGGTCGCTCGCCCGCCTGCTCGGGACGATCCCGATCACGCCCGGCGGGATCGGGGTCGTCGAGCTCAGCCTCACCGCGACGCTCGTCGGCTTCGGCGGCTCGAACGCCGGGGTCGTCGCGGCGGTGCTCGTCTACCGCTTCCTGACGATGGTGCCGACGATCCTTCTTGGTCTCCTGGCCGCACCATCCTTGAAGCAGGCCGCGAGACGCGAGACGGTGTCCGTGTGAATCATCCCGATCGCATGATGAACGCCCGCCCCTGCCGCGCAAGGCTCGAAGCCCCCACCAGTAGGAGGACTACGTGAGCACGATTTTTGCTGCCGACTACCCGTTCCTCGACGTGCTGTGGACGATGCTCATCTTCTTCCTCTGGGTGATGTGGTTCTGGCTGCTGATCGGGATCATCGGCGACGTCTTCCGGCGCCGTGACATCGGCGGCGGGAAGAAGTTCGTATGGCTCGTCTTCCTGCTCTTCGTGCCCTTCCTCGGCGCCCTCGTCTACGTGCTGACGAACAGCGACAGCATGGCGGAGCGGAACCTGGAGCGCGCGCAGGCCGGCCGGGCAGAGTTCGACGCGTACGTGCGCGAAGCCGCGGGAAGCGGCGGCGCCGCCGCGGAGATCGACAAGGCGAAGCAGCTGCTCGACTCCGGCGCGATCTCGCAGGCGGAGTTCGACGCGATCAAGGCCAAGGCGCTCGCGTGACGGGCGGACGCCGGAGAGGAGAGCACGCATGACCGAGCTGGCACCTGTCGACTACATGATCGTCGCCTTTCCCGGGAATAAGTTCACCGGGGAAATCACGCCGGCGCTCGCGGATCTCGTGGAGAAGGGGACGATCCGGATCATCGACCTCGCCTTCGTGACGAAGGACGCGGACGGGAACATCGGCGCGTTCGAGCTCACCGACATCGATCCCGAAGTCAGGCAAGGCTTCGAGAACATGGGCGTCGAGGTGAACGGCCTCTTCAACGAGGACGATCTCCAGGCCGCCGGCGAGGAGCTCGATGCGAACAGCTCCGCCGCGCTGCTCGTCTGGGAGAACCTGTGGGCGAAGGACGTCGCGCAGGCGATCCGCGGTGCCGGAGGCGAGCTGCTCGACTTCGAGCGGCTCCCACACGAGGTCGTTCAGGCCGCGCGCGACGCGGCATTGGCCAACGCCTAACGAGGAGGAACGAGATGCCTTTGGTACGCAGAGGTCCCGGACTGGTCGGCATGGCGGCCAGAACCGCGGTCGTGGCCGGCACCGCCACCGCCGTCTCCGGACGCGTCGCACGACGGCAGCAGAACCGGTACGCCGCCGAGGATCAGCAGGCCTACGAGGCGCAGGCAGCGGCCCCTCCGGCGCCGGCCGAGCCCGACTACGCCGCCGAGCTCGAGCAGCTCGCGCAGCTCAAGGCGCAGGGCATCCTCACCGAGGACGAGTTCGAGGCCAAGAAGAAACAGGTCCTCGGAATCTGAGGTGCGCCGAGCGTTCGCCCTCGCGCTGCTGGCCGCCGCTCTGGCGGCCGGCTGCGGCGGCGACGACGGCCCGCCGAGCGCAAGCGAGTGGGCCGATGACCTGTGCGCTGCGCTCGGGGACTGGACTGGCTCGATCACCGAAGCGACCGAGTCGGTGACACAGGAGCCGTCGCGGGAAACCCTCGAGACTGCCGTGGACGACGTCGAGGAGGCGACCCAACAGCTCGTCGACGACGTCGAAGGCCTGGAGACGCCAGAAATCGAGGCGGGGCAGCAGGCCGAACAGTCTGTCGACGAGCTCTCAGACTCTCTGAACGCCGAGGTGGAGAAGGTCAAGGAGACGGCTGAGAACGCGACGCTCGGGAACATCAGCGAGGCCGTGACGGCGATCGGCGCCTCGTTCTCGGCGATGAGCCAGCAGCTCTCCGACACCTTCACGGAGCTCGAGGGGCTCGACCCCGGCGGCGAGCTGAGGACCGCGTTCGAGCAGGCCGACTCCTGCAACGAACTGCAAACGAACTAGCTAGATGCCGACGCTGACCGGCGAAGTCGCGATCCAGACGGCCGTGCCCAGGAACACGATCCACCCGACGGCGAGCATTGCCCTCCGGAGGCCGGGAGCGCCGAGCTTCGTGCTCATGCCGGCAAAGAACAGTGCCACTGCGAAGAGGACGACGGCGAGCACGTAGTTCGAGGCACGCTGGATGTCGCGCCGCACCCGGGCCGCGAGCACCTCGGCCTCCGCGTCGAGCCGGGCGGCTTCGGACGCCGATGCAAGCTTGTACTCCGGCAGCGCGAACGGCGTAGGTGCCGCGCCGCTCGACTGGAGCGGCCTCGTCGCGATCCACGCGTCGAACGCCGGCTTGAACTCGTCGCGGAAGCGCGTGCGGTAGAAGCTCTCCAGCTCGGTCTGATCCTGAGCGTAGGCGTCGACCCAC
>DASZEE010000115.1:0-1923 GCA_035941215.1 Gaiellaceae bacterium
GGCCTCAAGCCGATCGGCTTCCTCGACCGCGATCCGATGGCGGCGGCCGACGACGAGGTCCGGCTCCCCGTGCTGGGCGCGAGCTGGGACCTCGAGCGCGTCGTCGCCGAGCACGACGTCCAGCAGGTGATCGTGACCTTCTCGACCGCCCCGCACGAGGTTCTGCTCCGCCTCGTTCAGCGCTGCGAGGAGCTCGGCGTCCAAGTTGCCTTCGTCCCCCGTCTCTTCGAGCGGATGAGCCAGCGCCTGACGATCGACTACCTCGGGGGTATCCCGCTCGTCGTTCCGCGCCGTCCGAACCCGAAGGGCCTGCAGTTCGGCGTGAAGTACGCGATCGACCGCCTGCTCGCCGCCGGCCTGCTCGTCATCGTCGCGCCGCTGATGCTCGGCGCGGCGCTCGCCGTCTGGCTCTCGCTCGGCCGGCCGCTGTTCTTCAAGCAGCGACGCATCGGTCGTGACGGGCGCGAGTTCGAGATGCTCAAGTTCCGGACGATGCGTCCATCCGACGACGCCGACGGTTCGGAGTTCGAGCCGGAGCCGGACACCGCCCCCGGCGGAGTCGAGGGCGTCGACCGCCGCACCCCCCTCACGGCCCTCATGCGCCGAACGTCGATCGACGAGCTCCCGCAGCTCGTCAACGTCCTCGTCGGGCACATGTCGATCGTCGGCCCGAGGCCCGAGCGCAGCCACTACGTCCGGCTCTTCGAGGAGAGCGTCTACCGGTACGGCGACCGCCACCGCGTCAAGTCGGGAATCACGGGCTGGTCGCAGGTGAACGGCCTCCGCGGCAAGACCTCGCTGGCCGACCGGGTCGAGTGGGACAACTACTACATCGAGAACTGGTCGCTCTGGCTCGACTTCAAGATCCTGCTGCGGACCTTCGTCTCGGTCTTCCGCGCTCCAGGGCAGGCCGAGTAGGCCTCCTCCAGACGCGTTTCGGCCCGCCGCTAAACCGCTCCGGCCTTTCGGCCGAAAGCATTTTCAGAAAGATGCGGTTACGTAGTCGTAAAGACTTTTCACATCGTCTCCCGCGCTCGACGTGGGCTCCGACCACTGAGCTACGATGGCCCGACCTTCGATCTGTGGCCGGCAGTCCCGGCCTTTCAGAGGAAACGTCTTGGAAGGGGGAATCGAAGGTTGTTTGAGCGATTCACCGAGCGGGCTCGTCAGGTCGTCGTCCTCGCCCAGGACGAAGCACGGGCGCTGAAGCACAACTACATCGGCACGGAGCACATTCTCCTGGGGCTCCTGCGGGAGGAGGAAGGTCTCGCCGCCCGCGTACTCGAGTCGCTCGACATCACGGTCGAGGAGGTTCGCGCCCAGGTCGCCCGGATCGTCGGGCAGGGCGACGAGGTCACGACCGGCCAGATCCCGTTCACGCCGCGCGCGAAGAAGGTGCTCGAGCTCGCGCTGCGCGAGGCGCTCTCCCTCGGCCACAACTACATCGGCACCGAGCACATCCTCCTCGGCCTCGTCCGTGAGAACGAGGGCGTCGCGGCCCGCATCCTGCTCGACTTCGACGCCGACGCCGAGAAGATCCGCAACGAGATCATCCGCATGCTCTCCGGTCCCGGCCGTCGCCAGCAGGGCGGGGGCGGCGCCGGCGAGAAGGCGAAGAGCTCCAAGCTCCTCGACCAGTTCGGCCGCAACCTGACCAAGCTCGCCGCCGAGGGCAAGCTCGACCCCGTGGTCGGGCGCCAGACCGAGATCGAGCGCGTGATGCAGATCCTCTCGCGCCGCCAGAAGAACAACCCGGTGCTGATCGGCGAGCCGGGCGTCGGCAAGACCGCCGTCGTCGAGGGCCTCGCCGCCCGCATCTCCGGCAACCAGGTGCCCGAGCTCCTGAAGGGCAAGCAGATCTACACGCTGGACCTCGCAGCCCTCGTCGCGGGCTCGAAGTACCGCGGCGAGTTCGAGGAGCGC
>DASZEE010000116.1:0-1626 GCA_035941215.1 Gaiellaceae bacterium
CGCACGTCCACCGAGGAGCACGTCCAGGCGGTGGCTGAATGGGTCGCGAAGGACGACCCGGCGCGGGAGATCTCCTTCACGCCGGGCCGCGTCATCCACCAGGACTTCACCGGCGTGCCGGCGATCGTCGACCTCGCGGCGATGCGGCACGCGATGCACGACCTCGGCGGCGACGCCGCGAAGACGAATCCACAGCTGCCCGCCGAGCTCGTCATCGACCACTCGGTTCAGGTGGACGCCTTCGCGAACCGGATGGCCATCCGCGTCAACACGGATCGCGAGTACGAGCGGAACCGCGAGCGGTACGCCTTCCTCCGCTGGGGCCAGCAGGCCTTCGACGACCTCAAGGTCGTCCCGCCGGAGACGGGGATCGTCCACCAGGTCAACCTCGAATACCTCGGCCGCGTCGTCGAGGCGCGTGACGGCCAGGCCTATCCGGACACGCTGCTCGGCACCGACTCGCACACGACGATGATCAATGGGCTCGGCGTCCTCGGCTGGGGTGTCGGCGGGATCGAGGCGGAGGCGGCGATGCTGGGCGAGTCGGTCTCGATGCTCGTCCCGCAGGTGGTCGGCTTCCGGCTCACCGGCGCGCTGCGCGAGGGAGCCACGGCGACGGACCTCGTCCTCACCGTGACCCAGATCCTCCGGCAGACGGGCGTGGTCGGGAAGTTCGTCGAGTACTTCGGCGCCGGCGTCTCGAACCTCCCGCTCGCCGACCGGGCGACGATCGGGAACATGTCGCCGGAGTACGGCGCGACGTGCGGCTTCTTCCCCGTCGACCAGGTGACGCTCGACTACCTGCGGCTGACCGGCCGGCCCGAAGAGCGGATCGCGCTCGTCGAGGCCTACTGCAAGGAGAACCTGCTCTGGCACGACCCCGGGCACGACCCGACCTACACGCACGTAGTCGAGCTCGACCTCGGCGACGTCGAGCCCAGCCTCGCGGGGCCGCGTCGCCCGCAGGACCGCGTGCCGCTGACCGAGGCCAAGCGCTCCTTCCTCGGCGCGCTCGAGACCTTCGGCGTCGACTACGGGACTTCGCTCGACGAGCAGCTGGCGGAGACGTTCCCCGCCAGCGACCCGACCATCGAGCAGCATCCTTTGCACGACGGCGCCTCGGAGCCGGACCCTTTGCCGGTCGCCGTGCCGGACGTGATCGTCGCCGAGCGGACGAAAGCGGTGCCGGTCGAGTACGACGGCGAGCGGTTCGAGCTCGAGCACGGCGCGGTGGTGATCGCTGCGATCACGAGCTGCACGAACACCTCGAACCCCAGCGTGATGGTCGCCGCCGGACTCGTCGCGAAGAAGGCCGCCGAGCGAGGGCTGCGGCGCAAACCCTGGGTCAAGTCGAGCCTTGCCCCAGGATCGAAGGTCGTGACCGAGTACTACGAGCGAGCCGGCCTGACAGAGCACCTGGAGACGCTTGGCTTCCACACCGTCGGCTACGGCTGCACGACCTGCATCGGGAACTCCGGCCCCCTGCCCGAGCCGATCTCTGAGGCGGTCTCCGAAGGCGAGCTCGTCGTCTGCTCGGTGCTGTCGGGAAACCGGAACTTCGAGGCGCGCATCCATCCGGAGGTGAAGGCGAACTACCTCGCCTCTCCCCCGCTAGTCGTCGCCTAC
>DASZEE010000117.1:0-8787 GCA_035941215.1 Gaiellaceae bacterium
TCGTAGGTTCGCTTGAGCATGCGCCCAGCTTAGCAATTGAGTTGCATGATGAAACTCATTTCTGCTAGGTTCGTTTCGTGAAGCAACTGAGTGCGAGCACGGAGCCCGGCTGGGCGGTGGTCACGGGCGCCTCGTCCGGCCTCGGCAGAGAGTTTGCGCTCGCGCTCACAGCGCGTGGCCATCCGGTGCTTGCGGTGGCGCGCCGTGGCGAGCGCCTGCGCGCCCTCGCCGACGAGGTGGGTCCAAGGGGTGGTCACCTTGAGCCGCTGGTCGCCGATCTCTCGACCGGCGGCGGGATCGGGGTCTTGCTCGCGAGGGCGGCTTCGCTCCCGGTCGAGCTGCTCGTCAACAACGCCGGCGTCGCGGCGTACGGTCCGTTCAGCTCGATACCGGCGGAGCGCGAGCTCGAGCTCGTGCGCCTGAACGTGGAGGCAATCGTCGCGCTCACCCGCGGGCTGCTACCGACCATGCTCGAGCGCGGCCGGGGCGGCGTGATCAACGTCGCCTCGCAGATGGCCTTTCAGCCGATGCCCTATTTCGCCGCCTACGCGGCGAGCAAGGCGTTCGTACTCAGCTTCTCCGAGGCGCTCGCCGAGGAGCTGCGCGGCACAGGCGTGCGCGTCACCACGATTGCACCAGGCTTCGTCAGCACCGAGTTCGCGCAGGTCGCCGGCAGCCACGAGCCCGAGCGCCGCTTCCCCCATCTGCAGCCACGGCGTGTGGTCGAGTCCGCCCTCCGCGCTCACGACCGCGGTCGCACGGTCAAGGTCGTCGGCGCCCTCTACAGCTTCCTGACCTTCGCCGGCCGATTCGCGCCGCGCGCCGCCCTGCGGCGGATGATGGGCCGCGCCCTGCGGCCGACCCCGACACGGCGATCGGGTTCTCGCGGCGCCCCGACCGTATGAGCGCGGTCGAAACAGCGGCCGAGGGAGGCGTCACGGCTGGCAGGCGCGAAGCCAGGTCGCCCTGGCGGGCGTTCGGCGTGCTCGCGATCGGCGTCTTCCTGGCGGTGCTCGACCTGTTCATCGTCAACATCGCCTTCCCCGACATCCAACGCAGCTTCTCGTCGGCGAGCCTCTCCAGCCTCTCCTGGATCCTCAGCGCCTACGCGATCGTCTTCGCCGCCGTGCTCGTCCCCGCCGGCAAGCTCGCCGACATCGTCGGCCGCAAGCGCGTCTTCCTCGCCGGCCTGCTGATCTTCCTGACCGGCTCCGCCCTCTGCGCGGCCGCACCCTCGGTCGACTTCCTGATCGCCGCCCGCTTGATCCAAGCCGTCGGCGGCGCCGCGCTGATCCCGACCTCGCTCGGGCTGATCCTGCCACTGTTCCCGGCAGCCAAGCGGGCCACCGTGATCGGCCTCTGGGCAGCGATCGCCGGGGTCGGCGCCGCTGCCGGCCCGCCGATCGGCGGCCTGCTCGTCGAGGCGAGCTGGCGCTGGATCTTCCTGATCAACCTCCCACTCGGCCTCGTCGCCCTCATCCGCAGCGCCCAGATCATCCCCGAGATCCGCGACCCCGAACGCGGCCGCTTCCCCGACCTCCTCGGCAGCCTGCTGCTGATCATCGCGATCGGGACGCTCACGCTCGGCCTGGTGAAGGGACCAGACTGGAGCTGGGACGGCCGCTCGCTCGGCGCCTTCGCCGCGGCCGCCGTCCTGCTTGTCCTCTTCACGCTCAGGTCGGCCCGGCACCCGGCCCCGGTCGTCGAGCTTCCTCTACTACGCCCGCCGGCGTTCGCGCTCTCCGCGCTGTCGACGCTTCTCTTCTTCGCCGCCTTCGCCGTGCTGCTGCTCGCCAATGTGCTCTTCCTGACCGACGTCTGGCACTACTCGGTCACCAAGGCTGGCTTCGCCTTCTTCCCCGGACCGCTCACCGCCGCCATCGTCGCCGGCCTCTCCGGCCGGCTCGGCGGCCGCTACGGCAGCGCACGCATTGGCGCACCGGGCGGAATCATCTTCGCCCTCGCCAGCCTCTGGTTTTTGACCACGCTCGGCGACCAGCCGCACTACCTGAGCGAGTACCTGCCCGGCCAGTTGCTCGGCGGTATCGGCGTCGGCCTGATGATTCCAGCTTTCACCGCTCTCGCCGCCTCGACACTGCCACCGGCACGACTTGCAACCGGGATCGGCGTCCAGACCACCTTCCGCCAGATCGGAGCCGCGCTCGGGCTCGCCTCCTTCGTCGCGATCGTCGGGAGCAGCACGCTCGCGAGCAAGAGCGACTTCGACGGCGCCTGGCTGTTCATGGCCATCGCCTCAGCGAGCGCCGGAATAGTCCTCGCCCCGCTCGTTCGCCGCCCACCCCAGGCGGACGCAGTCGAGGCTCCCGCGCCGCTGAGGTCAGCGTGACCGAGTCGCAGCCTCACCGGCGTCGTGGACTGACCGCACGCCGCCGCAACCTCGCCCTGACCGTTCACGTTGTGGCAGCGCTTGCGCTGCTGGGCGTGTCGACCGTGGTGCTCGTCGCGGGCCTACGAGCTGCGACCCGCGACGACGCACAGGAGGCGCACGCGATCTACGGGCTCCTGCGGCTCCTGACCGTCAGCCTCGATCTGCCGCTTGCAGCCATCGCCCTGCTCAGCGGCGTGCTGCTCGCGCTGACCTCGAGCTGGGGGATCTTCCGCTATTGGTGGGTGGTTACCAAGCTGGCGATCTTCGCAGCGACTCTCATCCTCGGCCTCGCGCTTATCAGCCCCAGCGTCAACACCATGCTCAACGTCACCGAGGTCGGCGATCCCGGAGAGAGCGGCGCACGATGGACGCTGATTGCCGTCGCAGGAGTGCAGGTCACGATTCTGCTCGGAGCCGCCACGCTCGGAGTGTTCAAGCCCGGCCGGCCCGCACATTGGCCGCGGCTCGCCCGGCGGCGGGCTGGCGCTGACTCCGCGGGTGAGACCAGCCGGTTTACGTAGGTCTTCGCCGCGCTGATGTCTGCAACTCGCGCAATGGAGCGCGCGCGGGATCTGTGCGGGATGACCGAAGCCCGCGTGACCGGCTGCGACCGGCTGCTGCCCGGCAGAGCCTGTGTACTACGCGTGTGAAGTTGGTCTGGTATCGGATCAGGCAACAGAGTGCAGTCGCGCCCTCAGCGTGCGTGGCGGTCACTCGATGACGGGCCTGGCGATGGCGGGCGGCTCGCGGCCGGCGAGAAGCAAGCCGGCGGCGGTGGCTATCAGCGGACGCCGACGACGATGAAGAGTGAGAGCACTGGGATCCGACTGAGATAGGTACCAGTTGTCGTGGCTCTGCGGCAGCTTGGCGAGGCCGCCGCTGCGGACGGGCGAGATCGACGTGAATCGGCTCGCCCTCAGTCGGGACCCGGAAGGTCTCGGTGAATCCGAGGCTCGAGTAGAAGCAACGGCGCGTCCTAAGGTCACGCGTCCGCCGGTCGCGTCGCGGTGCGCATGCGTCTGCGCCGCGCGCGCGCCTCGGTCGTGACGTAGAGCACCATCGCCAGCCCGACGGCAACCTCCGCTATCCACACGGCGCGGAAATCGATCTCGCGACCGGCGGGGATGAGTGCGAGCGGTTCGAGGCAGAACGCGGCGGCAATCACAAGCGCGCCGAGCCACACGCGGTCGTTGCGCCACCGGTTTCCCAGCCACCCGAACAGCGGCCCGGTGACGACGCCGCCGGCGATCACGTCGCTCTGGCTCCGAACGAACGCGGTGGCGGACTGCAGGGTGAGCTGCGCATTCTCGACCGGACTGAGCGTCATCAGCCCGTAGCCAACAAGGGCGGAGAGCGTGCACGCGAGGCCGAGCAGCGTCGCCCGCTTAGGCTCGCGCTGCGTGCAGCCGGCGAGAAAGGCGAGAAGCAGCCATGGCGCGGAGAGCAGGCTGACCTCGGTCGCCCACGGATGCGCGGACAGACTTCCGAGAAACTG
The DNA here is from genome assembly GCA_035941215.1 of Gaiellaceae bacterium. Lineage (GTDB taxonomy): Bacteria > Actinomycetota > Thermoleophilia > Gaiellales > Gaiellaceae > JACDAN01. The sequence continues at coordinate 3,885 of DASZEE010000117.1, forward strand.
GTCAGCTCCTCCGAAGACGAAGGAGAGCGCTACGGCGGCTCCGACGACGGCGATCCGACCGAGGCTAGCGTGACCAGCGCCCACGCTCCGTGTCTGGATCGGCGACGCGCTGCTTCTCGTCACGGCGTTCGACGTCCTGCTCGCCTAGCTCCCGTTCGTGCGAGCTGTCGCCAACGTACCGCGTGGTGTGCAACGAGGGCTGCCGCGGACAGTGTCGCCGCTGTGAGGACGACGACGCGTGTCCAGTTCGCGGTCGACGACACGACCAACGTCGACGACACAACGACGTCGCCGGCACGCGGCGGCAGGATGATCATCTGCGCGGTCGCGCCGGCAGGCAGCGCGAGCCGCGCGAGCAGCCCGGCGACGCCGGCGTCACGCATGTACGCGCCGACGAGGCCGAGCAGGCACCCGAAGACGGCGCCTAGGAGCCACCACCGACGGATCTCCGCCCAGTAGAGCGCGAACGGCTCGTGGCGGAGGACCGTGTCGGTTGCGTAGTAGGCCGTCGTCGCCGCGACGAGCGCGAGCCCCCCGGCAATCGCACCGGCGGCTCGAGTCGCGGCCAGGCAACCGGCGGCGAGCGCAAGTCCCGCCCACGCCCAACCGGCGCCGAGCACGAGGCTCGCAGCCTCCGACGCGGTGGAGTCTCCCGCGTTGAGGGCCGAGACGAGTGCCCCGAAGGCTGCGCCGAGTGCGAGCGCACCGACGGGGTGCAGACGGGGAACGCGGCGCCGCGCTTGGCCGCTCATCCTTACCGAACGCCTGACCGCTCCGGAGATCGCCTACGTGCCGCTCGCACCGGCTACCACCGGCTGGCCCGAAGAACTCGATGCGACAAGGGGTGGGGTGGGCGTCCTGCCGGTCAGGCCTCGCCTCGCGCGGGCTCGGCCAGGTGCGCCACGATCCGGGGCATCATCGTCTCGAAGCCGCCCGGGATGAACACGTTCAACACGCCGGCGCGCACCGTGCCCCGGTTCGCGAAGTCGTGCGTCGTGCCGGCCGGGATGCGGAGGAAGGAGCCGCACGCGGCGTCGACCCATTCGGCTCCGACCAGGAAGCTCATCGTGCCCTCCAGGACGTAGAAGAGCTCCTCGTTCGCCGCGTGCGCGTGCGGTCCCGGCCCCGGCCGGCCTGCCTCGAGCCACCACTCGGAGACGCAGTAGCGGTCGTCTGTCTCGGCGCCGTCGGCCTTGAAGACGGCGTGCATCGGTCCGGCAACGTAAGTGCGCCCCTTCCCGGCGGGCAGGAAGATCGCCTCCTCCGCTCTCCGGCCCACTGCCGCGGCTGACTGCTTCGTGGTCCCCACGGCGCTCGGACTAGCCCGCGGTGGGCCGGTAGGTGCCGAAGCTCCAGAGGCCACCCTCGGGATCGCGCACCGTGAAGCCGCGCGAGCCATAGTCCTCGTCGCGGAGCCCGCGCACGACCTCGGCGCCGGCCGCTGTCGCCCGCGCGAAGAGACCGTCGGGGTCGTCGCAGACGACGTAGACGCTGTCGTTGCCGGGCCGGCGGCGGCCGAACGGCGAGTCATCCTTGCCGGCACTGCCGAGCATCACGCCGCCACCGAGCGGCCAGCCGAGCTCGGCGTGCTCGATCACGGACGCATCGTCCTCGCGGGCGTACACCGCCTGCTCCTCAAAGCCGAACGCGGCAGTGAGAAAGCTGATCGCGACAGGAGCGTCATGGAAGGAGAGGATGGGCCAGACGTATGGGTTGTGTTCGCTCATGACGCCAATGATGGGCTCTCGCCACCGTCTGCGTCTTGGAAGGATGGAAGATCCTCCTCGGCGAGCAGCCGGCCGGGCGGACAGTCCGCGAACTCGACGAAGTCGCGCGTCAAGTGGGCCTGGTCGTAGTAGCCGCAGACGGCGGCGACCTGGGCGATCGACACGAACGAGGGCGTTCGCTGCAGTATCCGGCGAGCCCGGTCGAACCGCACCAGCCGGGCGGCGAGCTTCGGGGAGAGGCCGAACTCGTCCGCGAAGCGGCGCGCGAAGTGCTGCCGCGTCCAGCCGATCGTGCGCGCGATCTCCGCTACCGGCACCGCGCTCCCCGACGATGTCACCAGCTGCCAGGATCGCCTCAGCGCCGGCTCGAGCGGGTCGTCGCGAAGGAGCCGGCAGAGCACGTCATCGACGGCGGCGAAGCGCTCCTCCCAGCCGGCGGCCTCCTGCAGGCGCTCCCATAGTTCCCGGCCGGCGGCCCCGGCGACCTCTTCGAGCTCGAGCGAGGCGTTCCAGAGCACCCGCGCCGGCATCCCGAACAGGGCACGGCTGCCGAGCGGCGTCAAATCGACCGCCACCCCCTCCTGGTTCCCGTCGTGACCGATCAGCGCCGGGGACGCCTGCAGGCCGCCGACGACGGCGCGGTACCGCTGCGGCGCCTGCGCCGGGTTGGTCTGCGAGACCACGTCGATCTCAGGGCCAATGCTGACGATCAGCGTCAGGTGCCTGGACGGCAGCCCGCGATGCACGCCCGCCGGAAAGCCTGTCATCCGGTAGCCGACGTAACTCTCGATCAGCGGTGCCAGCGCCGGCGCCGGCCGCCGCGTCAGCCACGCCGCCGTCGACTCATCCATCCCGCTCATCCTACGGGCCGATCCTCGAACGCCTCCCGCCTGCTACGGGGAAACGGGCTTGCTGCCTTGAGGCGTCCCGAACGGGCTCGTAGCTGAGGATGGCGATGCCGTCTCCGATCGTCTTCGTGTCCACGAGCCGCACCCCCTTCTTGTCGGGGAGCTCGGCGAAGAGGCGTTCGCCGCTCCCGAGCACGACCGGAAAGATCATCAGCCGCAGCTTGTCGACGAGGTCGTGTTCGATCAGCGTCCGCGCGAGCCGGATGCTGCCGGGGACGTTTATGTCCCCGTCCAGCTCCCGCTTCAGCCGCAAGACCTCCTCGACCGCGTCCCCCCGGAGCACTGTCGAGTTGTTCCACCCGGGATCCTCGAGCGTCGAGGAGACGACGTACTTGGGCATGCTGTTGAGCCGGTCCGCGAGCTCGCCCTCCCGGGCCGGCCACAAGGGCGCGAGCTCCTCGTAGGTGATCCGGCCCAGCAGCATGGCTTCCATGCCGAGGGCCTCGTCGAGCAGGAAGCGCTGCACCTCGAGCGGGAGCTTGGACTGCTTGCCGTCCTCGCGGCGGTCGATGTCGAGGGTCCAACCTTTGTGCTTGAAGTCCCCGAAAAGGCCCGGGTCCTCGACGACTCCATCGAGCGAGACGCTTTCGGATATCACGATTCTTCCCATTTCATCAGCCTCCGAAGTCGTTTTCAGTCGTCGCCGTACGATCCGGCGTCGCGCCGAAACTCATCGGTCGCTCGCGGCTGCCCTCGCGAGACGGCGACGAGGGCGAGTGGGCCGGAGCCCACGCTGCGGAGATGGGCTATTGGAAGCCGTGCGATCGGGATCATCGAGCCGCGCCCGAAGCGCCTGCGCGTCGCCGACCGGCACTCGAGCTCGAGCTCTCCCTGCTCGACGACCCACATGGCGTCGGGCAGGCGACCCGGCTCCAAGCCGAGCTCGTTCCCGGGAGCAACTCGGAAGACGCGCCTGGCGAAGCCCTCGGCGAGGGGATCGCGAAAGAGCGCGCCGCCGGCGCTCTCGCCCGCGGTCATCCGAGCGTGTCGGGGAGGCCGAAGGCCGCGAAGAGCTCGGGGTAGAGGAAGAAGTGCATGTCGGCGACCAGGCCGGACTCGATCCCGAGCACGTGGATCGACGATGGTCTCGCGTCGGCGCCGACGCCGTGATAGATGCCAAAGGCCGGCTGCTTGTTCGCGCGCGTCGGCATGAGCCGACGCGCTTCTGCCCCGGGCGCGAACAGGACGCCGGCAAGGAACGCGGCCACCGCCTCGCGTCCCTCGTACCAGGTCGGGTGCGGCGGCATCGCTAGCCGCACGTCCTCGCGCAGGAGCGCGGCCAGCTGACGGTCGTCGTGTCGCTCGAACGCCTCCATGTACGTCTGGAGAAGCGACCGCTCGGCGTCCTCGGCGTCGGCGGCTGTCGCCCACTCGAGCCGTCTTGCCGGGAGCTGCTCCTTCATCGTCGCGCGCGCCCGTTGCAGCGCGCTGTTCGCGGCGGCGACGCTCATCTCCAGCACCGTGGCGGTCTCGTCCGCGGACCAGTCGAGCGCGTCGCGGAGGATCAGGACCGCGCGTTGGCGCGGCGGCAGATGCTGGATCGCCGCGAGGAACGCGAGCTCGATCGTCTCTCGCGCGACGACGGCGTCACCCGGCTCGGGGCCCTCGTCGAGCAGGAGGTCGGGGTACGGCTGAAGCCAGGGGAGGTCGGCCGGCGGCAACGGGCGCGCTCCGAGCTCGGCGGCAGGGCCCTCCTCGTAGGGCACGAGGCGCCGAGGCCTGCGCTCGAGGATCCTGAGGCAAGCGTTGGTCGTGATCCGATAGAGCCAGGCTCGGAACGTCGAGCGCCCGTCGTACGTCGCGCGGCTACGCCAGGCGCGGAGGAGGGCGTCCTGCACAGCGTCCTGGGCGTCCTCGAGCGAGCCGAGCATCCGGTAGGCGTGCACCTGGAGCTCGGCGCGATGCCGTTCGACGAGCGTCGAGAACGCGACGGCGTCGCCGCTCGTCGCCGCGGCGATCAGCCGTTGGTCGAGCCCCATGGACGTCACTGCAGTTGAGATCCCTTCTGGGGCCGAAACTCATCGGCGACCGATGAGCTTCGGCGCAGCACGCTCACGTTGGTAGGTGCTCGGGCAGGCCGAAGAGGGGGAAGAGCTCGGGCGAGCGGAAGGCGGTGATCTCCTCGATGCTCGCGGTACGCAAGGTGAGCACGATGATGGTCTCCGGTCGGTAAGCGCTTGTTTGCTCGTCCCATAAGTAGCCGGCGACGGCGGGTTGGCCGTTGGCGCCGGTCGGGAGGAGACGCCAGCGTTTGCGGGCGGAGAGTGG
>DASZEE010000118.1:0-4133 GCA_035941215.1 Gaiellaceae bacterium
ACACGGCTTGCGCCCCGCCGACCGGAACCGACGAGTCGAAGATTGCGATCGCGACCTCCGGACGGGTGACGAGGTTCCCTGAGTGCTTCGCGTCGGGCGAGGAGACCCAATGGAAGTTCCGGTAGTCCTCGGTCGCGAACCAGACGGGCGAGACCCACGGGTGCCCGGTCTCGTCGGCGGTTCCAAGGGCCATATAGCGGTTTGCCTCGATGACGCGTCTGGCGTGATCGGCGAGCTCAGAGTTCATGCAGCGCCTCCCGTAGTGACCGGACCTCTGCTTCCAGCCGCGCGACGCGTGCCTCGAGGGAGTTGTCGGACGACGTCTTCGGGACGTCCTCGTCCTCGCCGCCGAGCAGCTGCGTGTAGCGCTGCTCCTTCTGACCGGGCCGGCGCGGTAGCCGGGCAACCAGCTCGCGACCGATGAGCCCGTCGAGGACGACGTCGACGTCGGGCGGCGACTCGAAGTGGTGCATCCGCTCGGTGCGCTGCTTCAGCTCGCCGGGGGTCTGCGGGCCGCGGAGCATCAGCACCGCCAGGAGCGACTGCTCGGCGCCGGAGAGGCCCAGCGCGTCGTCGAGCAGGTGCCGGTACTTCACGGCGCGGCTGCCGCTGCCGCTCGCGAGGCGAACCCAGCCGCGGCGGGAGAGCCGCTCGAGCGCCCCGCGGATCGTTGGCTCGTCGTACTCGACCACGGGGTCGCGGTTCGTCGACTGGTTGCATGCGAGCCGCAGCGAGTTCAGCGAGAGCGGGTAGGTGTCGGGCGTCGTCCGCTGCTTCTCGATCAGGCAGCCCAGCACCCGGAGCTCCACGGCGTCCGCGTCCACGATCGGAGGGTAACCTCGGCCGCCGTGGCTGACTACGTCTTCACGATGATCCGACACCGCAGTAGAGGATCGAGGACGAGGGAGGCGCGTGCCGCGCCTCCCTCGTCTCTCGCTACGAACAGCTACGGCGTCGGATCTGCCCCCGACCAGCCGAAGATGTCGGTGTTCCCGAACGTCGGCGCGCACGCGACCTGCGGTGCCGGCGTGGGAACGTCGTCGGCCGTCGTCTCTGTTCGCAGCGACATCCGCCAGGCGTCGATCGCCGGGCAATCGGCCGCGAAGCGAGCGTCGTTCCAGACCGCAGCCGCGTAGTCGCGCGAGGCGGCCGCGTACACGTAGTCCCCGAGGAACTCCGCCTGGAGGTCGTTCTGCGACGAGCCACGCGGGTCGCCCGTTGCGCCTCGGTGAAGCGTCGTGAACGATCCCGGAGCGCCGCCTGCGACGTTCGCATGCTTCACGACGCCCACGAGGCTCCGCGGCGACGCCGTGTCGTTCCGGAACGGCGTCGTGAACGCGTTGTAGACGACGTAGACGTCCGTCCCGTCCGGTGACAACGCTGGAGCGGCGTAGTAGCCGCGATCTCCTGCATCGGAGATCCGCCGCGGTGTCGACCACGTTCCGGGCAGTCCACCGCCGCTCGAGTGGCTGATCATGACGTCCTCGTTGTTGAGGCCGTCACGACCGTCCGCCCAGGTGTTCACGATCAGGTTCGTCGCTCCCATCCCGGTGGGCGCACCGTTCGCGATGTCCACGCTCGGCACAGGCGCGAGGTCGCTTCGAGCTCCCGCGATCCCGTCCATCACGCAGCGGAAGATCACCGGGTCGACGAAGAAGCACGGGTCGGTGACGCGGAAGAGATCCATCGGCCGCGTCCAGCTCCGTCCGCCGTCGAACGACTTCGCGAGCACGTGCGTGCCCATGGGCGGGAGGAACCTGAACGGGCTCTGGAACTCGTGCCAGAACACGTACACGACACCGGTGGAGTCCGTCCGGATCGTGCAGCCCGACTGCCCCCACTGCCTCGGCGAGACGTTGTGCGCGGGACTGACGTGCCTCGTCGTCCAGCTCGAGCCTCCGTCGCTCGAGACGCCCACGACCATTGGCGCCGCACCGTTTCCGGTGAAGGAGGCGTAGCAGACGTAGACGTTGCCGAAGAACCGGCTCGAGGCCGCGTTGTCCGCCCAGATCTGCTCCTTGTCGGCGAACGTCGCCGAGCTCTGCTTGCTGACGAGCACGGGTCGCATCCACGCCGCCTTGTTGCCGGCGGCTGCTCCAACGACGTCGTCCGTTCGCGAGACGGCGATCGCCTCGAAGCCCTTGAACGCCGGCTCACCGAGATCCGCCGACACGTTCGAGGTCAGGTTCGCGTAGTACAGCCGCGAGCCGTTCGCCCACGAGAAGCCGTTCGGCCCGGGTCGCGGCCCGAATGCGAGCGCCGGATCCCCGTCGGAGACGAGGTTGCTCTCGAAGTACCACGGGAGCGTTCCGATCGGCCCGGGCCCCGGCGTGCAGGTGAAGCCCGGCGGGCCGACGCAGTGCCTGGCCGTCCAGCCCGTGTACGTGGGCTGCGTCCACGTGTCCCCGCTGTCGAAGGAGAACATGATCCCCGAGCCGCCGACGTTCGGAGTAAACGGACACGTCGTCGGATCGCCGGCGTTACACGCCTCCATGTCGATGTTGTCGTTGGCGCCGGCCGCGAGGATGTTCGGCCGGTTCGCGTCCATGGCGACCGCCGGTTCGTTCTGCTTGTTCTGCGAGAAGACCGCGTCGTTGGAGCCGACGGTCACCTCTCGGTCGCCGCCATGCACAGCCAACGCCCCCGGCGCCGCCAGGACGGCGACGCACCCTACGAGGCCGAGGGGCGCCGCGAAGCGCCACGCTCGACTCCTCCATCGTCTGGACATGTTGCCTCCCCCTTTCCCTGGGAAAACCGATGGAGCAGGCTCTATCTACGCCTCGCGATCCAGCGTGTCAACCCGACGAGGCGTTCCTGGATGCCCGCGGCTAGAGTCGCCGACCGATGTCGGACTACGTCTTCACGATGATCCGGGCCTCGAAGTTCTACGGGCCCGAGCGCAAGGTGCTCGACGACATCACGCTCGCGTTCCTGCCGGGCGCGAAGATCGGCGTCCTCGGCCCCAACGGCGCCGGGAAGTCGACGCTGCTGCGGATCATGGCCGGCGTCGAGGAGACGTCGAGCGGCAGCGCCGACCTCGCGGCCGGGGCGACCGTCGGCTTCCTGCCGCAGGAGCCCGATCTCGACCCTGCGAAGGACGTCCGAGGAAACGTGGAGGACGGCGTCCGGCCTTTGCGCGACCTCCTCGACCGCTTCAACGCGATCTCGGGACAGTTCGCAGAGCCTGACGCCGACTACGACGCGCTCCTTGCCGAGCAGGCGAAGGTGCAGGAGGAGATCGACCGCCGCGACGCGTGGACGCTGGACGCGCAGCTCGACCGCGCGATGGACGCGTTGCGAGTCCCGGAGGGCGATCGCGACGTCACGACGCTGTCCGGCGGCGAGCGGCGCCGTGTTGCCCTGTGCCGCCTGCTCCTGTCCTCGCCGGACCTGTTGCTCCTGGACGAGCCGACGAACCATCTCGACGCCGAGTCGGTCGCCTGGCTGGAGCGGTTCCTCGCCGACTACGCCGGCACGGTGGTCGCCGTCACGCACGACCGGTACTTCCTCGACAACGTCGCCGGCTGGATCCTGGAGCTCGACCGCGGACGCGGGATCCCGTACGAGGGCAACTACTCCGGCTGGCTCGAGCAGAAGCAGGCGCGGCTCGCGCACGAAGAGAAGACGGAGTCCGCCAGGCGCCGTGCACTCGCGCGGGAGCTCGAGTGGGTTCGCTCGTCGCCGAAGGCGCGGCATGCGAAGTCGAAGGCGCGGGTCGGCGCCTACGAGCGGCTGCTCGCCGAGGAGCAGAACGTCAAGCTCGACCGCGTCGAGATCCACATCCCGGCCGGGCCGCGGCTCGGCGACGTCGTCGTCCAGGCGGATCACGTCTCGAAGGGGTTCGGCGACCGCCTGCTCGTCGAGGACATGACCTTTTCCCTGCCGCCGGGCGGGATCGTCGGCGTGATCGGGCCGAACGGCGCCGGAAAGACGACGCTCTTCCGGATGATCTCCGGCGAGGAGCAGCCGGACTCCGGCGAACTGCGCGTGGGGGAGACGGTCGAGGCTGCCTACGTCGACCAGTCGCGGGCCGGTCTCGTGCCCGAGAACAACGTCTGGAAGGAGATCTCGGGCGGACACGACACGATCGCGCTCGGGAACCGCGAGGTGAACTCGCGCCAGTACGTCTCCTG
>DASZEE010000119.1:0-6585 GCA_035941215.1 Gaiellaceae bacterium
TCATGCGCGACCACCTCGTCGAGAAGTGGTTTCGGGACGCGAAGGTCTTCCAGATCGTCGAGGGAACGTCCGAGATCCAGCGGGAGATCGCGGCCCGAAAAATCGCCGGCTTGACCGACCAATAGCGTCGCTACACTCCGATTCTTGTACGCCGAGGCCGGGACGAGGGCGGTGTATCTCCGTCGGAAGCGTGCTGCTCGGAGGCGGCTTGCTCTCCAGTGGTCCCTCGTCGGTGCCGGCACGCTCGTCCTCGGCGCGCTCGCCCTCGGCCTGATCTTCGCCGGGTCGCCGCAGAAGCTGCCGGAGGGGGCCACCGTTTCGGGCCTGCCGGTCGGCGGGCTGACCGCCGGCGAGGCCGTTCGGCGGCTCGAGCAGCGCTACGAAGAGATGAAGCGGGTGCCGGTCACCTTCACCGCCGGACCGCGGCGGTACCAGGTGCGGCCGAACGAGGTCGTGCTCGAAGTCGACTGGAGGGCCGCGGTGGAGACCGCGCGCCGCCAGGGCGACGGCTTCGCGCCGGTGCGGGGACTTCGCCGGCTCGGGCACCGGTTCTTCGGCGGCGACATCACACCGCCCGCCCGCGCATACGACGCGCTCTTGAGCCACAAGCTCGGGGTGCTCGCGCGGCGGATCGACCGGCCCGAGCGCCAGGCCGCCGTCCGCCTGAAGGGGCTCCGGCCGGAGATCGCTCGCGGCGCCACCGGACGGACGCTGGAGCAGGACGCCGCTGCCCGGCTGATGATGAGCTCGCTCGTGGCCTTCGAGCGTGCGCCGGTCGCGCTTCCCGTCGGGATCACCCAGCCCGACGTGACCGCCGCCGATCTGGCGCCGGTCGTCTCACAGGTAGAGACGGCCGTGTCGGGACCGGTCCGGCTCGTCCGCGGCGAGACCCGCTGGCGCCTGCCGCGCTGGCGGATCGCGCAGCTGCTGGAACTGCCGCGGAACGGCTCGACGACGCTCGCGATCGGCGGCCCGGGGGCCGACGCCTACTTCACTCGGTTCCGCAGGAGCGCCGACCGGCCGCCGCGGGACGCCGAGTTCGTGATCTCCGGCAGCTCGGTGGCGATCAAGCCGTCGTTGCCCGGGCTCGGCCTGGACGTGGCCGCGGCGCGGAAGGCGATCCTCGCGGCTGCCCTCTCGCCGACCGACCGGACGGCGCGGCTGCTTGTCCAAAGGACCGCTCCCGAGCGGACGACGCGCGAGGCGCGGGCGATGGGGATCACGGGTCTCGTCGGCGGCTACACGACGACGTACGGCGGCGAGCCGAACCGCCTCCACAACGTTCGGCTCGTCGCGCAGCTGGTCGACGGCGCGCTGATCCCGCCGGGCGCGGAGTTCTCGTTCAACAGGACGACGGGCGAGCGCTCACCCGAGCGCGGCTTCCGCGAGGCGCCGGTGATCATTAACGGAGAGCTGCAGAACGGGATCGGCGGCGGCGTCTGCCAGGTCTCAACGACCGTCTTCAACGCGGCGTTCGAGTCCGGTCTCTCGATCACGTCGCGGACGAACCACGCGCTCTACATCTCGCACTACCCGCAGGGGCGCGATGCCACCGTCAACTACCCGGATCTCGACCTTCGGTTCCAGAACGACACGGACAGGTGGCTGCTCCTGCGCACATTCGTCGGTGCCTCCGAGCTGACCGTGAACCTCTACGGGACGCCGGTCGACCGGCGCATCGAGGTCGAGACGGCGCCGCTCGAGGTCACCGGGCCTCCGGCCGTGAAGCGCGTCCCGGATCCGAGCATCTGGGAGGGCGAGCGGGTGACGCAGGAGGTCGGCGAGCCGTCGCGGAAGACGGCGGTCACGCGCCGGGTCTACACGGCGGAGGGCAAGAAGCTCTACGAGACGACCTGGGCGTCGTACTACCGGTCGGAGCCGTCCGTCGTCCGGTACGGGACGAAGGAGCGACCGGAGCCTCCGCCGCCGCCGCCTAAGGACCCGCCGCCTCCGCCGAAGGATCCGCCGCCTCCGCCTCCGCCGCCGCAGGATCCGCCTCCGCCTCCGCCCGCGTAATCGCCTCGACCAGCCAGGGCGGGACGCGCGTGGGGCGCATGGTCGCGGCGTCGACGCAGGCATGTCCCGTCCAGGCTTCGGCGACGCGCTCGCCGTCACGCTCGACTGTGTACTCGTACCTGAAGCGGGCGCCGCGCATCTCCGCGCAGCGGGTGTGGATCACGAGCCGGTCGTCGAAGGCGACCGGCCGGAGGTAGCGGACGTAGACCTCCGAGGTCGTGGCCTCGACGCCCGAGTCCCGGAGACCCTGGTAGCCGCCGTCGAACCTGCGGAGGTACTCGATCCGCGCCGTCTCGAACCAGACGAGGTACGCGGCGTGGTGGGCGACGCCCTGCGCGTCCGTCTCCGCGAAGCGGACCGTCACCTCCATCTCGAACGACATCGGGCGGAACTGTAGGAAGATTCTTCGGCGTCGTCCGCCGCGACCTGCCATCTTTCGACAATCGACAAGGCTGCGGAAGAGCGATTCGCGGAGTTCGCCGCCGCACTCGAGCGACTCGAGCGGCGGGTCGGCCGGCTGGAGGAGGCTGGGCCTGCGCCGGCCGCCCGTCCTGTCGTGCCGCGCGCTCCTGCCGCGCAGCCCGGTCCCCCGGAGCCGCCGACGGCCCCGGTCGCACCGCCCGAGGCCAAGAGACGAGACATCGATCTCGAGGAGCTGCTGGGCGGGCGGCTGCTCGCCTGGGTCGGAGGCCTGGCGATCCTGGTCGGGATCGTCTTCTTCGTCGCGATGGCGGTACGGCGAGGATGGATCGGCGAGGAGATGCGCGTCGTGCTGGCGTTCCTCGGGTCGGGGGCCCTGGTCGGCGTCGGGCTCTACCTCTTCATCCACCAGGGTCGTACGCAGGCCTCCCTCGCGGCCGTCGCGAGCGGGCTTGCCGGGCTGTACGCCTCCGATGTCGCGGCGACCCGGCTGTACGACCTCGTCTCTCCCGTCGTCGGGCTTGCGTGTGCCGGCCTGATCGGTGCGCTCGGCACGGCGATCGCGATCCGCTGGCGTACGGAGCTGGTCGGTGCGATCGGGATCCTGGGCGCGCTGGCCTCGCCGATCCTCGTGCAGGCGGAAACGTCGGGCGCGACGCTCGCCTTCATGGCGATTGCGCTCGTCGCCGCCGTCGGCGTGCTCCTCTGGCAGCGCTGGGACTGGCTCGCGGCCGGCGCGTTCGTCCTGAGCGCGCCACAGCTCGCCGTCTGGCTCGAGGACACGTACGAGGACCGGCTTGGCTTGGCCCTGGCGGTTCTGACGATGTTCTGGGTGCTCTACGTCGTGGCGGCGATCGGCTACGAGCTCCGCGTTCCGGTTTCGACGTTACGGGCGTCCTCGGCGATGTTGCTGCTCGCGAATGCGTTGCTCTTCGCGGGCGGCGGTTGGGTGATGCTGCACGACTCGGAGCATGAGAACGGCGCAACGGCGTGGGTGGTCGGAGCAGCCGCCGCGCATGTGCTCCTCGGCGGCTTCGGCTTCCGCCGGCGGATGAGCCGCGAGATAGCAGCCCTGGTCGCAGCAGTCGGTATCGGGCTGTCGGCGGTCGCGGTCGGCCTGGCCCTCGACGGTCCGGCGCTCGTGATCGGATGGTCTGTCCAGGCCGCCGTCCTCGCCTGGGTGGCCTCCGCGACCCGCGAGCGGCGTGCGGTAGTCGGGACCGTGGCGTTCCTCGCTCTCGCTGCCGGCCACATCCTGACAATCGAGGCCGAGCCCGACTCGCTCTACCGCGGCGTCGACGACCTTGCGAAGGCAGCGGTCGCGCTACTCGCCTTTGCGGTCTCGGCGTTCGTGTCGGCAAGGCTCGTGCCGGACGATGTCCCCGGCGTGGTGCGGCCAGGTGTCGGCTTGCGACCAGTCCTCGAGGCCGCAGGCGCCGTGGCGCTTGTCTACCTGGGCTCGGTCGCGATCGTTGATCTGACCCGCGAGGCGGAGACGGCCGCCGAGCCGGGCCAGACGCCGCAGGTCCTGCTGAGCGCCTATTGGGCGCTCCTGGGCTTCGGCTCGTTGCTTTTCGGCCTGCTGCGGGACGACCGGAGGTTCCGTATCGCCGGCTTCGGGCTCCTCGCGGCGGCGATCGCGAAGGTGTTCCTCTTCGATCTATCGACCCTCGAGTCGATCTACCGCGTGCTCTCGTTCATCGCACTCGGGCTCCTCCTCCTCGCCGCCGCCTTCGCGTACCAGCGGATCCGGGCCCGGATCGTCGAGGAGGCGCCGTGAGACTCGTGCTGGTTGCTGTCGCCGCGGCGTTCGCGGCGCCGGCCGCCGTCGAGGAGTCGGACTTCCGCTGGGAGCGCGCCGTCCCGGCGTCCGGTTCGGGGCTAGTGACCTTCGTCGCCGACGGCCCGCTGTTCGCCCATACCGAGCCCGGTCTGGCCGATCTTCGGGTGCTCGACTCGGCCGGCCGCCAGGTGCCGTGGCGGCCGCTTCCCGATCCCGCACCGCGGGCATCGAAGGAGGTCGAGCTGCTCAACGCCGGGGTCCAGGGCCGGGCATTCGTCGGGCTCCTGGACCTCGGGCCCACCAGGGCTGTTCGCAATCGCGCCGAGCTCGTGCTGGCGAACGAGCGGGACTTCGTGGGCCGGGTGACCGTCTTCGGGAGCGACGACCGCCGCACGTTCACGCGGCTCTCGACCACGACCGTCTTCGACCTCGGAGGAGCTTCGCCGGCGACCAGCACGACGCTGCTGTTCCCGCCGACAGATCACCGCTTCCTGCGGCTTCGCGGCGTCGGCGTTCCGCTGCCTGTGGCCGCGCGCGTGTTCAACGAACCCCGGCGGCCTCCGCTCGGCACCGTCGAAGCGGACGTCTCGATCGACCAGCGCGAGCGCGCGACCAGCGTCCGGCTGGACGTCGGCTACGTGCGCCGTCCCGTCGATCGGATCCGGATCAGCACGACGACGCGGCGGTTCGACCGGCCGGTGGTCGTCAGCGGCTCGAACCGCGAAGGCGTCTTCCGAGTCCTGGCGCGAGGACGGATCCTGCGACGCAGTGGGGTCGCCCAGCTCGAGGTTCCCGTTCGCGCGGCCCACCGGATGCTCAACGTCGTCGTCCAGAACGGCGACGACGCGCCGCTTCGCGCTTTGCGCGTCGAGGCGCTCGCTCGGCCGAGGACGATCGTGCTCGACGAGGGCTTCGCGCCGGCGTTCCGCCTCCTCTACGGCAATCCGTCGCTGGACTCGCCGACGTACGACTTCGCCCGGCTCCCCGCCCGCGAGCTCGAGCCTCTCGTCGCCGCGCAGCTGGGTCCCGAGCGCGCGAATCCCGCCTTCGAGCCGCCGGACGACACGCGCTCGTTCCTCGAGCGCAATCCGCGAGTGGTTGAGGGATCGCTCGCCCTCGTCGCTCTCGCCCTGGGCGTCGGCGGGTTCTTCGCGCTCCGGCGGCGTGCCTGACGTCGTCCGGCTCGCCGAGCTCTTCCGCCAGCGCGGCCCGGCTATCGTCCTGACCGGCGCCGGGATCTCGACCGAGAGCGGGATCCCGGACTTCCGCTCCCCGACCGGAGTCTGGGCGCAGTACGACCCGGCCGAGTACGCGACGATCAAGGCGTTCCGCGCCGACCCAGTCAAGGTGTGGAGCTTTTACTCGCTAAGGCTCCGCGTCCTCGTCGAGGCGGAGCCGAACGCCGGCCATCGCGCCCTCGCCGACCTGGAGCGCGCGGGTCATGTCTCCGCGGTCGTGACCCAGAACATCGACGGGCTGCACGGGCGAGCCGGGAGCCGTGACGTCACGGAGGTGCACGGCTCGATCCGGAGCTCGACCTGCCTCGGATGCGGCGCCTCCTACGGGCTGGACGAGCTGCTGGAGCTGCTCGACGATGCGGAGGCGCCGGCCTGCAGGCGGTGCGGCGCGATCGTGAAGCCGGACGTGGTGATGTTCGGGGAGCTGATGCCGGAAGCTGCGATCGACCGGGCGTACGAGCTGGCGCGCTCCACGGGGCTGATGCTCGTGGTGGGATCGGCGCTCGAGGTCTGGCCGGTCTCGCAGCTGCCCGAGGAGACGCGTGCGGCCGGAGGAGCGGTCGCGATCGTCAACAAGGGGCCGACCTCCTATGACGGCCTAGCGGCCGTCAAATGCGATGGCGCTGCCGGCGAGACGCTCGGAGCGCTCGTTGGCGAGCTGAGCTAAGCCGCTGCGCGGCGGAGCGCGCGCTCCGCGATCACCGTGCGGCAATCGCGACAGACACGCTGCTCGACCTCGTACGGCACGCCCGCCCGCTGCCGGATCACGTGGGTGGTGACCTCGTGATGCCGGTGCGTTCTTACTCTGCGGAGCATGTTCACTTTGCCTTCATTCGGCTGTTCGGCCAGATCGCTTAAATGGATGTCCTCGGAATGGCGATGGAGAATTCGTGCTGACATTCCACTTACCTGCGACGGTAGGGATAGCAGCTTGTTTGGCCCTGGCGTGCGTGTTCACTGAATCCATACAAGCTTCCGACACGGGTCGGACGGCGCGCGGGTGCTCGCCGGCCACCAAGAGCCTCGTGACCTCCACGCGGTCGTACGCCGTCGATGTCCGCCGCCTCGTCCACGTTCACCGGAGCCCGGGCGGACGCGCGTTCGCCCGCTTCGGCCGTCTCAACGTCA
>DASZEE010000120.1:0-17894 GCA_035941215.1 Gaiellaceae bacterium
GGGCAAGCCGGGCAACCCGAGCAACAACCGCTCCCCAAGCTTCTCCTTCACAGCGGCCGAGGACGCCACCTTCGTCTGCCGCCTCGACGGCGGTCTGCTGACCCCTTGCACCTCGCCCGCGAGCTATGGCGGCTTGTCCGACGGACCGCACGCGTTCTCCGTGCGGGCGACCGACGCGGCCGGGAACACCGGACCCGAGACCGCCCACAGCTGGACGATCGAGACCCGTGCGCCGACGGCCGTCTTGACGTCCGGGCCGCCCGGCCTGACGAACACCAGCGCGGCAAGCTTCGCCTTCACAGCCGACGAGCCCTCGTCGTTCGACTGCAGAGTCGACGACCGCGGCTTCGAGCCGTGCAGCTCACCCGCGACGTATCACGGCTTGGTCGACGGCGGACATGTCTTCACGGTCCAGGCCAGGGATTCGGTCGGCAATCTCAGCGCCCCTGCCGCGCACTCGTGGACGATCGACACCACCGCCCCCGAGACGACCGTCGCCTCGGCGCCGAAGTCCGGGACGGCGACCTCCGCGACCTTCGCGTTCTCGGCGAGCGAGGGCGGGACGTTCGAATGCCGGCTCGACGGCGCCGCCTTCGCGCTCTGCAGCACTCCCAAGAGCTACTCAGGTCTGAGCAAGGCGACGCACCAGTTCGAGGTGCGGGCGGTCGACTCCGCCGGGAACGCCGATTCCACCCCGGCGGTTCACGCATGGACGATCCAGGCGGCTGTGGTCAAGGTCACCCGGTCGGCGCTGATGGCGCCTCGCGCCGGAGCACGGGTCACGCGCCCGCCCCTACTTGTCTGGCGGCGGGCCAATCGAGCGCGGTACTACAACGTGCAGCTGTACCGCGGCCGCCGGAAGGTCCTCACCGCGTGGCCCACGAAGACTCGGCTCCAGCTCAAGGCGCAATGGACGAACCTGGGCCGCAAGGAGCGGCTGCTTCCTGGCAGCTACAGGTGGTACGTGTGGCCGGGATTTGGAGCTCCGTCGGCGCGCCGGTACGGACAGCTGCTCGGTCAGAGCACCTTCGTCGTCGCGCGCCGCTCGGGACGCTGAGCTAGCGTCCGCTTCGTCCGTGCCGGCGACCGAGCCATCCGGTTCGACGCTCTACGGGCCGCAACAGAGCCGTTTCGCGCGCTTTCTCGAACGGCGCGAACAGCAGCGGCCCGATCCCGGCGCGCGCGAGCTGCGCCGCACGCTCCTCGCCGGGCTCAGCGGTCGCGTGCTCGAGGTCGGCTCGGGCGACGGCCGCTCGTTCGAGCACTACCCGGCTGAGGTCACGGCGCTGCTCGCTGTTGAGCCCGACCCAACGGCCCGAGCGTCCGCCGTGGAGCGCGCACGGGCCGCGGTGGTTCCGATCGAGATCGTCGACGGCGTTGCCGAGCGGCTACCGGTCGAGGATGGATCCGTCGACGCCGTCGTGGTCATGGGCGTCCTCTGCAGCGTCGGCGACCCGGCGGTCGTCCTCCGCGAGCTCCGGCGCGTCCTGCGGCCCGTCGGAGAGCTCCGCTTCTGGGAGCACGTCCGCTCGGGGAATGTCCTCTTCCGGGGATTCCAGCGCGCCGTCGACCGGCTCTTCTGGACGAGGGCGCTCGGCGGGTGCGAGACGACCCGGGACACCGAGTCGGAGATCCGGGCCGCCGGGTTCGACATCGAGCGACTAGAGCGCGGCTTCCACTCGTCGTCGCTCTTCACGATCACCACGGCGCCGTACATCCACGGCGTCGCCAAACCGTCCTAGTGCTCTTCGTCGGCGTCCGCCTCGGCCTTCGTCCGGTGGACGGTGCCGTGCGGATGCTCGGGCGGGGCGTAGGTCGTCAGCAGGCGCAGCGGCTCGCTGCCCGTGTTCACGAAGTTGTGCAGCGTCCCGGCGGGGACGAAGACAAAGTCGCCCGCGCGGACAGGGCTCGAATCGCCCTCGAGGATCGCCTCGCCCTCGCCCTCGACGAAGAAGAGAATCTGGTCACCCTCGTGGGTCTCCTCGCCGATCTCCTCGCCGGGCGCGAGCGTCATCACGACCAGCTGCGCGTGCTCGCCGGTCTCGAGCACCCGCCGGAAGTCGTCGTTCGCCCGGGCGGCGTCGAGGTAGCTCCCCTGGCCCACGCGGGAAGCTTAGGTGACCTTCGCGCGTTTTCCCGAACATGCCGGAGAGCCCCGTCCGCGAGCTCCGGGTCGCGGTCACCGTCGAGGATTACGCCGAGGCGGTCCGCTTCTACCGTGACGTCCTCGGCCTGCCCGTCACCTACGAGTGGGAGGAAGAGACCGGGAGCGGCGCCATCCTCGACGCCGGCCGCGCGACGCTCGAGCTGCTCTCCGTCGACCAGACCGGCCTGGTCGACGAGGTCGAGGTCGGACGGAGAGGCGTCTCCGGGCCGGTGAGGCTCGCGCTCGAGGTCGAGGATTCGACGGCGACGGCGGAATTGCTCGCGGCGGCCGGGGCGGAGCAGCTCGCGGATCCGGTCGAGACGCCGTGGCGCCACCGAAACGTCCGTCTCCGCGCGCCGGACGGAATGCAGCTGACGCTCTTCACCGTCCTGGACGAGTAGGCAGGCTTCGGCTGTGGACCCGTCGACGCTCGCCCTCTTCTGCGTCGCCGCGCTCGCGCTTGCGGTCGTGCCCGGACCGGCCGTGCTCTACATCGTCGCGCAGAGCGTGGACCAGGGCCGGTTCGCCGGCTTCGTCTCCGCGCTCGGCATCGGGGTCGGCGGCCTGGTCCACGTGCTCGCGGCGACGATCGGCCTCTCGTCGCTCCTCGCCTCTTCGGCCACCGCCTTCACGATCGTCAAGTACGCGGGCGCCGCCTACCTCGTCTTCCTCGGCGTCCGCCGGCTGCTCACTCGTGAGACCGTCGAGAACCACATCGTGCGGATCCCGCGATCCCGGAGGCGGCTCTTCGTCGACGGCGTTGTCGTCAACGTCCTGAACCCGAAGACGGCGCTGTTCTTCATCGCGTTCCTGCCGCAGTTCGTCGATCCCAGCGCGGGCGCCGCGACGCTACAGATCTTCGCGCTCGGGCTGGTCTTCGTCGTGATCGCGCTCTCGTCGGACACGCTCTGGGCGCTCGCCGCCGGCACGGCGGGCGCGTGGCTTCGCCGGAGCCGGTGGTACCTCGGCGTAAAGCGCTGGGTGACCGGCATCGTGTTCGTCGGGCTCGGGCTCTCGTCCACCCGGACGACCTGAGCCTCAGCGCCAGCCGACGGCGATCACGTCGACCGGCTGGTCGAAACCCTTGAAGCTCGTCGAACGAGGCTCGGAGATACGGAATCCCGCGCCGGCGCCGTCGAGCGTGTCGTGGCTGACGAGGATCTCTCCAGCGCCCGCGGCCGCTCCGATCCGAGCCGCGAGATGCACGGCCTCGCCGCCGTACCCGTTCGAGCCGGCGCCTTCCTCGAACCCCGCTCCGGTGTGCGCGCCGATCCTGACGTCGGGGGCGACGATCTCGCCGTCCAGCGCGCGCTGGATCGCGATCGCCGCCTCGATCGCCGCCCGTGGGCTGACGAAGACGGCGAAGAACCCGTCGCCGGTCTGCTGGACGACCTCGCCGCCGTTCTCCACGATCTGCTCCCGCAGCACGTCGTTGTGGCGGGCGAGCAGCTTCTTCCATTTCTCGTTGCCAAGGGTCTCGAGGAGCCTGGTGGAGCCGACGATGTCGGTGAAGAGGAACGTGCGAAGGATCTGCTCGCGGCCGAGGAGCTCCTTCGCCCGGCCCGCGTCGTGTCTGGCGCCGATCCGCTCGAACGTGGCGAGCGCGGCTTCGAGCTCCGCCGCCGCGCCATGCTCGTCGCCCTGGCGGCGGAATGCGAGCGCGAGCAGCAGCCTGGCCTGTGCCGTCTCGTACGGCGCGCCGACGTCGTTCCACTCGTCGCGCGCTTGCCGCAGGCGGCGGGCCGCGCCGTCTGCGTCGCCCTCGGCGAGCTGGATCCGGCCCGCGGCGACGTGGACTGTGGCGTCGAATGCCGGCGTCCGGCGAGCGCCGATCTTGTACGAATCGACGAGCTCCTCCAGCTCGGCCGCCGCCGCACGGGCGGTCTTGACGTCGCCCGCCGCGATCGCGATCTCCACCTGCGCCGGCAGGCGGCGCAGGCGGCCGAGGGGGTCCTCGACCTCCTCGAGCGTCCGCGTGATCCCCGCTACAGCCGCACCGGTCTTGCCCTCGGCGAGCCGGAGGAGGGCGAGCCCCGGCTGGGGGTCGCTTCCGAGCTCGTTCGCCTTTCCGTACGCCTCTTCCGCGGCGGCGAGATCGCCGAGGCGGCGCCGGATCTCGCCGATCTCGTAGTAACCGCCGGCGGTGATGTACCGCTCGAAGTCGTGGAGCTCCTCGCAGGCCGCCAAGGCGATCTGCTCCGCCCCCTCCAAGTCCCCACGAAGTCGCATGATCTCCGCGCGGTGGACGCGGCACGCGCCCGGGAAGCCGGTGACGTCGAGGCGGTCGCACCAGCGGTTTGCGACCTCGGTCCATTCGGCTGCGCGACGGAAGTCGCCGAGGTCCTGGCAGGAGCTGATCGTCATGCAGTAGACGAGCGTGGAGGAGTACGGCTGGAGCTCGCCGCTCACGGCCGCCGCGGTGGCCTCGTCGAGGAGCTCGAAGCCCTGGTCGATCTCTCCGGTCTTCACCAGCGCCCGCCCTTTGCCGACGAGCGCGAGCATCTGCGTGTCTCGGTCGCCGAAGCGCCGACCGAGCTCGAAGGCGCGCTCGAAATCGGCGATGGCCGCGGCGAAGTCTCCCTCGGCGAACATCGCATTGACCGCCCGCGTGAGCGCAAGCCGACCGTACTCGGCTGACTCCGGCTCGTCCTCGAGCAGGCGTTGCGCGTTGGCGAACCAGCCGTGCGACACGGCGAACGCCCCACGGCCGGATTCGTCCCACGAGAGGATCAGCGCAAGACGTGCGGCAGCGAGCTTCTCTCCACCCGAGGCGTAGGCCGCGTACGCGCGCTCTCGCAGGTTGATGGCCTGGACGAGCTTGCCCGACCACCATGCGGCCTCGGCAAAGCGCTCGAGGTCCTCGGCGCTCAGCTGGTTCTGATCGGCGTTCTCGTAGTCCTCGAACGCCTGCCGCCAGGCCTGGCGCGCGGCCGCGTCGCGCGCGGCGTGGAGTGGGTCGACTGCCTGCGACATCGTCTGCATTGTCCCACCGGCGGGCAAGCCGGCGAGCGTACGGGTCTCGCCGCATGGGTACGCTGGCGCTCCGTGGGCTTGCGCGTCGTCGACGGCCACACGGACGACCGGCTCTCAGCCGTGCGGGCCCTTTTCGAGGAGTACGCCGCCTCGCTCGAGGTCGACCTTTCCTTCCAGGACTTCGACGGCGAACTCGCCGAGCTGCCCGGCGACTACGCGCCGCCCGCCGGCCGGCTCCTCCTCGCGCTGGACGGCGACGACGCGGCCGGCTGCGTCGGTCTTCGTCCCTACGAGCCCGGCGTTTGCGAGATGAAGCGGCTCTATGTCCGCCCGGCGTTCCAGGGGACCGGCCTCGGCCGACGCCTCGCCGAGGCGATCGTCGAAGCCGGACGCGAGGCCGGCTACGAGCGCATGCGGCTCGACACCCTGCCGACGATGGCCGCCGCCCGCAGCCTCTACCGGTCGCTCGGCTTCGAGGAGATCGATGCCTATCGCCCGAACCCCGTCCACGGGACGACGTACTTCGAGCTACGCCTTCGCTAAGGCCTTCCCGCGACCCTTCTCGAGCTCGGCCCACGCCTCCGTGAGCACTTCTCCGAGCACCGACGCGATCTTGTCGAACTCCTCCTGGCCGGCCACGAGTGGCGGCGACAGCTGGATCACGGGGTCTCCGCGGTCGTCGGCCCGGCAGATCAGTCCGGCCTCGAACAGCCGCTTGGAGAGGAACCCGCGCAGCAGCCACTCCGACTCCTCGTCGCTGAAGGACTCCCGCGTCTCCTTGTCCTTCACGAGCTCGAGCGCGTAGAAGAATCCCGGTCCACGCAGGTCGCCGGCGATCGGCAGGTCGAGGAGCTGAGCGAGGGTGTCGCGGCAGCGCTCCTCGTTCTCCTTCACGTGCTCGACGATCCGCTCGCGCTTCATGATCTCGATGTTCTTCAGCGCGATCGCGCACATGACGGGATGCCCGCCGAAGGTGATCCCGTGCGTGTACATCGAGGAGCCCTCGAGGAAGGGCTCCATGACGCGGTCGGTCGCGACGACGCCGCCGATCGCGGCGTACGCGGAGGAGAGTCCCTTCGCCATCGTCACGAGGTCGGGGCGGATGTCGTAGCGCTCGGAGCCGAACCAGTGGCCGAGCCGGCCGAACCCGGTGATCACCTCGTCGGCGCAGAGGAGGATGTCGTACCGGTCGCAAAGCTCCCGGACGCCGCGCCAGTAGCCCGCGGGTGGCGTGAAGGCGCCGCCGGCGTTCTGGACCGGCTCCATGATCACCATCGCGACCGTCTCCGGCCCGACCGAGTCGATCGCGTGCTCGAGCTCTTCGAGCAGGATGGCCGTGAACTGCTCTTCGGTCTCCTCTTTGGGTCGGTGGTATCGGTTCGTGTTCCGGACGTGGGCGACGTCGGGGACGAGCGGCTCGAACGGTGCCCGCAAGGCCGGAATACCGTTGATGGAGAGGGCGCCCATCGTCGTCCCGTGATAGGCGACGTTTCGAGCGATCACCTTCCAGCGCCGCTCCGGCTCCTTGCGCGCGGTGAAGTGCTGGCGCGCGAGCTTCCAGGCGGACTCGACCGCTTCCGAGCCGCCGGAGCAGAAGAAGACGCGGTTCAGCTCGCCCGGAGCAATGTCGGCCACGGTCGCCGCCAGCTCGATCGCGCGCGGGTGCGCGTACGACCAGTTCGTGTAGAAGGGCAGCTCCTTCATCTGGTCGTGGGCCGCCTGCCCGATCTCGTCGCCGTACGAATAGCCGATGTTGACGGCGAAGAGGCCGGCCAGCGCGTCGAGATAGCGCTTGCCGTTGGAGTCCTCCAGGTAGCAACCCTCGCCGCGGACGATGATCGGGATCTCGTCCTCCATGTACCCGCCCATGCGGGTGAAGTGGAGCCAGAGATGCTCCCGGGCTGCCTGCTGGAGGTCGACGGTCATGTGGCTCCTTTCGCGTGCCGGCCGCGCCGGGTCTGGAGGAGGATGTTCGCGGCCATGGCCGCGAGGGCGAGGACGAAGATCGCTAGTCCAGCTTCGCCATCACATGCTTGACCTGCGTGTAGTCCTCGAGCGAGTACGCGGACAGGTCCTTGCCGTACCCCGAGTGCTTGAAGCCGCCGTGCGGCATCTCCGAGACGAGCGGGATGTGGTCGTTGATCCAGACGGTCCCGAACTCGAGCTTGCGCGCGGCGTTCAGGGCTCGCCCGACATCGCGCGTGAAGACCGACGCCGCGAGCCCGTACGGGACGTCGTTCGCCCACGCGATCGCCTGGTCGTCGTCGTCGAAGCGCTGGACGGTCACCACGGGGCCGAAGACTTCGCGCTGGACGATCTCGTCCGTCTGGCCGACTCCGGTGATGACGGTAGGGTTGACGAAGAACCCGCGGTCGCCGTTCGTGCCGCCGCCCGTGAGGACCTGCGCGCTCGAGGCACGATCGAGGAAGCCGAGCACGCGGTCCTGCTGAGCCTTCGAGATCAGCGGGCCCATCTCGATCTCTTCGCCCTCGGCCGGGTCGCCGACCTGCATCGACTCCACGGCCGGGACGAGCTCTTCGAGCAGCTTGTCGTAGATCGTGGGACCGGCCATAACCCGCGAGGCCGCCGTGCAGTCCTGGCCCGAGTTCCAATACCCGGCGATCTTGATCGCTTCCGCCACCTGGGCGGGATCGGCGTCGTCGAACACCACCACCGGCGCCTTGCCACCCAGCTCGAGGTGGACGCGTTTCAGCGTCTCCGACGCGGCCTTCGCAACCTCCTTGCCGGTCGCGACGTCGCCGGTCAGCGAGACCATGCGGACATCCGGGTGGCGGACGATCCCCGCGCCGACCGGCTCGCCGTCGCCCGTGATCACGTTGAGGACGCCCGCCGGGATCACGTCGGCGGCGAGCTCGGCGAAGCGGAGTGTCGAGAGCGGCGTCTGCTCGGAGGGCTTGAGGATCGAGACGTTGCCCGCTGCCAGCGCGGGAGCGAACTTCCAGACCGCCATCATCAGCGGGTAGTTCCAGGGCGCGATCTGGCCGACGATCCCGACCGGCTCGCGGCGGATCATCGAGGTGTAGCCCTTCATGTACTCGCCCGCCGAGCGCCCCTCGAGTAGCCGCGCCGCGCCTGCGAAGAAGCGGATGTTGTCCGAGCAGACCGGCATCTCGTTGCGCGCGGCGGGGATCGGCTTCCCGACGTTCCGCGACTCGATCTCCGCGAGCTCCTCCGCATGCTCGTCGATCAGCTCGGCGAGCTTGAGGAGGAGGTCGGCGCGTTCGGCCGGCGTCACTTCGCGCCACTCTGCCCACGCCTTCTTTGCGGCCTCGACGGCGCGGTCGACGTCCGCCTCCGTGCCCTTCGGCACTTCCGCAATCGTCTCGCCCGTGGCCGGGTTGATGATCTCCTCCGTCCCGCCGTCGGAGGCGTCGACCCACTCTCCGCCGATCAGGTTCTTGTGCTTCTGGACGCTCACGCTCATCGTGGAAACCTCCTGGATTCGGGCAGAACCTATCTCACTGTCGAGCACCTGCGGCAAGCCTCTGGCCCGGAGGAGGCGTGCGAAAATGGCCGACCTGTGATCGCCGTGGTCGGAGCCTCCGGGACGATCGGGCGCCGCGTCGCCCGCTTCCTCGAGGACTGGGGCGCGCCGTTCGTCCGGCGTGATGCGCGGCTCTCGGGGGACGAGGCGCTCGACGCGTCCGATCCGGCGGCCGTGGCGCGGGGGCTGGAGGGCGCGGCCGTCGTCGTCAACGCCGCCGACTATCGCCTCAACCTCCCGGTGATGCGCGGCGCGCTCGCGGCCGGCGCCCACTACGTCGATCTCGGCGGGCTCTACCACGTGACGAACGAGCAGCTCGAGCTCGACGGGGAGTTCCGGTCGGACGGACTCGGGGCGCTGCTGGGGATGGGCTCGGCGCCGGGGAAGACGAACCTGCTGACGGCGGCGGGCGCTCGTCGGCTGGGGGAGGAGCCGCGGTCGCTGGAGATCTGGGCGGCAGCGCGCGATCCCGCGGCGGCGGACCATCCCTTCCCGGCGCCCTACTCGGTGCGGACGCTGCTTGACGAGCTGCACCTGCGGCCGGTCGTCGTCGAGGGCGGGGAGGCGCGGGAGGTGGAGCCGCTCTCGGGCGAGGCGGCGCGCGAGCTGCCGTCGCCGGTCGGGCGCGCGAAGGGGATCTACACGCTCCACTCCGAGCTCCGCACCCTGCCCGGCGCGTTTCCCTCGCTCGAGTCGGCGTCCTTCCGGCTCTGCCTGGCGCCCGGGCTGCTCGAGAAGCTGCTCGCGCTGGAGGAGGGCGAGCAGCCGCAGCCCTACGAGCAGTCCGAGGAGGCTGTCGCGGTCCACCTCGTCGAGCTGCGTGGCGAGACGAGACGCGTCGTGGGCTGGACGCTGACCCGCGGAGGCTCCGCACGCTCGACCTCTGAGCCGGCGGCGCGAGCGGCCGTCGAGCTCGCGGAGGGCCGACTGCGATTCTCGGGTGTGCGGCCGCCGGAGGAGGCCGTGCCCGACCCGGACGCCTTCCTGGCACTCCTCGACACCGAGGTCTACTGGGAGGTCGCGTAGGCGATCCAGCGGCGCGCACAGTCGTCGTTGTCGCCCTCCTCCCGGATCGTCCAGGTCAGCCGTCTTCGCCCGGCCGGGCGGGTCTCGACCGGGTCGAGCGTGGCAGCGAGCCGCCGAGGGACGGTGACGACGACATCACCCTTCAGCGTCAGCCGGGCCATCTCTTCGGAGCTGTGCGCGGTCTCTCCTTCGCGGGTCGGGCCGGCGACCGCGTCGGTGTCGCGTCGTTCCGCGATTGGCTCGAGCTTCTCTTGGGGGTCGTAGACGCGAACGTCGACGCGGCAGTCGGTCTCGCGTTCGAAGCGGGCCGCGTCCGCGTCCGAGACGATCCCGGCCGGGGCAAGGAGTCGAATCTCTCGTTGATCCTCGCCGCCGCAGCCCGTCAGGACGACGAGGGCCGCGGCGAGGAGCGCTCGGGCAGACATACTCGCCATTGTGTCCACCTTCCAGCGAGTCGCCGATCTGCCGGTCGTGGTCGAGAGCTACCGGCTCGAGCAACTGGAGCAGGCCGTCTCGAGCGAATTCGTCCGGACGACGACGCAGGTTCGCCTCGAGGGTCGCGGGGAGGAGGGCATCGGCGAGGACGTCACCTACGACGGCGCGGCCCACGACGCACTCGCGGCTGCGCCGCCGCTCCCGCTCGCCGGTGAGTGGACGCTCCGCTCGTTCTCCGAGCAGCTGGACGGGCTGGACCTGTGGCCCGAGCCGCCGGAGATGGCGGCGTTCCGCGAGTACCGCCGCTGGGCGTTCGAGAGCGCAGCTCTGGATCTGGGGCTGCGTCAGGCGGGACAGTCGCTCGCCGAGGCGATCGACCGACCGTCGCGCCCCGTCCGATTCGTCGTCTCGCTGCGGCTCGGGGAGCCGTCGTCGGCAGCGCCGATCCACGAGCTGCTTGCCGGTTATCCCGACATGCGGTTCAAGCTCGACCCCGTGCCCGACTGGTCATCCGAGCTCGTCGCCGAGCTTTCGGAGCTCGGTCGGGTGGACGTCGTCGACCTGAAGGGGCAGTACTCCGGAACGGTGGTCGACAACCCGCCGGACGCGGAGCTCTACCGCAGGGTCGCCGAGGGCTTCCACGGTGCGTGGATCGAGGATCCCGCGCTGACAGAGGAGACGGACGCCGTCCTCGAGGCGCATCGCGACCGGATCACGTGGGACGCACCGATCCACTCGGTCGCCGATATCGAGGGGCTGCCCTTTCCGCCGAAGACGATCAACGTCAAGCCGTCGCGATTCGGTTCCGTCGAGCGGCTCTTCGCGACCTACGACTATTGCGCCGCGAACGGGATCGAGATGTATGGCGGCGGGCAGTTCGAGCTCGGGGTGGGACGGGGGCACATCCAGTACCTCGCGTCGCTCTTCCATGCGGACTCGTCGAACGATGTGGCGCCCGGCGGCTTCAACCTGACGCCGGTCTCGCCAGGGCTCGAGGCAAGCCCGCTCGACCCGCGCGCGGATCGGATCGGCTTCCGCCGGCTCCCCTGAAGCCGGCGCACTTTCGTCACAGACACGTCACCCACGCGTGCGGTTTCGCGGGCTAGCGTCGTGCCCATGACCAAGATCACGACCGCTTGGGGAACCGCCAAGCTGCTCGAGGAGGTCACGCTGCATCAGCGGGCCGGCCAGAAGCGCTTCGCCTCCGTCGTGCAGTTGCTCGAGGACGACAAAGGGAACTGGCTCGTGCGCTTCGCCTACACGACTGACGGCACTGCCCGTCGCGGCCCGGTCACGCTCCGGGGCGCCGACCTCGAGCGACTCCGCGACCGGCTCGACGACCACCCCTCGCTCGCGGCCGCCCTCGGGTTCGTGGGGAGGTGAGCTTGTCTAGACGCTGACGCTGACGACAGATCGATCCCGCGCGGCCGCGACCAGGCCGCCGAGGATCAGCGCACCGTCGGTGGAGCCGAGCAGGGGATCGACCGCATGCTCGGGATGCGGCATCAGGCCCATGACGTTCCGCTCCGCGTTCACGACGCCGGCGACGTCGGCGACGGAGCCGTTCGGGTTGTTCTCGTAGCGGAGGACGATCTGCCCGTTCGCCTCGAGCTCGGCGAGGAGCCGGTCGTCGGCGAACCAGCAGCCCTCCCCGTGCTTGATCGGGATCGTGAGGGTCTGCCCCGGCTCGCAGAGGGCCGTGAACGGCGTGTCGGTGCGTTCGGTCCGGAGATCGACATCACGACAGACAAATGAGAGCGACGCGTTCGGCCGGAGCGCGCCGGGGAGGAGCCCTGCCTCGCAGAGGATCTGGAAGCCGTTGCAGATCCCGAGCACCGGGCCGCCGTCCGCGGCGAACTCGGCGACCGCCCGCATCGCGGGCGCGAATCGGGCGATGGCGCCGCAACGGAGGTAGTCCCCGTACGAGAACCCACCGGGGAGGACGATCCCTGCGACCTCTGGGAGCCGCTCATCGGCGTGCCACACCGGAACGGCGTCGGCGCCCAGCGACTCGAGTGCGCGTAGCGCGTCACGGTCGTCGTTCGAGCCGGGGAAGGCGACGACGCCGATCCGTGGCCGCGCCTCGCTCACGGTGCGCCTTCGAGCTCGATCTCGTAGCTCTCGATCAGCGGGTTGGCGAGGAGCTGCTCGCACATCCGCTCGACCTCTGCTCGGGCCGTGTCCGGGTCGGCCGACTCGACCTCGAGATCGACGACGCGCCCGACACGGGCGTCGCCGACCGGGAAGCCGAGCTGCCGGAGCGAGCTCTCGACCGCCTGGCCCTGCGGGTCGAGGATGCCCGGCTTCGGCCGGACGAGAACCGTGGCCCTCATCGGAGCACCGCCTCCGGGTTTTCGAGATACCGGTCGAACGGGAGCTCCGTCAGGCGCTCGAACGCCTCGACGTACCGTGCGCGCGTTCCCGAGACCACGTCTTCCGGAAGCTCCGGCCCGGGGTCGGTCTTGTCCCAGCCCACGGTTTCGCAGTAGTCGCGCGCGAACTGTTTGTCGTACGACGGCTGGCTCCGGCCCGGCTCGTAGCCGTCCGCGGGCCAGAAGCGCGACGAGTCGGGCGTGAGCGCCTCGTCGCCGAGACAGAGACCCCCCTCAGCGTCGATGCCGAACTCGAACTTCGTGTCGGCGATCAGGATCCCGCGCGCCGCCGCCCAGTCCGCGGCGAACTCGTAGAGCGCGATCGAGACCTGCTCGACCTGCCCGGCGAGCTCCTTGCCGACCAGCTCGACGGCCTGCGCCCGCGTGATGTTCTCGTCGTGACCCGTCTGCGCCTTCGTGGAGGGCGTGAAGAGCGGCGCGGGAAGCCGCGCCGACTCCTCAAGCCCGGCGGGCAGCCTGTGGCCGCAAACCTCGCCGGTCGCGACGTAGTCCTTCCACCCGGACCCGGTCAGGTACCCGCGTACGACGCACTCCAGCGGAAGCATCTCGAGCCGCCGGCACTCGGTCGACCGGCCGTCGGCTCGAAGCCCGAGCATGTGGTTGTCGACGATCTCTCGTGTTCGCGTGAACCAGAACGCGGAGAGGCCCGTGAGGACCCGTCCCTTGTCCGGGATCTCGGTAGGCAGCACGACGTCGAAGGTCGAGATCCGGTCGCTCGCGACGAGCAGCAGTCGGTCGCCGTCGAGCGCGTACAGCTCGCGGACCTTGCCGCTGGCGAGATGGGTCGCGGTCTCAGGCATGAACGGGCTCCTCCTTTCGGTTCAGGGCGGACAGGCGGTCGAAAACGACCTCCACGTGACGCGTGTACGCCTCGAGGTCGAAGACAGAGTCCAACGCCGCTGGGTCGAGCTCCGCCGAGATCGCCGCATCCGAGCGAACGAGGGTCGGGAAGTCCTGCTCCTCCTCCCAGGCGCGCATGGCGCTCAGCTGGACGAGCTCGTAGGCCTGCGAGCGCTCGAGGCCGCTCTCGACGAGCGCCAGGAGCAGCCGCTGGCTGAAAAAGAGGCCGTGGCTCGCGTCGAGATTCCGCCGCATGCGCTCCGGCCGGACGACGAGGCCCTCGGCCAGCCACGCAAAGCGGTCGAGCATGTAGTCGAGCGCCAGGAACGCATCAGGCACGACGACTCGCTCGGCGGACGAGTGCGAGATGTCCCGCTCGTGCCAGAGCGCCACGTTCTCGAGCCCGACGAGCGCGGCGCCGCGCACGACGCGCGCAAGCCCGCAGATCCGCTCCGCGACGATCGGGTTCCGCTTGTGCGGCATCGCCGAGGAGCCCTTCTGCCCTCGGCCGAACGGCTCCTCGACCTCGCGAAGCTCGGTCCGCGCGAGATGGCGGATCTCGAGCGCGAACTTCTCCAGCGACGCAGCGGTGACGGCCAGCGAGGCCAGAAGCTCCGCATGGCGGTCGCGCTGGAGGATCTGCGTCGAAGACGGCGCCGGCTCGAGCCCGAGCCGCTCGCACGCCAGCCGCTCCACCTCGGGCTCGATTGCGGAGTACGTCCCGACGGCGCCCGAGAGCTTGCCGACCCGAAGACCTTCGAGGCCGCGCTCGATCCGTGCGCGATCCCGGTCGAGCTCGAACGCCCAGCCCGCGAGCTTGAGCCCGAACGTCGTCGGCTCCGCGTGGACTCCGTGCGTCCGCCCCATCATCAGCGTCCCGCGGTGGCGCTCGGCCTGCTCGACGACGGCCGCCAGCGCCCGGGCGACCCCCTCGAGGATCAGCGCCCCCGCCTCGCGAATCTGCAACGACAGAGCCGTATCCAGGACGTCGGAGGAGGTCAGCCCGTAGTGGAACCAGCGTCCGACCGGCCCCAAGGGCTCGGCGACTGCGTCCACGAACGCCGCGACGTCATGCTGCGTGCGTTCCTCGATCTCCGCGACTCGCTCGGGCGTCGGCGCCTCCGCCCGCTCGCGGATCTCTCTCGCAGCCTCCTCGGGCACCATCCCGACCGAGGCCCAGCCGTCGAGCGCCGCCAGCTCGACCTCGAGCCAGCGGGCGAGCTTGCTCTCGTCCGACCAGACACGAGCCATGGCCGGGCGCGAGTACCGGGCGATCACCGATCCGACTCTACACAGCCGCCAGGCCGACGCCCGCGCCGATTCTCAGACCTCGGAAGCCGGCAGCCCGCCGCCCTGCGCGAGGATCCGTGCGGCCAGGATCGCGGCGTTTCGTGCGCCGTCGATGGAGACGCACGCGACCGGGACGCCGGGCGGCATCTGGACGATCGAGAGCAGGGCGTCCAGCCCGTCGCCGACGCTCTTGCTCGACCTCAAAGGGACGCCGATCACGGGCAGTTCCGAGTACGAGGCCACGACCCCGGGGAGCGCCGCCGCCATGCCGGCGCCGGCGATGATCACCCGGACCCCGCGGAGGGCCGCGGTCGACGAGTACTCGGTGACCGATCGAGGATCCCGGTGCGCGGAGATGACGTGAAACTCGTGGGTGATCCCGCGATCGTCGAGCTCCTGGATCGCAGGATCCATGCGCTCCCGGTCCGACTCGGACCCCACGAGGATCCCGACGAGCGGGCCGCGCTCGGCGAACTCGACCAGCTCGAGGAACGGCTCTGTCTGCGTCTCAGGTCGCAACGTCTGCAGTCCTCCCTGCGATGTCTCGACGGTACTGCATGCCGTCGAATGAGATCGATGCGCACGCCGCGTACGCGGTCTCACGGGCGGCTTCGAGCGTCGGGCCCAGGCCGGTCACGTTCAGCACGCGCCCGCCGTTCGTCACCAGCCGTCCGCCGTGCACGGCGGTTCCTGCGTGGAAGACGAGTGCGGATGCCGCGGCGTCGTCCACGCCTTCGATCGGCGTGCCGGAGTCGCCACGCTCGGGATAGTCGCGCGAAGCGAGCACGACGGTGACCGCGGCGTCGTCGCCCGTGCCGATCTCGGCCCGGCGCAGGTCGCCTCCGGCCGCAGCCGCCAGGGCTTCGAGCAGGTCTCCGTCGATGCGCGGCAGAATCGCCTGGGTCTCGGGGTCGCCGAACCGGCAGTTGAACTCGAGGACCTTCGGCCCGGCCTCGGTCAGCATCAGCCCGGCGTACAGGAGACCGACGAACGGGTGCCCGCGCATCGCGAGCTCGGCCAGCACCGGCCGATGCACGGTCTCGAGCAGCTCTTCGGCGTCCGCCGCTGACATCCCGGTGACGGGCGAGAAGGCGCCCATCCCGCCGGTGTTCGGGCCCGTGTCGCCGTCGCCGATCCGCTTGTAGTCGCGCGCCGGCGCAAGCGCAACCGCGTTGCTGCCGTCGGTGAGCGCGAACAGCGACACCTCCTCGCCTTCCAGCAGCTCCTCGATCACGAGAGGCTGGCCGAGCCGGCCGACGGCGTGCAGCGCCTCGTCCAGCGCCGGCTGATCCGGACAGACGAAGACGCCCTTTCCCGCTGAGAGCCCGTCGACCTTCACAACGCAGGGCGGGCGGGCGACCGCCAGCGTCTCAGCGGTCGGGACACCTGCCGCGCGCATCACGTCCTTCGCGAAGGTCTTCGAACCCTCGATCTGCGCCGCCTCCCGGGCAGGTCCGAAGACCCGGACGCCGGCGTGACGGAGCTCGTCGGCCACGCCGGACACGAGCGGCGCCTCAGGCCCGACCACGGCGAGATCGGCGTCGAGCGCGCGGGCGAGGTCGAGCAGGCCCTCGCCGTCCTCGGCGCGAACCGGGTGGCACTCACCGAGGCTCGCGATGCCGGGATTCCCCGGCGCAGCATGGAGCTCGTCGAGGCGAGGGCTTTGCCGCAGCTTCCACGCAAGCGCGTGCTCGCGGCCGCCGGAGCCGATCAGGAGCACCCTCACGTGCGCGCGAGTCTAGTCCGGGGCTCGGAGGTTTCAAAGGGCGCGAACCCGGCGACACAGCGGTCGTGGTCGAACCAGGGCTCGATCGGCACGACTGGGAGGGCGAGTGGCAGCAGCTGGAGCCGCTCGTCCGCGACTCCCCGGCGGAGGCACTGCCCGAGCTCCACGACCTGATCGAGCGGATGCTCCAGGAGCGGGGCATCCTCGACGACGATCTCGTCGCCACCGAGGGCGCGGACCCGGAGCTGCTCGCCGAGTACGTTGCCGGCAAGGACGTGGTCGACCGGCTCGAGCGGGATGAGACGGTCGATCCGGGCGACGTCGCCTCCGTCGTCGGTGGCTACCGCTCGCTCTACGAGTTCCTGACGACCGAGCGCGCCTAGGGCCGGGCGATCGCTTCCAGCCCGCGCTGCGCGAGTACGTGCTCCCGCGCCGCACCCGTGCCGATCAGCGAGACCTCGACGCCGACCTCCCGCTCGACGAACGCCACGTAGTCGCGCGCCGCGTCCGGCAGGCGTGCGACGTCGTCCATCCCGTCCAGCGGGTGCTCCCAGCCCGGGAGCACCTCGTACACCGGCTCGGCGTGGTGGAAGTCGCTCTGGTGGGCCGGAAACTCCTCGGTCTCCGTCCCGTCACGGAGCCGGTAACGGACGCACACCGGCAGCTCCGCGAACGACGAGAGGACGTCGAGCTTCGTCAGCGCCAGCGAGGTGAAGCCGTTCAGCCGTGCGGCGTAGCGGAGCCCGACGAGGTCGAGCCAGCCGCACCGCCGCTCACGCCCCGTGACCGTGCCGTACTCGCCGCCGAGCTCGCGCACCCGCTCCTGATCCGCGCCCGCGATCTCGGTGGGGAACGGCCCTTCGCCGACCCGCGTCAGGTACGCCTTCGCCACGCCGAGCACGGCGTCGATCCGGTTCGGTCCGATCCCGATGCCGGTGGCCGCCGCTCCGGCAACGGGGTTGGAGGAGGTCACGAACGGATACGTGCCATGGTCGAGGTCGAGCAGCGTCCCCTGCGCGCCCTCGAAGAGCACGAACCGGCCGTCGCGAAGCGCACGGTCGACGAGGAGAGACGTGTCCGCGATGTACGGCCGCAGCCGCTGCGCGTAGCTCTCGTAGCGGGACGAGACGTCCTCGAAGTCGATCGGGTCCGCGCCGTAGACCTGCTCCAGCCAGTGGTTCTTCTCGGCGAGCGCGACCTCGATCTTCTGGCGCAGGATCTTCGGGTCGAGGAGGTCCTGCACCCGGATCCCGAGCCGCGCGGCCTTGTCGCCGTACGCCGGCCCAATCCCGCGCCGCGTCGTCCCGATCTGGAGCCTCCCCAGCCGCCGCTCGCTCGCCCGGTCGAGCGCGACGTGCCACGGCATGATCAGCTGCGCGTTGCCGGAGAGGTGCACCTGCTCCGTCGGGAGCCCGCGCGCCTCGAGGTCGTCCAGCTCCTCGATGAACACGGCCGGATCGACGACGCAGCCGGCGCCGAGCACGCACTCCTTCCCCCAGAGGATCCCGGAGGGCATGTGCCTGAACTTGTACGTCTGCCCGTCCGCGACGATCGTGTGCC
>DASZEE010000121.1:0-6802 GCA_035941215.1 Gaiellaceae bacterium
ATCACGGCCCGGTACTTCATTTCCTGAGCTTCTCGATCTGCTTCCACGTGCGCGTGTTGACGATCTGATCCTTCGTCAGCCACGCGCGGCGTGCCTGGGCGATCCCGAGCTCGGCGTAGGCGAGCGCACCCACCTCGTGGCTGTCCGTGTTCACGACGAGCCGCACCCCGACCTCGGCCGCAGCCCGCGCGTGCGTGTCGCGCAGGTCGAGGCGGTCCGGTTGCGAGTTGATCTCGACGAACGTCCCGGTCTCGAGCGCCTGCGCGAAGACCTTGTCAAGCGCGATGTCGGCGCCGTCGCGCCGGTTCAGCTTGCGCGCTGTCATGTGGCCGATGCAGTCCACGTGCGGACTCTCCATCGCCGTCATGAGCCGCTCCGTCGGGGTCTTGTCGAAGGCGGAGTGGAGCGAGGCGACGACCCAATCGCACTCGGCGAGCACGTCGTCGGGCATGTCCAGCGACCCGTCCGCGCGGATGCTGACCTCGATCCCGCAGAGGATGCGGAACGGCTCCAGCCGGCCGTTCAGCTCGGCGATCTCGCCCCACTGCGCCTCCAGCCTCCCGTCGCGGAGATAGTGCGCGTGGTCGGTCATGGCGACGTAGTCGTAGCCGAGCGCTTTCGCCGCCTCCGCCATCTCCTCGAGCGTGTTCTTCCCGTCGCTCGACCACGTCGAGTGCATGTGCAGGTCGCCGCGCAGGTCGCCCTGCTCGACGAGCGCGGGCAGCTCGCCGCTTCGGGCGGCTGCCAGCTCGCCGGAGCCCTCGCGGAGCTCCGGTGGAATCCACGCGTAGCCGAGCTGCTCGTAGAGCTCCTCCTCGGTGCGCGCCGTGAGCACCTCGCCGCTCTCCACGTCCTTGACCCCGTACTCGGAAACCGAGAGGCCGCGCTTCACGGCGTCCTCACGGAGCTCGACGTTGTGCTGCTTCGAGCCCGTGAAGTGCTGGAGGAGGTTTCCGTACGAGTCGGGCGGGACGACGCGGAGGTCGAACACGAGCCCGTCGTGCGAGACCACCGTCGCCTTCGTCTTCCCGTGCGCCTTGACCTCCGAGACCCAGGTGAGCTTGGTGAAGTACTCCGTCAGCGCGGCCGGATCGGAAGCCGTGGCGATGATGTCGATGTCCTTCACCGTCTCGGTGCGGCGGCGGACCGAGCCGGCCTCGGACACCTCGTTACTCGCCGGGTGATCGCGCAGCACCTCGACGACCGCCTGGACGGCGGGGAGCGCCCTGGCCAGGAGCGTCCGTTTCTCCCGCGGCTTCTGCGTCTCCTCCAGCGCTTGGAGGATCCGCTCCTCGGTCTTCGCGCCGAGGCCCGGCAGCGAACGGAGCTGCTCGGCCTCGGCGGCCTTGCGGAGGTCCTCCATGGTCGTGATCCCAAGCTCCTGCCAGATCCGGCGGGCCGTCTTGGGGCCGAGAGCCGGCAGCCGGAGGAACTCGGCGACTCCGGCCGGGACGCGCTCCTTGCGCTTGGTCAGCGCCTCGATCTCGCCGGACTCGACGATCTGGACGATCTTGGACTCGATCGTCTTCCCGATCCCCGGGAGGTTCTTTGCCTCTCCGGCCAGCGCTTGCTCGGCGATGGGCCCGGCCGCGGTGCGGATCTGGTCGGCGGCCCGCCGGTAGGCCAGCACCCGAAACTGCTCCTCGCCGTCGAGCTCGAGGAGGTCGGCCAGGAGGTCGAACTGCTCGGCCACCTGGGCGTTCCGGGGCAGCGTCGTCGCCACGCCACGATCATAGGGACGTGCTTGTGGTCTGCCTCCCGACCTACAACGAGCGCGAGAACCTCGAAGCGATGGTCTCGGCGCTCGGCGAGGTCCTGCCCGACGACGGCCGGATCCTCGTCATCGACGACAACTCGCCCGACGGCACCGGCAAGATCGCCGACCGGCTCGCCGCCGAGCGGAGCGACGTCGACGTCCTGCACCGGCCGCGGAAGGAGGGGCTCGGGCCCGCGTACCTGGCCGGCTTCCGGTGGGCGCTCGAGCTGGGCGCCGACCTCGTCGTCGAGATGGACTGCGACTTCTCCCACGACCCGGCGGACGTTCCACGCCTCGTCGCTGCCGCCGAGGACGCCGACGTGGTGCTCGGCTCCCGGTACGTTGCGGGCGGAGGGACGAGGAACTGGGGACTCGTGCGGCGGCTGATCTCGCGCGGTGGGTCGCTCTACGCGCAGATCCTGCTCGGGCTACGGATCCGCGACCTGACCGGCGGCTTCAAGGTCTACCGGCGCGCGGTGCTGGAGACGATCGACCTGGACGCGATCCACTCGAAGGGCTACGCGTTCCAGATCGAAGGCACATATCGGGCGCTGCGTGCGGGGTTTCGCGTCGTGGAGGTGCCGATTGTGTTCGCGGACCGCGAGGTGGGGGGCTCGAAGATGAGCCGCTCGATCATCCTCGAGGCGTTCTGGAAGGTGCCGGCGCTGCGACTGGCTAAGGTTCGCCCGCGTGCGTGAGGTAACGGATGCGAGCTTCGAGCAGGACGTGCTGGCGGCAAAACAGCCGGTCGTCGTGGACTTCTGGGCCCCGTGGTGCGGGCCCTGCTTCGCGCTCGAGCCTGTTCTGGAACGCCTCGAGGATCAGGCTGCCGGCCGCGTGTTGTTCGTGAAGCTGAACGTGGACCAGAACCCTGCCTCCGCCGCCCGCTACGAAGTGCTCGCCTTGCCGACGGCGATCCTGTTCGCCGGCGGAGATGCGCAGGAGACGGTCGTCGGCGCCCGAGCACCCTCCCACTACGAGCGGGCCTGGGCTATGTGGCTGGCTGAGTCGCCGAGTCCGGAAGCGGCTTCGTCCGCTCCGCCCGCGTAAGCGCAGCCTCCGAGCGACGATCGACGCGGGCCCGCGGGTCGATGACGCCGTACAGGATGTCGATCAGGAAGTTGACGAGGATCACGACCAGCGTCGTGTAGATCGTGATGCCGAGCAGGACGGGGAAGTCGCGCCGCGCGAGACTCGTCGCAAACAGCCGGCCGAGCCCGGGTAACCCGTACGCGGTCTCCACGAAAAGGGTGGCGCCGAGCGAGACGGCGATGTCCATCCCGAGCATGGTCACTACCGGCAGCATCGCGTTGCGAAGCACGTGCGACCGGATCACCATCCACTCCCGCGCCCCCTTCGCGCGCGCGGTGCGGACGTAGTCCTCGTCGAGCGTCTCGAGCGTGCTCGCGCGGATCATCCGCGTGTAGATCGCCGCATACATGAGCGCGAACGTGAACCACGGCAGGATCAGGTGGTAGGCCCACTGCGCCGGCCCGCCGCAGTTCGCGGCGGGACTGAAGACCTCGCAGTAGCCGCCGGTCGGCGTCCACCCCAGCCGGGCGCCGATGAGGTAGGACAGCATCAGACCCATCCAGAGCGGATGGGCCGAGATCCCGATCAGGACCAGGACGGTGGTCAGGCGGCTCCCCAGGCTGCGCGGGTGGAGGGCCGACAGGAGCCCGGTCGGGATCGCGATCAGCATCCAGAGGATCGCGCCGCCGATCACGAGCGACAGCGTGACCGGCGCGGCCCGGACGATGAGCTCGTTCACTTCCTGGCCCCGAAGCACCCAGGAGTTGCCCAACGACCCCTGGGTGACGACCTTCCGCAGGAACTCGGCGTACTCCTCGTAGATCGGGCCGTCGATCTGCACCGTCGTGCGGACGTCCACCTCGGCGCCGCCGCGACCGAGGCTCGCCTGGTCGTCCTCCGACGGAATGACGAAGAAGATGATGAACGTGACGACCGTGACGGACAGGAACATCACGACCATCCACGCCGCTCGACGCAGGAGGAACAGGGCCACGGGGAACCGTTAGCACGGTACGCCGCGGGGCGCTAGACGGTTTTGAAGTGATCCCAGCCGGTGAGTGCGTACGGTTTCCCGTCGCGCACGAGCTCGACGCCCTCGCCCTGCTCACAGCGGCCGACCACTTGGAACTCCGGTTCGGGGACAGCTGCGAGGAGCTCGAAGTCCTCGCCGAAGCCGAGGTCGTCGATCGTCGCGCCCTCGGCAAGCGGGACCCTGTCGAGCTCGATCACACAGCGGACGCGCGAGCGGCGCGCGATGTGGCCGGCATCACGGGCGATCCCGTCCGAGATGTCGAGCATGGCGTTCGCTGTCTGCGCGAGGCGACGCCCTTCGTCGAGCCGGATCGGCGGCCGGACATAGCGCTCGTCGCGGAAGGCGGCGCCGGCGGCACCGAGCGGGCCGGTCACGACCAGGAGGTCTCCCGGCTCCGCGCCCGCCCTGCCCGGAACGCGCTCGGACCGGCCGAGCGCGGTCACAGAGAGGACGATGGTGTCGGCCCGGGTCGTGTCGCCGCCCACGACCGGGGCGCCGGTCTCGGCGATCCCCTCGTACAGCTCGAGCAGGTCGTCGACACCCGTGTCCGGCGGCGCACCGAGCGAGACCACCAGGCCCGACGGCTCTGCGCCCGAGGCCGCGAGGTCACTCAGGTTGACCGCCGCCGCACGGAATCCGAGATCGCGAAAGGAGATCCAGTCCCGCCGAAAGTGCACTCCCTCGACAAGCGCGTCCTGCGTGACGACGAGGCCGTCGACCTGTGCGGCGTCGTGCTCGATCCCCTGGGCGAGACCGCGCCGCTCCAGCTCGGCGAGAAAGCCGAGCTCGCCCAGGTCAGAGAGCCGCACTGAGCTCTGCAGCCTGGGCCGCGGCGCGGATGACCGCGACCCCGAACGCGCCGGCGTCGATGCACTCGCGTGCGTTCGTCGCGTCGATGCCGCCGATCGCGATCACCGGGATCTGGACCGCATCGCTGATCGCGCGGAGCCCCTCGAGGCCGATCGGCGCGCCCGCGTCCGGCTTGCTCGGCGACGCCCAGACCGGGCCGGCTCCGATATAGCCGGCGCCTGCGAGCTCCGCTTCCTTGGCCTCCTCCGGTGTGGACGCCGAGCGCCCGAGCATCATCCCGGCTTCGACCGCGAGCTCGCTTCCCTCGTCGTCCCGCCCGAGGTGGACGCCGTCGGCGAGGAGGGCGAGGGCCGCCTGGACGTCGTCGTTGACAACGAACGTGACCTCGTACTGAGTCGCCAGGAGGCGGAAGGGCGCGCCGCGATCGATGAGCTCCTCCGTCGTCACCCCCTTGAGCCTCAGCTGGAGGACCGAGGCTCCGCCCTCGAGCGCCGTTCTGGCAGTGTCGAGGTCGTCGACGATCGCGTGGAGCTTCATTCCGTCACCTTCGCGCGGCCGTCGAGCGTGTCCGGATCGAGGTCGTAGAGCGCGTCGTAGAGGCCCGCGTGGAAGGTGCCGGGGCCCTGGGCGTGGCGCGCGGCGTCTTCTCCGGCGACGCCGAAGGCGACGAGCGCCTCGGCGGCCGCCTCGAGCGGCTCGTCGGGCTTCGCGGCGAGGAAGGAGCCCGTGAGCGCTGTGGACATGCAGCCCGTGCCGGAAACGGTTCCGAGCAGCTCGTGGCCGTTCGCGATCGCGATCACGCGGTCTCCGTCGGACACGTGGTCTGTCGGACCCGTGACCGAGACGACGCTGCCGAGCTCACGTGAGGCCTCGCGCGCCAGGTCGGCGGCGGAGCCTTCGGTGCCGATCGACTCCACCCCGCGAATCTCCGCGTCGCGGCCCGCCAGCGTTGCGACCTCGGCGGCGTTGCCGCGGACGACCGTGATCTCGAGCTCTTCCAGGAGTCGCCTGGCCGTGTCCGTCCGGTAGCTGGTCGCGCCGGCGCCGACGGGGTCGAGCACGATCGGGCCTCCAGCGGCCTTGCCGGCGAGCAGCATCGCCTCGATCCAGTGCTCCGACAGCGTCCCGATGTTGAGCACGAGCGCGGCGGCCGCTGCGGCCATCTCCTCGACCTCCTGCGGTGCGTGGGCCATGACCGGGAGAGCGCCCAGCGCGAGGGTCGCGTTCGCCGTCTCGTTCATGACGACGTAGTTCGTGATCTGGTGGACGAGCGGCTTACGCGCGCGCAGCTCGCGCAGCGTCGCCCCGGGCGAGACTGCCATCACGCTCCCTCACGCTCAGGACGTCGACTGGGCCGTCGCCTGCGCCGATCTCGGCGAGGCCGTTCTGTACGGAGGAGGCGGCCGCGGCGGCCGCGCCACGGCTCGCCTCCACGAGGGTGTGCCCGCGGGCGAGGAGCGCCGCGAGCGTGGCGGAATGCGTGCAGCCCGCACCGTGCGTGGCGGGAACGTCGTGCCGCTCGACCGGGATCTCGACGTGCCGCTCGCCGTCGTAGAGGTG
The DNA here is from genome assembly GCA_035941215.1 of Gaiellaceae bacterium. Lineage (GTDB taxonomy): Bacteria > Actinomycetota > Thermoleophilia > Gaiellales > Gaiellaceae > JACDAN01. The sequence goes on from DASZEE010000121.1 coordinate 6,192, forward strand.
GTCGGCGGGCTCCGGCCCGTGCCCTCCGGTGACGACGACCGCGGGAGCCCCGAGCTCGACGATCGCCTCCGCGAGCGCGCGCGGCTCGCGAGGGACTGTCCCTCGGACCCGGCTCGCGAGGACCTGTGCTTCGTGCCAATTCGGCGTCACAACCGTCGCGAGAGGGAAAAGTCTCGTGACGAGCTCGTCGATCGCGTCATCCTGGAGGAGTTTCGCGCCGCTGCTTGCGACCATGACCGGGTCCACGACCAGTGGAACGGGGACGTCGGCGAGGTAGTCGGCCACGGTCCGGATCAGCTCGGCCGAGAACAGCATGCCCGTCTTGGCCGCATCGACGCCGATGTCGTCGAAAACCGCTTCGAGCTGAGCACGGACGAAGTCGGGCGGCGCCTCGTGCACCGCCGTCACTTCGACAGTGTTCTGCGCGGTCAGTGCCACGATCGCCGACATCCCGTGGCAACCGGCAGCCGCGAACGCCTTCAGGTCCGCCTGGATCCCCGCGCCGCCGCCGGAGTCGGACCCCGCAATCGTCAGTGCTCGAGGAATTGTCAGAGAACTCCCTCCGCCGGCATGACCCGGTTCAGGTTCGACGGGTGTGATCTCAGCCGCCC
>DASZEE010000122.1:0-13668 GCA_035941215.1 Gaiellaceae bacterium
CTGGGGCGGCGGTTGCGGGGGCGGCGGTGGCGGGGGCGGGGGCGGCGGCGGTGCCGGCGGTTGTGGAGCAGGCGGCGGAGGTGGCGGCGGAGGAGGCGGCGGGGTCCGCGGCCGACCGAGCTGTGCCGGACGGGAGACCCGCAGCTTCCCGCGCTTCACGCTGCGCGGGCGGCCCCGGGCCGTGCAGGTCCAGCGGTACATCCGCCCGCGCACCAGCCGGACGGAGAGCGACGCCGTCTTGCGCGCCTTGACGAAGGGACTGCGGCGGCCGGCGATCGAGAAGGTTCGTGGGCGCTTGCCGCGGTTCGCGATTCGGAACAGTGTGCGCCCCGGCCGCGCCGTCCGCGCGACCTTGCAGGACCGCTCGGTCATCGTCACCGCGACGCGCGCAGGCTTCGCCGTCCCGGAGGCGTCGGCCACCCCGGGGCATGCGAAGGCACACAGCACGACGGCCGCGAGGGCCGCCGGCGAAATCCGCAGCATTTCAACCTCCTCATCGGCACGGTGAGGCCGATCTGGAGCGCCCGAAACCCCCGTCAGGGGGAGGGTGCGGCGGAGGTGCGGGCCCGGCGAGGCAAGGATCAGTAGCGTTCGCGCCGCATGGAGTCCGGCGCCGTCCCCGACCCCAGGCGTTGGCGAGCCCTCGCGCTCGTTTGCGTCGCCTTCTTCATGGTGATTCTGGACGTCGCGATCGTGAACGTCGCGCTGCCGTCGATCCAGGAGGACCTCGTGATCTCCCGCGACACGCTCCAGTGGATCGTCACCGCCTACTCCCTCGCCTTTGGTGGCTTCCTGCTCCTCGGTGGGCGCGCCGCAGACCTCCTCGGCCGGCGCAGGGTGTTCATGTTCGGGATGGTGCTCTTCACCGGCGGCTCGCTCGCCTGCGGACTCGCCGACTCCGCCACACAGCTGATCGTGTTCCGGGCGATCCAGGGTCTCGGCGGCGCGATCGTCTCGCCCGCGACCCTCGCGATCATCAGCGACGCGTTCCGCCACGACCAGGCCGAGCGCAACAAGGCGTTTGGGATCTGGGGCGCAGTCGCAGGCAGTGGCGCCGCGGCGGGTGTCCTGCTCGGCGGCGTGCTGGTCGAGTACCTCGGCTGGGAGTGGATCTTCTTCGTGAACGTCCCGGTCGGCGTGGCGATCTTCGCCCTGACGCCGACGCTCATTTCCGAAGGCCGGATCGAGGGCGGAGACAGGCGGGTGGACGTCCTGGGCGCATTCCTCGTCACCTCCGGCCTCGTGCTCTTCGTCTACGCGATGTCGGAGGCGCCCGACGCCGGCTGGGCCAGCGTCCAGACGCTCGGGCTCACCACGCTCTCGGTCGCGCTCGTCGCCGCCTTCTTCTGGTGGGAGGCACGCGCGCCGTCGCCGATCGTGCCGCTCGGGCTCTTCCGGATCCGGCCTGTCTTCGTCGCGAACACCGTCGGCGTGCTCCTCGGCGCGACGATCTTCGGCGGCTTCTTCCTGCTCACCCTGTACATGCAGAGCGTCCTCGGCTACTCGGCGCTCGAGGCCGGATTCGCCTTTCTCGCCACGGCGGGGATGACGATTCCCGGGGCGGCAATCGCCCAGGCCGTCGTCACGCGCGCCGGCGTGAAGCCGGTGATGATGGTCGGGACGGCGTTCCTCGCCTTCGCCTACCTCTGGTACACGCAGCTCCCGGTCGACGGGTCGTTCTGGACCCACCTCTTCGTCCCGTTCGTGATCAGCGGATTCGGGCTGGCGTTCATCTTCATCCCCATGTCTCTGGCCGCGCTCTCGCGCGTCGAGGATCGGATCGCCGGGGTCGCATCGGGCTTGCTCAACACCTCGCAGCAGCTCGGAGGCGCGGTGGGTGTCGCTCTGATCTCGACGATCTCGAACGAGCGCGCGGACACGCTTTCGACGGAAGGCGACGACCCGCTGACCGCGTTGACGGGCGGCTTCAACTGGGGGTTCGCGGTCGCCTCGATCTTCGCGCTGCTCGCGGTCGGCGTCGCCTGGGGCGTCCTCAGGCGGGACGACGTCCCGGCTGCGGCGGTGCAGCAGCAGGCTCCCGCCGGCTGACGAGGCCGGAGGCGCAGGGGGCGAGAGGCTCCCGTCACGTTGCTAGGGGATCATGAGGCTGTGACGAGGACGCGCCACCTGCTGTCGCTGGCGGTGCTCGCCGGGGCGTACCTCGGCGCCGCGAAGATCGGGATCGAGCTTCCGGCCGCCCAAGGAGTGGTCACGCCGGTCTGGGCCCCGACCGGGATCGCGATCGCCGCGCTCTTCCTCGGAGGTGCCCGGCTCTGGCCGGCGGTCACGGTCGGAGCCTTCCTCGCGAACGCAACGAGCGGCGCGGACATCCCGGTCGCCGCGGTGATCGCGGTCGGGAACACGCTCGAGGCGGTCGTGGGAAGCGTCCTCCTTCGCCGTGCCGGCCTCCGCCCCGCGCTCGACCGGGTGCGAGACGTGCTGACCCTGATCCTGATCGCGTGCGTGCTCAGCCCGCTCGTGGCCGCGACGAACGGTGTCACGACGCTCTGGATCGCCGCCGACGTGTCCGGCTCCGACTACGACTCGCGGTGGCTCCTCTGGTGGGTCGGGGACGCGATCGGCGCGCTGATCGTCGTGCCGCTCGTCCTCGTCTGGTCGACGAGACCCGACCGCTCGCTCGACCGGCGCCGGATCGTCGAGGGAGTGCTCGTGCTCGCGCTCCTCGTCGCCCTGAGCTCGCTCGTCTTCCTCGGCGGGTACTGGCGCTATCCGCACCTGCTGTTCCCCGTCCTGATCCTGGCGACACTGCGGTTCGGCCAGGTCGGTGCGGTGACAGGGAGCTTCGCCGTCACCGCGCTGGCGGTTGCGGGCGCCGCCGAAGGATCGACGCCGATCGCAGGGCGCAGCACGACCGAGATCGTCCAGATCCTCGAGGGACTCCTCGGCGCCGTCGCGATCGCGCTCCTCGTCCTCGGGGCGGTGCTCGCCGAGCGGGCGACGGCCGAGCGGCGTGCGGCGCAGGCACTCGAAAGCCTGAACGAGGCGCAGGCGCTCGCCCACGTCGGGAGCTGGAACTGGGAGATCCAGGTCGACCGCGTCACCTGGTCAGCCGAGCTCTACCGGATGTACGGCCTCGACCCGAACTCGATCGAGGTCACCTACGACTCGTTCATCGAGCGGGTCCATCCCGACGACCGGGAGCTCGTCCGACAGCACGTCGAGCGCGCGTATGCGGACGGAGACCCGTTCACGTTCGAGCACAGGATCGTCCATCCGGACGGAACCGTGCGCTGGGCCCACGCGCGCGGCCGGGTGGTCACCGACGACAGCGGCGCGCCGGTCCGGATGGTCGGCACCGGGCAGGACATCACCGAGCGGAAGGAGCTGGACGAGCTCCGCGATTCAATCCTCTCCACCGTCTCGCACGAGCTTCGCACGCCGCTCACGGCGATTCTCGGCTTCTCGCTGACGCTCCACGAGCGGGGAGAGCGGCTCGACGAACGGCTCCGGACGGAGATCGGCGGCCATCTCTCGAACCAGGCCAGGAAGCTCGACCGGCTGCTGTCGGACCTGCTCGACCTCGACCGGCTCCGGCTCGGTCATATGCCGCCGAACTTCAGCGAGACGGATCTCGGCCGCCTCGTGCGGCAGGTCGTCGCCGACTTCGACTCGGATCACCCGATCGAGATCCGCGTCGAGCCCGTGATCGCCGAGGTGGACGGCCCGAAGATCGAGCGGGTCGTCGAGAACCTGATTGCGAACGCCGTGAAGCACACGCCGCCGGGCACCGAGATCGAGGTCTGGGTGGAGCCCAGCGACGGCGGCGCGCTGATCGGGGTCGACGATCGGGGTGCCGGCGTCGCCGCCGAGGACCGCGAAGCGATCTTCGAGGCGTTCATCCGCGGGGCCGAGACCGGCAGTTCCGGCACGGGAATCGGGCTCGCGCTGGTAGCGCAGTTCGCGGCGCTCCACGGCGGCCGCGCCTGGGTCGAGGACAGGCCCGACGGAGGCGCGTCCTTTCGCGTTTTCCTCCCCTTGCGCCAAATCTGAATCAGGCGACAGCCTGCTCACCATCTCGTTGGACGGCATCGAGGAACGGCGCCTCGGCACGCTCGATCGAGTCGCCTGGGCCGCGTTCCCTCCAGGCTGACGGACCTCCCGGCGCCGCCGCACCGTACTCCTGGCACGACGCAGCTCGACCAGGAGGAGTGTCATGAGAGCTCGGATCTTGATCCCGACCATGCTCGCCGCCGCCCTGTTCGCGCCGGCCGCCGGCGCCGACGGACTGCCCGTCGTCGGCGTCGACGTCGGGCCTACGGGCGTGACGAATCCCGGAGTTGCGCACCGCTATGTCGCGCTGCCGTCCGGGAAGTCCACCGTCGTCGCTCGAGTCGAGCGGGGAACCGGAGAGGTGCGCGGCTTCCGCACGATCCCCGGCCGTCTGACGATTCCGGCCGTGGCGTACGACGGTTCCTCCGCCGGGCTCTCGGCGGACGGGACGACGCTCGTCCTGCTCGCACCCCGTTCGGGCTTCCCGCGCAAGACCACGACGTTCGCGCTCCTCGACGCCGAAAATCTGCGAGAGCGCTCGCGGCTGACGCTGCGAGGCGACTTCAGCTTCGACGCGATGTCACCCGACGCACGCTGGCTCTACCTGATCCAGTACACGTCACCCGACGACCCGCTCCAGTACAGCGTCCGGGCGCTCGACTCGCAGACCGGTTCCCTCCATCCGAAGCCGATCGTCGACCCGCGCGAGCCGGGCGAGGCGATGAACGGCAATCCGCTGACGCGCGCGATGAGCCCGGACGGTCGCTGGGCCTACACACTCTACGAGGGCACCGAGCACCCGTTCATCCACGCGCTCGACACGGCCAACCGCTCCGCGCGCTGCATCGATCTCGACTGGCTCCACGGACACAAGGACCTCTGGGGGATGCGGTTCGTCGTCAGCCCGAACGGCGGGGACCTGCGCGTCCGCTCGGGAGAGAAGACGGTCGCGTTGGTGGACACGCAGACCTGGGCCGCTGCGACCGGAGCCGAGCGCGACGACGGCTGGAGCCCCTGGGTCTACGTCCTGCTCGGTGGCGGTGTGCTCCTCGCCGTCGGAGCGCTCGCCTACCGCTCGACCCGGCGGCGCGCCTCGTCCACGAGCTTGGGGGGCGCTACCTCCACGTAGGCGTCCTCGAGGATCCCCGCAAGCTCGTCCCAGTGGAGGCCGCGGTCGAGGCGGACGCCGAGCCAGCCGCGATGGCCGACGTACGGCGGGCGGAAGAACCGCTCCGGGTCGGCCTCGACGAGCATCTGCTGCACGCCATCCTCGGCCGCGCACCAGAGCGCGAACCGCCCGTCTCCGTGATGGTTGTTCAGCACCATCGCGAAGGAGCGCTTGTCGCGGATGAAGAACGTCGGCTGGCCGTGGCTCAGGCGCTCGCTAGTCTCGGGCAAGGCGAGGCAGAGCTCGCGGATCCGGCCGAGGACCTCGTCGTATTCAGCCACGACCGAAGCGGAGGTATGCCGCTCGCCCGATGCGGCCTGCGAGCAGATCCGAGGCGACCCCCGTGCCGCGTGCGTTCCAGGTCAGGACGGTAGCGACGAAGCTGCCGCCCGACCAGTAGACCAGGCCCGTGTCATGCAGTGCAGTGCTGATCCAGCCCGCTTTCTGGAGTGTCACGGTCGGGCCTGGCGGCAGGAACCTGTCGATCCGGCTGACCTGTGAGTGCGCGAGCAGGTAGAGGAGGAACCGAGCCTGCGACGGGCGGAAGCCTCGCCGAGCCAGCACACCCTGCCCGACCGCCGCGAGGTTGAGCGAGCGCATGAGCGTCGTGAGGTCCGCCGCCGTCGTCCGCTTGCCGATGAAGCTCGGCTGGGCGCCCGTCCTGATCGGGATCCGCCCCTGCTGGACGATGTAGCCGCCGTACATGTCCGTGTCGTGCATGTCGAGCGCGCGGAAGAGGTGGTTCACGTAAGCGGCCCCGCCGCTCGTCGAGCCGCCGAGCCACGTGAGCAGGTCGTTCGCCGCCCGGTCGTCGGACGGGACGATCGCCTTGCGGAGCAGCCTGTCGAGCCGGCTGCCACGCGGCGGCTTCCCGCCAAGCCTGCGGAGAACCTCGATCGCGATCGCGACCTTGACGGTCGATGCGGCCGGGAACCGCGCGCCGGCGTTCCAGGCGGCGCCCGCACCGGTGCGCAGGTCCTGGACATAGACGCCGCAGATGCCCGGAAACGCGCGCGCGAGCGACCGAATCGTGCGTGCCAGGCGGGGATCCTCTCTGCTCCTCCTCGGCGGCCCGCGGGGCTCAGCCGCGGCGGGAAGTGAAAACACGGGGCCGATCGTCGTCGAGGAGCCGTGTCCCTGCCCGTCGACCGCGCTGACCGTGAGCCGGACGTCCCGAGCCGGAAGCGGAACCGCGAAGTCGAACCGCTTCCGTCCGACGTCCTTGCTGGCCACGATCCGGCCGTCGATGCTGACGACCACCCTCTGCGTCCCGGCGCTCACCCGGCCGATGACCCGTCCGAACGAGATCTCGTAGGCCGCGGGCGAAACGACGACCGGCGCGGGCGGTGGAGACGCGAGCAACGCCACGGCTGGAATTGTCGCGGTTCGCGTGACCCGACCGCAGATCCTCCCGAACGCCGAGGAAGTCGCGTTTTTTCTTGGCCCGCTACTCCCGGCTCGACTCGGCCCAGATGTTGATCTCGCTGTCGGTCGCGAAGCGGTCGATCTCCGCCAGCTCGTCCTCGGTGAAGTCGAGGCGGTCCAGCGCGGCCACGTTCGCCTCGAGCTGATCGACGCTGCTCGCACCGACGACCGCCGAGGTGATGCGCGGATCGCGAAGCGTCCAGGCGATCGCCATCTGCGCCAGGGTCTGACCCCGCCTCTCGGCGAGCTCGTTCAGCGCGCGGATCTTGGACAGAGCCTCGTCCGTGATGAGCGTCGGCGAGAGCGAGCTGTCGCGCGTCGCACGAGACCCCTCGGGGATCCCGTCGAGGTACTTGTCCGTGAGCATCCCCTGGGCGAGCGGCGAGAAGACGATGCAGCCGAGGCCGAGCTCTGCCAGCCTGTCGAGCAGCTCCTCCTCGATCCAGCGGTTCAGCAGCGAGTACGACGGCTGGTGGATGACGAATGGCGTCCCCAGCGCGCGGAGGATCGCAGCCGCCTCCGCGGTCTTCACTGCCGAGTACGACGAGACGCCGACGTAGAGCGCCTTGCCCTGACGGACGGCGCTGTCGAGAGCGCCCATCGTCTCCTCGAGGGGCGTGTCCGGGTCGTACCGGTGCGAGTAGAAGATGTCGACGTAGTCGAGGCTCATCCGGCGAAGGCTCTGGTCGAGGCTCGCGAGCAAGTACTTGCGGGACCCCCATTCGCCGTAGGGGCCCGGCCACATGTCGTAGCCGGCCTTCGTGGAGATGATCAGCTCGTCGCGGTACGGCGCCAGGTCGTCGCGGATGATCCGGCCGAAGCTCTCCTCCGCCGAGCCGTACGGCGGCCCGTAGTTGTTCGCGAGGTCGAGGTGCGTGATCCCGAGGTCGAATGCCCGCCGGATGATCGCGCGGCCGACCTCGAGCGGGCGGTCGTCGGCTCCGAAGTTGTGCCAGAGCCCGAGCGAGATCGCGGGCAGCAAGAGGCCGCTGCGACCGCTCCTGCGGTACTCCATCCGGCTGTAGCGATCGTCTGCGGGAAGGTAGGTCACGCTCAGCGCGTCAAGGGAACGATGAAGCGCCTGTAGGCCGCGCGGCTGCGGGGCTTGGTGCCAATGTCGAAGGCGCCACCGGCCGGGCCGTTGAAGAAGCTGATGAACCGCACGCGGGGATGCCGCCGGACGAAGGTCGCGAAGGCGCGGACGTACGCGGGATCGTCCACCGAGAGGCCCCACTCCGGGAACATGAACGGCTCGCGCGGGAACGCCCGGTACAGCTCCTCGGTCTTGAAGAACGCGTACCCGCCGCCCGTGTTGTAGTAGTTGTTGCCGTAGGCATCCACGTACTTTCCGCCGGGGTAGTAGGCGCGGTAGTGGTTGCCGGCCACGTTGGGAACGCCGACCGCGAGCGGGTTCCAGACGACGGTCATCTGCGGAGCTCGGGCTGCCGGGATGTCGGTGCGCACGCCCGGCATCCGCAGCCCACGAAGCCGGGCGGTCATCGCGCGGGCGGTGCCGCCGTGCATGAGGATGAAGATGCGCTGGAAGGCCTTGCGGTACCAGCGCGACGAGTAGGCGGGTCCGCGCCGTGCGCCGCTCGACGTAAACGCGCAGTACGGGTTCTTGGAGTTGTTCATCTCGCCGAGTGGCCGAATGATCGCCGGCTTGCCCGAGTCGGCGATCGCCTGCGCGAGACCGATCAGGTGCGCGTCTCCCTTTCCGAGCGCGATCGCACTGGGCGTCATGATCCGCCCACGTCCCTCCGGGTGCAGCGCGATGTGCGGCCGCTCGCCCAGCCGGCTCAGGAAGAACGCGTACTTCGAGCCCCAGGTCCGGCCCTGATCCCAGCCGAGGAAGACGAGGCCGGATTCCGTCTTCTGCCCGGTCAGCCGGTCAAAGCGGGCGGTGTTGCCGTAGGCGCCCGACGAGACCGCGGCCTCCGCCGCCGGAGACACGAGTGCGAGCGCAGCGAGCGTGCAGACGAGGAGGCGGACGAGTCTCACGCAGGAACGGTATACCGCGAAACGATGAAATTGGGAATGCGCAGCGCCGTCCTCGTAGCCGCCCTCGCGGCCACCGCCGTGGCCGCGTCGGCGTCGGCCGCGCCTGCCCCGCGGAAGGTGATCGCGAGCCATTGCAGCGCGAGCGGCGACGTCTGTTACGGCGTCGTCTCGAGGAGTGGTGCCGTCTACTTCGAGCTGACCACGGCCGCGCGCTACTTCCTTCGCTATCGCCTCTGCGTCCGGCCGCCGGCCGGGGCCGCTCGCTGCCGCTCCTACGCCATGCGCCCCGGGCAGATGTGGATGTCCAGAGTGAAATTCGGCGGGCAGTTCCCGCACTCCGGCCGGGGCGTGTACCGCGTCACCTGGCGGCTGGGATCGAACCCGCTTGGCCCGGCGCTGCGGTTCCGGCTCCCACTCAAGCCGTAACCCGGCGCTACCGTGGCGGCGTGGATCTCGCGCTGCTCGAACGCACGCTCGCCGACGCAGGCGAGCCGTCCTTCCGCGCCGGGCAGGTGTGGGAATGGGTCGCGCGCGGCGCGGGGGGCTACGACGAGATGACGAACCTCTCCCTGACGCTCCGCGCGCGCCTCGCGGAAACCGTGCCGTTCTCGTCACTCGCCGTCGAGGACGAGGCGACCGCGGCGGACGGCACCGTCAAGGCGCTCTTCCGCACCGCCGACGGCAGGCCCGTCGAGGCGGTCCTGATGCGCTACCGCGACGGGAGAAGATCCGTCTGCGTCTCCGCCCAGTCCGGCTGCCCGCTCACGTGCACCTTCTGCGCGACGGGCCAGATGCGCTTCGGCCGGAACCTGAAGGCGTCGGAGATCCTCGACCAGGTGCTCCACTTCCGGCGCATCGAGCCCGTGAACCACCTCGTGTTCATGGGCATGGGCGAGCCGTTCCTGAACTACGACGAGGTGCTGACGGCCGCGCGCCGCATGCCCGAGATCGGGATCACGCACAGACGGACGACGATCTCGACCGTCGGCTGGATGCCCGGGCTCACGCGCTACGTCGACGAGGTCGAGGAGCCGATCCGCCTCGCGCTCTCCATCCACGCCGCCGATCCCCGGCTGCGGTCCGAGCTGATGCCGGTCAATGACCGCTACCCGCTCCCGTCCGTCCTCGCCGAGTGCCGGCGCTACTTCGAGCTGCGGGGCCGCAAGGTCTTCGTCGAGTACGTCCTGCTCGCCGGCGTGAACGACTCACGCGAGCGGGCCGGAGAGCTCGCCGCGCTGCTCGATCCGAAGGTCTTCAAGGTGAACCTGATCCCGTACAACCCGACAGGGATGTACGACGGCTCCTCGCGTGAGGCGATCGCCGCGTTCAAGCGGGTGCTGGACGGGGCCCGAATCCCGTCCACGGTTCGGCTCACCCGCGGCCGCGACATCGCCGCCGCCTGCGGCCAGCTCGCCGCCACCCGGTAGCTCCCTTGTATCGGCCTTGGGTCCGTCGTACGGTGAAAGGCGGCTGCATGCTGATCAACGTCGCACTCCAAGATGGGTTCGAAGGCGACGACGTGCTGATCCGCGTCGACGGCAACGAGGCCTACCGCGGCGAGGACGTCACGACCAGGACGCAGATCAGCCACGCGGCCGACGCACAGCTCGAGGTGCCTGACGGCCCGTTCATGCTGGAGGTCGACGTCCCGACCCAGGAGGCGCGCGAGACCTTCCAGCTCGATCCACGCAGCCAGCCGAACGTCGCAATCTCGCTCCGGGACGGGCAGCTCGTCGCCGCCTACCCAGAGCACCTCGGCTACGCGTAGAGAGGAGGGAGCGAACACCAACCCAACCCGTCCGCTGCGGCACTCATTCCAGAGCAGGAGGAACCCATGGAACCGTACGACGAGGGGCAAGCGCTCCTCAACGTCGAGGAGGCGGACGCGGAGGCAAGACCGGCCCCGGTGACAGAGGCCCTCTCGACGGCCGGGCTCGCGCCCGCCAGCGGCCTCTACGCCAGGCCGATCGGCTCCAACCTGCCGATCGCACTGGAGCCGGCGCCGAACGGCATCCGCCCGATCCGCAAGGAGCAGATCCGGCTAGACGTCGATGGTCGCTACCCGCAGCTGGCGGTCAGCGGGACGATCAGCGGCTATCTCATCCAGCGCATCCACTGGATCGCCAGGCTGCGCAAGATCGGCCCGAGCCGGTGGGCCGGGGCGATCTGGTACAAGGACGGCGCCACCGCGTCGTTCCCGTACACGATGGTCGACGTGAAGGCGACGCGGAGCCAGTTCCCGAGCAGCCGCTCCGTCAAGATCGTCTTCAGCGGCGGCGGCGTCCCGAACCGAACCGTGACCTACCGGTTCTCGTCGTCGTACTTCCGCACCGTCAACTTCGAGTTCGACTTCCAGCAAGGCGAGGTCGCCGACACGGCGATCGACACCTGTGCCCATCCGACCCGCCCTGCGTCGCTCCCGTGCGAGAACCTGTTCATCCCGACCGTCTTCCGGCGGGCCGGCTGCCAGGTGAGCACGAACCCATCCAGCCAGATCCCGGCCCCACCCGGAACGACCTGGTCGGACATGGAGATGCACGACGCAATGCAGGTTCACTGGTCGCGGAACGTCAGCAAGGCGCAGTGGGCGATGTGGGTCTTCTACGCGTCCATGCACGAGTCCGGCGCAGGCCTCGGCGGGATCATGTTCGACGACATCGGTCCGAACCACCGACAGGGCACCGCGCTCTTCGTCGACTCGTTCATCGCGAACCCGCCGGCGAACGACCCGAATCCGGCCGCGTGGATCGACCGGATGCGGTTCTGGACAGCGATCCACGAGATGGGGCACGCCTTCAACCTCGCCCACTCGTGGCAGAAGACCCTCGGCACGCCCTGGATCCCGACGGCCGACGAGCCCGAGGCCCGCAGCCCCATGAACTACCCGTACTACGTCGCCGGCGGGCAGGCGTCGTTCTTCTCGACGTTCGAGTACCGCTTCAGCGACCGCGAGCTGCTCTTCCTGCGGCACGCACCCGAGCGGTTCGTGCAGATGGGGAACGCGGCCTGGTTCGACCACCACGGCTTCGAGGAGGCCTCCGTCCCGGAGGAGCCGACGATGACGCTCGAGCTCCGCGTCAACCGCGAGCAGGCGCGCTACGAGTTCATGGAGCCCGTCTGGCTCGAGCTGAAGCTGACGAACATCGGCGACCAGCCGCGGCTCGTGGAGTCAGATGTGCTCGACGCCGACTCTCTGACGGTGATCGTCAAGAAGCAGGGCAAGGACGCGAGGCAGCTCGTCCCGTTCCGGCAGAAGTGCATCGCGCCGGAGCGCAAGGCGCTGTTGCCCGGCGAGCCGATGTACGGCACCGTGCTGGCGTCGGCCGGCCTCAACGGCTGGGACGTGGCCGAGCCGGGCACGTACGTGATCCAGGCGGCGGCGCGGGTGGGCGACGAGGACGTTGTGTCCGAGCCGTTCGTCCTGCGGATTGCTCCGCCGATCTCACGCGACGAGGAGTACTCGGCCGGCGATCTGTTCACGCAGGACACGGCACGGGTGCTCGTCTTCGGCGGCAGCCGCCACTTCGAGGAGACAAACGACCTGCTCCACGAGGTCGTCGAGCGGTTCCCGGAGCGGCGGATCGCCCTGCACGCGCGGGTGGCCCTCGGCAATCCGCTGACCATCGACTACAAGGAAATCGTCGCCACCGCCGACGGGCTCGACCTCGAGGTCACACCCGCGAAGCCGGACGAGGCCGTCGAGCTGATCGAGCCGGCCCTGGTCGACGAGGCAGACGCGGCCGCCGAGTCGCTCGGGCACATCCGCTACCGCACCGTCGCGACGAGGATCGCGCGGCGGCTGGCGGCGGCCGGTGCCGAGGCCGAGGCGGAGAAGACGATCGACTCGGTGATCGACACGCTGGATGACCGGATCCCGGACGACCGTCCGGTCAAGCCGGACGTCATCGAGGAGCTGAAGGAGGTCCGCGAGACGCTCGTCACGCGGCGAAAGCCGCGGACGAAGACCAAGGTGAAGGCAAAGGCCTAGCTCGTTCTCCGAGGACGGTTCCGGCTCCGGGCCGGGGCCGTCCTCACTCCTCGTCCGCGCCCCAGCGCTGAAGGAGCGACCACCCGTCGAGGTACTCCTCGATCGCCTCGAGGCCCCGCCGGGCCTCGGCGCGGAGCGAGACCGCGCAGGCATGGCAGATGTCGTGCGCGCCGCGAGGGGTGATCAAGTTGCAGTTGGTGCACATGCCGACAGAACCGTCTAGGTGAAGCTCAGGATACGGACGGCATCTGCCGGCGCATCCCTCACTAGGACGGTTCCGTCGGGTCGAAGTTGTGGTTCTAGTCGCGCCGTTCTTCGAGGAATCTCTTCAAGCCGAGGAACGGCAGGATGAATGCCGCAAGCACCGAGGAAGCCCACACGATCACGGCCGCGAGCAGCCATGTGACCGCGCCGTCGATCGTGAAGCCGTCCGAGACGAGGTCGGTGATGATCAGCGAGACGAGCGTCGCGATCAGCCCGATGCCACCGATCGCCGCCGGGGCCGATCGCCGCAGCTGGACAAGGAGAAACGGCTGCAGCAGCGCGAATACGACCGTGAAGATCAGTACCGCGACGACAAAGCCGATCGCGTCGAGGCGCATGTCGTCGAGCACGGCGGCCGCGACGATCAGCCCGACGGCGTTCGCCGCGAGCGCCACGATCGTGCGGAAGATCAACCGAATCACGGCGAGAATCTACTCCGACGCGGCAGGCGGCGGCGCACTGTCCGGCTGACGACTACCGCACCCACCCCTGAGGCTGCTCGTCATGTTCGGCACCGAGTTTCGTCAGCTCCAGCAGGAGCAGCCGGCGATCGCCGGTCGCATCGAGGAAACGATGCGCAACCGCCTCGCGGCGGACGGCTCAGCGACGTAACTCCACGAAGGCACTAGCCCGTGAAGGGCGGCCGGGCAGCGCGCGCGGCGCTGCAGATCCGGATCGTGGCCCGGAACGTGACGGCCGGGCTGCCGGTTCCCCGCTGGAAGATCACCCGCACGCGAAGCCGGTAGCTCCCGGGCGCGAGCGTGACGCGCGGAGTCACCCGCTGCTGCAGCGTCTGCAGCGTGAGCCCCCT
>DASZEE010000123.1:0-4041 GCA_035941215.1 Gaiellaceae bacterium
CAGGAGCGTGCGCTTCCGCTCGAGCCCGCCGCCGTAGCCGACGAGGTTTCCGGTTGCGCCGACGATGCGGTGACACGGCACGACGATCGGGATCGGGTTACGGTTGAGCGCACCGCCCACGGCCCGTGCCGCGCGGGGGCGGCCGATCCGCCGGGCCAGCCCGCCGTAGGTGTCGACGTTTCCGTACGGCACCTGGACGAGCTCCTCGAGGACGTCCCGCTGGAACACAGGCAGCGGGCTGAGGTCGACCTCGAGGTCGAAATCGCGCCGCCGGCCCTCGAAGTACTCGTCGAGCTCGCGCCGCACGGAATCGACCTCGCGCGGCGCGCGCAGCACACGCACGCCGAAGGTACGGGCGAGCGTCTCTGTCTCCCGCTCGGGCTCCGGATCGAACGAGATCCGGCAGAGTCCCCGCTCGGTCACGGCGAGGAGGAGCGGGCCGATCTGTGTGTCGGCGACGTCGAACGAGACGTCGACGAGTCCCGCTTCGGCGGCGGCCTGCCGGAAGCGGCTGTCGAGTGCCTTGGGAACCGAAGTCATGTGAGCCTCCTTCGCAGGCGCCGCACGCCGGAGGACGCGGCCTGGCGGGCCGCCTCCTCGCTGGACCCGAGGGCGGTGCCGATGTCCGAGTAGGGGAGGTCGTAGCCGTACCGGAGCACGACGGCGGCGCGCTCTTTCTCCGGGAGCTCGTCCGCGAGGTGCTCGATCTGCGCATAGGTGGGACGATCGTCGGTCGTCTCGCCGTCAAGCTCTGCCGCCGGTTCTGGGCGCCGTTTCCGTCCCTCGTCGACGGCGACCCGGGTCGCGATCGTGAACACCCAGGCCCGCAGGTAGCGGCCGTGCCGAAGGCTGTCGTAGCCGCGGAGCGCCCGGAGAAAGGTCTCCTGGAACGCGTCCTCGGCCCGCTGCCGTCCGAGCAGGCGCACGAGGTGCGCGAACACGGCGTCGCGGTTCTCCGCGTAGAAACGCTCGAACGGCGGGACGGTCATCACCTCCATCATCCTCTTCAACGTGGAGGCCGCGGAGGGTGTGAGATGAGATGTGCCGTCGTCGGGCATGTGGAGTGGATCGACTTCGTGCGCGTCGAGCGCGTGACCGAGCCGGGCGAGATCGTGACTGCGCTCGAGGGCTGGTCCGAGGCGGCGGGAGGCGGCGCGGTCGCGGCGGCCGAGTTCGTGCGACTGGGCGCGGAGACGACGTTCTTCACGGCGTTGGGGGACGACGAGCTCGGCGTCCGCGCCGAGCTCGCTCTGCGCTCGCTCGACCTCCGGCTCGAAGTGGTCACGCGCGACCGTCCACAGCGGCGTGGCTTCACATTCCTCGACGACGGCGGCGAGCGGACGATTACCGTGATCGGCGAGAAGCTCGTGCCGCACGGCGGCGATCCACTCGCGTGGAAGGAGCTCGCGGCCGCGGACGCCGTGTACTTCTGCGGTGGCGACCCGGATGCCCTCCGGCTCGCGCGCCGCGCCCGGGCGCTCGTCGCGACCGCCAGAGAGCTCCCGACCCTCGCGGCGGCCGGGGTCGAGCTCGACGGGCTCGTCCACAGCCACCGGGATCCGAGCGAGCGCTACCGGCCGGGCGATCTCGATCCCGCGCCCAAGCTCGTGGCCACGACCGAGGGCAGCGCCGGAGGCCGCTTCACCGCCGACGGCTACGAGGGCCGCTGGGGTCCTGCGCCATTACCCGGGCCGCTGAAGGACGTCTACGGAGCCGGCGACTGCTTCGCCGCCGGTCTCGCTTACGCCCTCGGGGAGGGCCGCCCTGCCGAGGACGCACTCAGGTTCGCCGCCGAGCGCGCGGCCGCTGCGATGACGCGGGCCGGCCACGATCGACTATGACTCGATCGTGGTGACGATCGACGACGTGCGGGCGCTGACGGCCGGTCTGCCCAGGTCGTACGAAGCCCTGGTTCGGGGCCGGGTCAAGTTCCGCGTCGGCCGGATCGTCTATCTCGCCTTCTCGCGCGACGAGACGGTGATGGGCTTCGCGTTCCCCAAGGAGGAGCGGGATGCGCTGATCCAGACCTGGCCCGACAAGTTCATGCAGCCCGATCCGGGCGACCTCCGTTACAACTGGGTGCACGTCCGTCTGGACGCGATCGACGAGCAGGAGCTGCTCGAGCTCGTCTTCGACGCCTGGCGCATGGTGGTGCCGAAGCGCCTGGCCGCCGCATCCGACGACGAGCTTCGCCTCGGCCAGGTCGCGGACCTCGGCTGACGTTCGGCCACCCACTGTTGACGAAGTGGGGAAGAGTGGTCTAAAGTGGGGGAAAGTGGGAGACTGCTGATGGCACGAACATGCTGCTTGGAGAGTACGAACACACCATCGACGACAAGAACCGGCTCACCCTTCCGGCCCGGTTCAGAGACGCCATGTCCGAAGGCGTCGTCGTCACGCGCGGCATGGACGGCTGCCTCTACGCGTACCCGCGAGGCGATTGGCAGGAGCGGTTCCAGTCGCGTGTTGCGGGTCTCGATCCGCTCAGCAGCGAGGGCCGGAAGCTGCAGCGCCACTTCTTCTCCGGCGCGGCCGAGGCGGAGCTGGACAAGCAGGGCAGAATCATGATTCCAGGAGCCCTGCTCCGCTACGCCGGCCTCGAGCGGGAAGTCGTTGTCGCCGGAATCCACGATCACCTGGAGATCTGGGATCGGGAGACCTGGCGGCGGGAGCTCAACGAGGTCGAAGGGAGTGCGGAGCATGTTGCCGAGCGTCTTGCAGCCAAACGCGACTGATCACGTCCCCGTCCTCGCCGAGGAGGTTCGGCGCCTGCTCGACGTGCAGCCGGGCGACACGGTGGTCGACGCCACCTTCGGGGCCGGCGGGCATGCCGCCGTGCTCGCCGAGGATTTGAGGGGCGAGGGCAAGTACGTCGCCATCGACAGAGATCCGAACGTCAAGCCGTACTTCGAGTCGTTCCGGCGGCGGGCCGGCGTGAAGGCGCGGTTCCTGGCCGGAGATTTCGCCGACGTGCTGGAGCGGTTCGCCGACAACGGCCGCGGCGCCGACGCGATCCTCTTCGACCTCGGCGTCTCGAGCATGCAGCTCGACCGGCCGGAGCGGGGGTTCTCCTACGCGGCCGACGCGCCGCTCGACATGCGGATGGATCCGACGGCGGAGGTCTCGGCGCGCGGGCTTGTCAACGAGGCGAGCGAGCGGGAGCTGACGGAGATCTTCCGCTCCTACGGCGAGGAGCGCTACGCGCGGCAGATCGCGAAGCGAATCGCGCGCGAGCGGCGCAGCGAGCCGTTCGAGACGACGGGTCAGCTCGTGGAAACGATCAAGGCTGCGATCCCTACGCCGGCGCGGTTCGGCGACGGCCATCCGGCTCGGCGCGTGTTCCAGGCGCTTCGAATCGCCGTGAACGACGAGCTGGGAGCGCTCGAGGCTGCGCTGCCCGCCGCGCTCGAGATGCTCGCACCGGGCGGCCGCATTGCCGTCATCAGCTTCCACTCGCTCGAGGACCGGATCGTCAAGCGGTTCTTCCGGGCCGAGGCACACGGCTGCACCTGTCCGCCGGACTTCCCCGTCTGCGTGTGCGGGAAGGAGCCCTCGCTCCGGGTCCTGACTCGCAAGGCGGTACGGCCGAGCGCGCAGGAGATCGCGACCAATCCGCGCGCCGCGTCGGCGCGGCTGCGGGGAGCCGTCAAGACCTGATGGCCGTCGCGGTCGCACGTTCTCGCGCCGGCGCGCGGCCGAGGCGCCGCGCCAAGGTCCAGCGGCGGACGGCCGGGGGTGCGGTGTGGATCGTCCTCGTGGGCGTCCTGCTCGCCGGCGTCGTGGCGCTCAACGTCGCCGTGCTACGGCTCAACCTCCAGTTCGACCAGCTCGCGCGCGACCGCGACAAGCTTCGCGCCGAGTCCGCCGAGCTCGCGTCCGACCTCGCGACGCGCTCGGCCTCCGCACGCACCAGCAGCCTCGCGCGGAACCGCCTTGGCTACCTGCCCGCCGATCCGGCCACGACGACGTACCTCGACCTCGGCGGGCGGTGAACAAGCGACTCTCGAACCGCCGGATCAGGCTCCTGCTGGTCCTCTTCAC
>DASZEE010000124.1:0-7566 GCA_035941215.1 Gaiellaceae bacterium
GCAGACGCCGGACAACCTCGTCGGCCGCATGGGCGTCGACTTCAGCGACAGTAATTCGACCCGTGCCTACCTGATCTCGAGCACGGCTCGCGGGAACTTCAACGGCCTCTTCGTGAGCAACGATGCCGGCGCGACGTGGACGCAGGTCCCGCAGAGCAGCGGCACGCTCCAGTCGATCAGCGGCGGTTTCGCGTGGTGGTTCGGGCGCGTGTACGTCGATCCGACCAATCCCGACCACATCTTCGTCGCCGGCGTCAGCTACGCCGAAAGCCTGAACGGCGGCCTCACCTGGACCACGCGGTCCACGAACGTGATCCACGCCGACCAGCACGGCCTCGAGTTCGATCCGCTCACGCCGGGCCGGGTCTACCTCGGCAACGACGGCGGCTCCTACGTTTCGAATGAGAACGGCAGGGCCGCAGGGCTGTGGTTCAAGACCCCACGCCTGCCCGTAACGCAGTTCTATGCGATGGACGTCTCGGTCCAGGACGGAACGCGCGTCAACGCCGGCTCGCAGGACAACAACTCGCTGAAGTCCTGGCAGAACGACAACACCGTCACCGGCGACTGGATGGCCTACGTCGGCGGCGACGGGATGATGAACCGGATCGACCCGACGAACGACCGGAAGTTCTACGGCTGCTCCCAGAACGGCGGCTGCCGCCGGTTCTTCCCCGGTTCGAACAACGGGGTCGCCATGACGATCCCGGGTGCGCGCAAGAACTGGGTCGCGCCGCTCGAGTTCGCAGCCGACCCAAGGTTCCTGTTCGGCGCTAGCGAGAACGTCTATCGGATCGACACCGAGCCGGCAAACACGACGCCCCGCGCCTGGGTCCAGATCAGTGGGGACCTCACAGACGGGCCCGAGCTCCCGCGTGCACCGGGCTTCGGCACGATCACGGCGCTCGGCACAACCGAGGCGGACCCGAACCTCCTCTACGCCGGCACCGACAGCGGCCGGATGTGGGTGAGCCGCAACGCGATGGCCCCGGCCGCCGAGGTGACTTGGACCGAGCTGAAGAGCTCGCTTTTCCCCGGCCGGTGGGTCACGCGGATCACCGTCGACGAGGACAACCCGAAGATCGCCTGGGCGACCTTCTCGGGCTGGCGCTCGGGTGAGGCGTATCCGCACATCATCATGACGAGTGACGGCGGCAACACGTGGGTCGACATCGCCGGCAAGCAGATCCCGCAGGCGCCCGTCAACGACGTCATCCGCCACCCGTCGAAGCCGAAATGGCTCTTCATCGCCACCGACGTCGGCGTGTTCCGCACGACGAACCTCGGCAAGACGTGGATCAAGGTCGGGGCGAACCTTCCGCTCGTGCCGATCAACGACATCGACCTGCCCGCCGGCAGTGAGACGCTCTACGCAGCGACCTACGGGCGCAGCGTCTGGACGACCTCGCTAGCCGACGCCTCCTGAATCTGAGCGCGCCTCGCCCGTGCCCGCCGTCGGCGGTCGCGGGCGGGGCGCGCTTTCGCTCAACGAGACCCTTCTCGACGTCTAGCGTCGCCGCGGCGGCGAGCCGACAGCTCCGGAACGGGGCGGTTCGGCGCCCGGGCGCACCCCTAGGAGCCGGTCTAAGCCCCGACGGATGGTCCGTACCAGCACCACAGCGAGCGCACCGGCCGCGACCAGCAGCACCATGGCGATCGCCAGCGCCACCCACGGGTAGTCGATCGCGAGCAGCAGCACGCTGACGACGGCAGCGTTCTCCGCAAGGCTGAGGACGATGTTGGACACGGGCTCCGGAGACGCGTTGACTGCGAGCCGGAGGCTTGCTTTGGCCGCATGGCTGGCGAGCGCGGTCGTCCCTCCGAGCACGGCGCCGACCGCCTCGCCCAGGTCGTCGGCCTCGCCGGCCACGAGCGCACCCAGGATCGCTCCGACGGTCGGCCGGATCACCGTGTGCACGGCGTCCCAGGCGCTGTCGACGTAGGGAATCTTGTCGGCGACGAACTCGAGCGCCGACAACGCTGCCGTGAGGAGCAGGACGTCGGTTCGTTCGAGTACGTCCGGGATCCTCTCGACGTCCCCGTAGCGGCCGACGAGCCCCGTCACGAGCAGGGTCGCGTAGACGTTGACGCCGCTGGCCCACCCCGAGGTGATGACGTAGGCCAGAGATTCCATCTAGACCCGAAGCCTCACCCGAGTGGACTCAGCCAGTTCAGGCCGTCTGGAGTGCCGCCCTGATCTTGTCGAGCGCCTCGGTCTCGCTCGCGCCCACTTCGTCCGCCGCGGCGGCTACGGACTGCGCGACGTCGAGCACGAAGTCGCCGTAGGCCTGCACCTCGTCAGGCGCTTTCGCCCGTAGTGTGCTGACGGCGGAGCGCAACGCCTCCGTTGTTCCGCTCTCGACCTCCTCGGCCGACGTGGTGAGCCCGAAGCCGGTGCCACGCACCTCGGCGAGCTCTTGGATCAGCGGGGACTCGCTCTTCTTCCTCGACTCCGAGAGATGCTTGGTGAGAGCGCCCACCTCCTTGAACGCGTCGAGGAATCCCTTGTCGGCGACGGAGACGAGCATGGCCGAGCCAGTCACGCCCTTCTGCATGGTCTGCCACTCCTGCTCCGTGAAGTCAGCCTTGCCTGCCATCTCCGCTCCCTCCGTCGCACCCTTTGCTTCAGGCAGCGTAAGCGAGATGTGAGCGGTAGTTCGATTCTTGCCGGGGACATCTAGGCCGTAGCTGATGTCGGCTCGTCGGCAACGGCCAGCGCCACCGCCTCATCCACCGACAGGGCGCGACCTTCGGCGTGTGCGGCCGCGAACGCGGCCTCCCCGAGCACGGCGCTCGCCCTCTGGACCGCATCCTCGAGGCCGCCGGCGCTGGCGGCCGCGAGCGGTGTTCCGGCTGAATCGCGCAGCGCCTCGGCAGCCCCGAGGAGCTGCGCCGCCCGGTCCGGTCTTCCGTCGGCCTCGGCGGCAAGCGCCAGCACGTGAACACCCTCTGCGATCCCCCCGGTCGTGCCGTACCTTCGGTACAGCTCGACCGCCTCGGCGGCCAGCCTCGCTGCCGATTCGGTATCTCGAGCCGAGAGTGCCAGCCTGCTTCGGTCGAGCAGGATGGCCGCCAGCGCCGAGTCGTCTCCGTGCTCGCGGGCGAGCTGCTCCGACTCGTCGAACAGTTCATTCGCTCGGCCGTCTTCCCCGCCCTGCGCGGTCAGTACGCCCAGCTCGCGCAGCGAGACAATCAACCCGCGGACGTGCCCGAGCTCCCGCGCCAGCCGCAGCGATTCGTCTGCGTACGCGAGCGCGCGATCGCGCTGGCCGAGCTCGATCGCGGCCTGGCCGAGCAGGTGGGCCGTCCGCCCGATGCCTTCGTGGTTGCCGAGGCTCCGATAGAGCGCGAGGCTTTCCTCTCCGAGGGCCGAGCAACGCTCCGCATCGCCACGACCGAGCGCGAGGAAGGCGGCCGAATGCAGCGCCCGCGCACGCAGTGACGCCTCGGCGTCAGGGGAGCCCGAGATGGCGCGTTCGAGCCACGCGAGCCCCTCCTCGAAGTGGCAGCGACTGAGCCAGAACTCGAGCAGGCCGACGGCGATCCGCAGAGCCAGCTCGGGGTCTGATCGGTCGGACCACGCGAGCGCCGACCGCAGGTTCGCGTAGTCGGTCTCGAGCCGCTCGAGCCAGAACGCGCGGTTGGGGCCCTGCACCGACTCCCACAGCGCAGCGGAGGCCTCCTCCGCAAGCGCCGCAAACCGGACCGCATGGCGGCGCCGCAACTCCTCGGCGCCTCCTCCCGCCTCGAATCGCTCCACCGCGTACTCACGGATCGTCTCGAGCATCGAGTAGCGGAGGTCGTCGCGCTGCACCAGGCTCCGGTCGACCAGACGCTCAAGCCCTTCCCCCGACGCCCCGCAAACCGCTTCGGCGTCGTCCGGTGTGCAGCCGCCGGCGAAGACGCCGAGTGCCGCGAAAAGCTCGCCCTCATCGTTTTCGAGCAGGTCGTGGCTCCACTCGATCGTTGCGCGCAGCGTCTGGTGGCGTTTGGGCTGGTCCCGCGGCCCCTCCGTGAGGACGACGAGCCGCTCCCTTAGTCGTTCGACGAGCTCGGCGGGCGCGAGCTGCCGAACGCGTGCCGCGGCGAGCTCGAGGGCGAGCGGAAGGCCGTCGACCGCGACGCAGATCTCGGCGACTGCCGTCGCGTTTTCCTCGTCGAGCCGGAAGCCGTGGCGCATCGCCTCTGCGCGCGCCACGAAGAGCGCGACGGCCTCGTTCTGGGCGAGCGCGTCCAGACGGCGAACGTCCACGCTGGTCGGCAGCCGGAGCGGCGGCACGCGGTACTCGTGCTCGCCGGACAGCCGGAGAATCGACCGACTCGTGACCAGCACGCGTAGCCCGGGCGCGGCGGCCAGCAGCTCGCTCACGACCGGTGCTGCGTCGTCGACGCGCTCGAAGTTGTCGAGCAACAGCAGGGTCGTCCGCTCTCTCAGAGCCTCTTTGACACTGTCGAGCGTCGTGCCGCGGCCCTCGCCGAGAGGCAACGCGTGCGCGATTGCCGGGGCGACGTCTTCGGGATCGTCGAGCGGGGCCAGGTCGATGAAATAGCCTCCGTCGGGCAGCGCCCTCCCGAACTCCCATGCGGCCTCGAGCGCGAGCCGTGTCTTTCCGGTTCCGCCCGGACCGGTGAGGGTGACGAGGCGGACGTCGGGGCGGCGGAGCAGCCCGGTCACCGCGGCCAGCTCGAGCTCGCGGCCGACCAGCGCCGTCAGCGGCGCCGGAAGGTTGCCCTTCACTGCGCGAACACGCCTCTGCGGCGTGAGCTCCGGATCCTGGCGCAGGATCGCGCCTTCCAGCCGCCGCAGCTCCGGACCCGGCTCCACGCCGAGGTCCTCGCGGAGCGTGCGGCGTGCCTCGCGATACGCGTCGAGCGCCTCTGCCTGACGACCGCCGCGGTAGAGCGCGCGCATGAGCTGGCCGCGGAGCCGCTCGCGGTACGGGTGCTCGGAGATCAGGCGCTCCAGTTCGGGCAGGAGCACGTCGTGTGCGCCCTTGTCGAGCTCCGCATCGATGCGCCGCTCGACGGCGGCGAGCCGAAGGTCGTCGAGCCGAGCCGCCTCTGCGGACGCAAACGGCGCGTCGACTCCCACGAGGGCAGGCCCGCGCCAGAGCTCGAGCGCCGCGGCCGGAGCCTCCTCCTGCTGCTCGAGGAAGTGGGCGAGGTCGAGCTCGCCGGCCTCGACGCGCAGCCTGTAGCCGTCGCCGACCGTCTCGATGCGGTCCGGTCCGAGCAGCTTTCGCAGGGCATGGATCGCGACCTGGAGGGCGTTCTGAACGCGCGCGGGCGGGTTCTCGCCCCAGAGCGCATCGATCAGCGCGTCGCGCCTGACGACCTCGTTCGCACGCAGGAGCAGAAAGGCCAGGAGGGAGCGCTGGCGCGGCCCGCCGACGGGCAGCAGGGCGCCGCCGCTCTCCACCTCGAGCGGGCCCAGCAGCCGAAACTCGAGTCTCCCCCTGTCCGCAGAGGTCACCGCCGTAAGCCTGCCGTAAGCGAGCCATAAGCGCAGCCCCCGATCGTTTCAGCGGTCATCTAACGAAGGGAGCTCAACATGATTCGCGCAGGAGATTCGATCGAGAACCCGGTCACTGGCGAGCGCATCGTCTTCCGGAAGACCTCCGCGGAGACAAACGGCGAGGCCGTCGTGATCGAGTGTTTCGTGAAGCCGAACGGCGCCGTTGCGAAGGCGCACGTGCATCCGTCCCAGGACGAGCGGTTCGAGGTGCTCAAGGGCTCGCTCACGCTCAAGCTCGACGGCCAGGAGCTTCCGGCGGGACCCGGCGACCGGATCCTCGTTCCGGCCGGCACGAAGCACCAGTTCTGGAACGACGGCGACGAGGAGGCGCACTTCGTCTGCGAGGTCCGGCCGGCGCTCAAGTTCGAGCAGCTGATCGAGACGATGTTCTCGCTCGCCGCCGACGGCAAGACCAACAAGAAGGGGATGCCGAACCCACTCCGGCTCGCCGTGATCGCGCGCGCCACGTTCGACACGGTGCAGCTGCCTTTCCCGCCGGCCTGGATGCAGCGGATGGGCCTTGTTTTCGCCGCGCCGCTCGGCCGTCTGCTCGGCTACAAGCCGATCTACACGTCGACAGCGGCGCCGGCCGAGAGCGAGGCTCTCACGGCGTGACGCGACGTCGCTTGAAGCGCCGGCTGTTCTGGACAGCCGTGATCGGCGCGCTCCTGCTGATCTGGCTGATCGCGCAGGTTCTCCGCGCCGTCGAGGCAACAGCCGCGGCGGCGCGGAGCGCCCGCAGCTCATTGGAGCTCAGCGGGCGGCTCGCGCGTTTCGCTTGTACCAGCCCTCGCCGGCGTGGGTGCTCCGGCGGATCCTTTCCCGCTCCTCCCCTTCCTCCGCGCTCTCGGCTCGGACGGAGCCCTCGAGCGCCACATCGGCACGTCGAAAGGGGATCACCTGGACGAGCGGCGTTCCCTTCTTGAGGGTGTAGACACCGTCGGGCGCGATCGCGACGAACGGGAAGTTGACGGGCGAGCGGTAGCTGTCGGTGTCGACGAGGCCGCTCAGCACCTCGATCACACCGTGGGGCCGGTTGACCGGTGGAAGAAAGAGGCAGCTCCAGCCCTTCGGCGTTCGGATCGTCCAGTAGTTGTGGAACTTCATCGGAGGGTGAGGCTCATGGGGACTGCCCGCGATCTGGAAGGCGGCATGGTTGCTCACGAGCTCCCGGTCGAACTCCCAGCCGGCCGTGACGGTCTGCCCGCCCTCGCTGATCTCGAGTCGCACCGGCGCGGCAAGCGGGATGATCCAGCCGGCGGACATCGCGTCGACGAAGGGCAGGCAGCGTTTGACCGTCAGGCCGTTGTTCGTCGCGGACACCTGCGACTTGTCGACTCCCGGCAGGTGACGAAACCAGGCCGGCAGGACGCTCTTCGCCGGCACGGGCTCGGCGATGAGGCCCTCGTCCTCCGGTCGACAGAGGAACTCGATCTGGGAACGCTGTCGGAGCATCGGTAGTGCGTCGATCCTCTAGCTCGAGTTCGAGCTCGAGTTGCTGCTGGAGTTGGAGCTCGAGTTGGAGCTCGAGTTGTTGCTGGAGTTCGAGCTCGAGTTGCTGCTCGAGTTCGAGCTGGAGTTGCTGCTCGAGTTCGAGCTGGAGTTGCTGCTCGAGTTGGAGCTCTGGTTCGAGCTGGAGTTCGAGCTCTGGTTCGAGCTGGAGTTGGAGCTTTGGTTCGAGCTCCCACCGGATCGGCTGCGCAGCTTGCTCGACTGGCGGTTGATCGTGCGCCGGTTCGAGACGGCACGGGCGCGCCACCACTCGATCGGCTTGCCCTCGATCTTCTGCTTGACAGTCACGACCCGCACCGGCGCCGTCTGGGTGCCGACGGGAGCCTTCGCAGCGGTGCGTGCCGCCTTCAGATGGATCGGCGCCTCGAGCGCCTGGTTGCTCTGCGAGCGGGCCGAGAGCGGGTCGAGAGCCGAGCCGACGGCCAGGCCGAGGCCGCCGAACACTCCGGCATAGATTGCCCGGATCTTGTGGTTGAGGAACGTCATGGCCGCCTGCCGTTCCGTGACTCGGGGGCGATCCGGCGGACAGGCCCCGAGCA